>NZ_CP063832.1:4432500-4510000 GCF_023277925.1 Pseudomonas entomophila
CAACGATAGTGAACTGGAGCGCTTGCTGGAGGCGGCCAAGGAGGCCGGCGCGCAGAGCGCCGCGTACATGATGCTGCGCCTGCCGCTGGAAGTGGCGCCGCTTTTCGAGCAGTGGTTACAGGACCACTATCCACAGCGCGCCGCCCATGTGCTGAGCCTGATTCGCCAGAGCCGCGGTGGTGAGTTGTACGACAGCCGGTTCGGTGCGCGGATGCGCGGTGAAGGGGTGTTCGCCGAATTGTTGGCGCAGCGCTTTCGCAAGGCGGCCAGGCGGCTGGGGTTTGAAGGGCGGGAGGGGTTGGCGCTGGATTGCAGCGCATTCTGCCCGCCAGGCGGGCAGATGGCGTTGTTTTGATCAGGATGCCGTCACCTGGAGGCTCGCAAGCCTCCAGGCATCAGGCGTTAGCGCCAGTTGGCAGCGAGCACCGGCTGCAAGGCTTGCGCCTGCGCCGCGTCAAAGCTGGTGGCTGCCGCGCCGGGCGGTGCGAACGCCGCCATGGCCTGGACCAGTTGCTCGACATCGCGGTCCGACAGGCGCTGGCCGTTACCGGCAACAATGTTGCCGGCCCGGGCAGGCGAGCTGGCGTACCAGTCATCCAGGGTGACCTGCTGTTCACTGCCGATATGGCTGATCAGCAGGTCATCGCCCTGGTGCTGGAACCACAGCTGTTCGGGCAACACGGGCTTGCCGAAGGTCAGGGTGCTCATGTTGCCTTTGAACGCGACTTCGGTACGGCCCTCGCCGACCTTCACGTTGCTCATGCTGCCTGTGACGACCAGGTCGTTGTGGCCCTTGCCCAAGGTGATGTCGGCAAACGAGGAGGATGACTCGATGTGGTTGTCGCCATCGCCGACCACCAGTTTGCGCACCGCGCCTTTGACGCTGTTGCGGCCGTTACCCAGTGTGATCTCGGCGAACGAACCCGAACTTTCGATCTGGTTGTTGCCATCACCGACCTGCAGATTGCCGACCTCGCCTTTGACGGTGTTGTGGCCGTTGCCCAGCGTGATCTTGGCGGACGAGCCCGAGCTTTCGATGTGGTTGTCGCCATTGCCGACCACCAGCTTGTCGATCCTGCCCTTGACGGTGTTCTGGCCATTGCCCAGCGTGAAGTTGGAGAACGAGGCCGTGGTTTCGACGAGGTTGTCGCCATGGCCGGCCACCAGCTTGTCGACGCCGCCCTTGACCGTGTTGTTGCCGTCGCCCAAGGTCACCTCGGCCCCGGAGCCTGTGGCGAAGACCTGCTGGTCTTCCTTACCCAGCAAGGTGGCCGTGGTGCCGTTGCCCAGCAGCGCCAGATGGCGCCCGCCGTTGGCGGTCACCTTGGTGAACGAGTTGCTCAGGTTCACCGCGTACTGGTCGTCGGCCAGGGTCACGCTGTCGAACGTCGGCACGGTCAGCAGCGTCGGCTGGACCATCAGGTGCAACACGGCGCTGGCTTCGCTGCCGGCATTGACCTTGATGTCGTAGATCGCGTTCAGGCCGGCCAACGGTGTCCCCGTCAGCGAAGCCTGGGCGGGATCGAAGCTCATCCAGGCGGGCAGTGGCGAGCCGTCGGCCAGGCTGACCTGGTAGACGGGTGCCGGATCCTTCAATGCCTGACCGAACAGCCCACCCAGCGAACCGGCGCTCCAGGCCTGGCCCGCAGCAATCAGCTGGTAGGCCTGGGCCGGCGCGGTACTGGCCACTGGGCGTGTTGCAGGCGTGGTGTCGGCTGGCTTGGGACGCTTGAAATCGCTGCTTGTGTCGATGTCCGGCACCTTGACCTCGAAGTCGCGGTGGTCGATGACTGTCGGCTTGATGTCCGGCAGTGTCACCGAATCACGCTCGATCCGCTCGCGCTTGCGTTCCTCGAAACGGCGCTTCGATTCTTCGTAGAGCGAGCCGGAATCGGTGCTTGGGTGCAGGTCGAGCTCCGTTCGGTCAGGGATTTTGATCTCCGGGATTTCGATGGGCGTTGGCCGGATGTCAGGGATCTCGACAGGCCGGGTCGGTACGCTCGGATGGTCATCGAAGCGCTTGCGCATCTCCTCCATGCGGCGGTCGCTTTCCGCCATGATCTGCTCGCGCCGGCGCCTCGCTTCTTCGAGGATCGAGTCGATATCGGTGCTTGGGCGCAGGTCGACCGCTGGTCGGTCAGGGATTCTGACCTCCGGGATTTCGATGGGCGTTGGCCGGATGTCAGGGATCTCGACCGGCCGGGTCGGTACGCTCGGGTGGTCATCGAAGCGCTTGCGCCAGTCGTCCGTGCCGCGATTGAGCAGGTCGTTCAGATCCGGGATCCGGTGATCCGGAATGCTGAAGTCCGGAACCCGGACATCGGGGATCTTGATATCAGGCCGCTCGATGATCGGCGTGAGCCGGTCGGGGATCTCGATGGGCTTGACCCGGTCCGGCAGCGACAGGTCGATCCCCGGCAGCGCGGGTTGGCCGGTCTCCACCGGCAGGTGGGCGCTGGCGAAGATGAAGTCGCCGGCATCGAGCTGGGCCACTTCGATGGCGTCGAGGTAGGCCAGGTTGACCGGCTGAGCCGCGCCACGCAGCACGTTGGTGCTCAGTTCCACGCCATGGATCTGCGACAGGCCATTGATGGTGCCGCGGTTCTTCTGGACGATGCTCAGCTCTTCGAAACGGGTGACGCCGACCTGGCTCAGGTCGATCTTGTCGATGCCATGACGGAAGCCGCGCAAGGCATTGTGGTAGTCACTGGCGTTGAGCTGGTGGCTGATGACGAAGCGGTCCGAGGTGGCGCTGTCGTGGCTGTACACCTTGCCGGCCAGCGCGGCGACCAGTTGGCCGTCGGCGCCGCTGCTGAAGCTGACGCCCTGGCCACCGCCGTTGAGCACCACGGTGCCGGCGACGGTGCCGGTGTCCACGGTCGGTCGGCTGCTGTCGACATAGTTGGCCGGGGCCACGAAGCGGTCCTGGAACTGGAAGTTCGCCGCGCTGATGTTGCCCAGCGATTGCCCGCTCAGCAGGATGTGCTGGCCGTTGCCCAGGTCGACGCGGACATCCGCGCCCTGCTGCTGCAGGGTCAGGTCGGCGAAGGTCTTGCCGGTGAAGCCGACCAGGTCGATGACCTCCCCTTTCGCCGCTTCGAAGCTGTGCACGGTGTCCTGGCCGCCCTCGCGGCGATGGACCACGAAGTAGTCCTTGCCGCTGCCGCCGGTCAGGCTGTTGTTGCCTCGGCCGCCATCGAGCAGGGCATCGGCGTTGCCGGCCACCAGGGTGTCGTTGCCGTCACCACTGATGAGATTGTGCACGCCGTTCGGGTTGCGCAAGGTCAGCGCCGCGCCGCCGATGCTGGCCACGCCGGTGGCCAGGTTGACCTGGACATCGCCGCTGACCGCCGCGGCGTTGAGGGTGTTGCGCCCGCCCGCGGTGCCGTTGCCGGCGTCATCCAGCACGCCACGGCTGGCCTGGCCCTGCACCGCCTTGAGGTACTCGTCGGTGTAGAAGTAGGTGTCGTCTGCGCCGGCCTTGCTGCCATACAGGCGCAGGGCCCAGTTGTTGAGGGTCACCGGCTGGCCGTTGCTGGCGTCCTTGACCTCGAGGGTCCAGGTGCCGGCCGAGCGTTCGCCCCAGTCGCGGGTGCTCATGAAGCTGTACTTGAAGGCCCCGGAGCGCGTGCTGCCCATGTCGGCGTCGCTGGCGCCGGCCATCCCCTGCGGCACCTTGCCGGTGCGGTCGAGCAGGATGCTGCGGGTGCCGTCGGGCGAAACCAGGGTGACGGTCAGGTCGCCGAGGCGGCCGACGCTGGCGTCCAGGTCGATCTCCACGTGCTCGACGTTGAGCCCGGCATCCATCTGCACCGAACTGCTCAGGCTGGCGCCGCCGGCCAGGGTCTTGCCCAAGGCACCGCTGCTGGCGCTGAACACGCTTTCGTCGGCGCCGGTGCTGCGGGTCATCCAGCTTTCGGCCAGGCGCACGGCGGCGCGGGCGTCCACTTCGCCGAAACCGTAGTCGTGGCTGGTGTGCATGCCGCCGCCGTTCCAGTTGCGCGCGCCGTTGTCATCCCAGCGGGTGGCACTGTCGTTGACTCGGCGGGCCGACAGCGCAAGGATCTGCTGCACGTCGCGGTAGCCCAGGTTGGGGTTGGCTTCGAGCATCAGTGCGGCCACGCCGGAGACGATCGGCGCGGCGAAGCTGGTGCCTTGCATGCTGGTGTAGTCGTTGCCGAAGGTCGAGCCGCGCTCGGTCTCCACCAGGCGGCTGGTGGACAGCACATTGCTGCCCGGGGCCGAGACCAGCAGGCTGGCGCCGGGGTTGGAGAACGGCGTCGAGCCGATCTGCAGGGTCGACAGGTCGCCATGGGCGTTGATCGCCCCTACTTCGATCGAGAAGCGGTTGTTATTGGTCAGCGAACCCTGGGCGCTGCCGCCGTGGGCGCGCTGGTTGCCGCCTGCGGTGACGATCACAGTGCCAAGGCCGCCGCGACCGTTGTGCGCGGCATAGCGGGCGTTGGCCGCCAGGGCGCTGGCGGTGTCGATGGCGCCGTTCTGCAGGTTGCCGATGGCGAAGTCGTGCTGGAAGCCCCAGCTGTGGTTGGCGACATCGTAGTTGACCATGTTGCCCAGGCCGGTCAGGTCGTCGCCCTTGTTGGCCAGGTAGAAGCCGCTGAGCTTGGCGTCATAGGCCACGCCCACGCCGCCCTGGTCGTTGCGCCCGGCCACCATCACCCCGGCGACCATGGTCGCGTGGTTGGAGGCCAGTTCCGGTAGCATGCCCTTGTCGCGCTGGGTCTTGAGCCAGGCCTGGTCGACGTTGGCGGCCAGGTCCGGGTGCTGGATGTCGAAGATTTCCGGCGCCGTGGCGAATTCGCCACCGGGCTCGAACATGGCGATGCGCACGCCCTTGCCGGTGTAGTCATGCCACACCGGCAGCACGTTGGTGTCGCTCAGGTACCACTGCTGCGCGGCCAGCGGGTCGTTTGGCATGCCGGCATCGAGCAGGGTCACGCTGGCGCGCATGGGGGCGGTCTGGCCGCTGCCCAGGTCGACCACCGAGGCCGACTTGTTGCCCTGGGCGTCGATGATGCCGTACTTGAAGCCCATCATGCCGGTGTAGCCGGCCAGTGGGGTGAACAGCACGTCACCTTGGGCGGTGAGGCTGACCGAACCACCGGTGGCGTCGCCGACGTTGTCGATGCGCAGGCCGCCCTTGCTGTCGAGCAGCAGGTCGTTGGCCAGCAGGCTGGCGGCGGCGATCAGGTGCGTGCGCTGGCGGTCGAAACGTTGGCCGTCCTTGTCCAGGCGCAGCACATCGGCCACCGGCATGGCGTTGGGGTTGGACAGGTCGACGGCGGAAATATCGGCGAAGTTGAGCTTCTGGATATTGCGCAGTTGCACGGTGCCATCGCGACCGGTCACGTTGTCGGCTACCTGGTAGCCGTTGCTGGTGTGGGTGATGCGGTATTCACTGTACTTGCCGTGCAGGGTGACCAGGTTGGTGCCGCCGCCGCCGTCGATCTGCGCGTTGCCGTGACCAACCTCGATCACATCGTCAGCCGCACCGCCGTGGATGACATCGTTGCCGCCACCGGCGTGGATGATGCTACCGCCTGCGGAAGCGTAGATCAGGTCGCCATTGGGCCCGGCATAGATCACCGCCTTGCCGCTGCCGCCGATGAGCGTGTTGTGGCCGCTGCCACCGACCAGCACATCGTTGCCCGCGCCGCCGATCAGGGTGGCATTGCCCTCCCCGCCCTTGATGAATACGCCGGCACCGCCGCCGCTGCGGATCACATCGTCGCCGCGACCGCCCTGGGCAATGGTCAGCCCGGCCTTGGCCATGTTCAGCTCCACGCCCTGGTCACCGACGATCAGCGCCGTGTCGCGGCCACCGTTGCCGTGGATGTTCTGTGGGTTGTCGCTGGCGCTGATGACGAAGACATCGTCGCCGGCACCGCCGATGTAGGTATTGCTGCCAGCACCGCCGACCAGCCAGCTGCCGCTGGCCGCCGCGGTGAGTTGGTCGTTGCCGCTGCCGCCATACAGGTTGTTCACCCTAAGGGTCGTGGCGTCCAGCTGTTCGCCCTGGTTGCTGGTGCTGCTGTAGGCGATGGTGGTGGCGCCGTCGCTGCTGGAGACCACACGGATACCGTCGCCCTGGCGGGTGGTGGTGCTGCTTACCGGGTCACCCAGGAAGTCCACGGCCAGCGCTTCCCGGCTGGCGCCGCCGATCGTGAACGAACCCCGGGCCAGCACACGGCTGCCATCGCGGGTCTCGCCCGGCGTGCCGGCAGCACGCACGTTGATCCGGGTGATGCCCAGTTCGGCCAGGGTCTTCAGCTCACCGCCGTCGACACGGGCGTCATGGCTGGCATCCACCCACACACGCAGCTGGTTCCAGATCGGGTCACGGGCATCGATGACGCCATCGCCGTTGCCATCCTCGCTGGCCAGCGCGGCGAAGCCGTCCTTGAAACGGGCCTCGCCGGCCGCACCGTTCACGCCGGCCTTGCCCTTGTAGTACTCGGAGAACATCTGGCTGACGTCCTTGACCTGGCCGCTGCCGTCGTCGATCACCAGCATGCCGGTCTTGCGGTCGGCCCAGGCGCTGCGCTTGAGCGTGCCGCTGTGGTCGGTGTCGAACAGCACCGCATCGCTCAGGTCGGTCATGCGCACCCCTTCGCCGCCCAGGTCGAGCAGCAGTGGGTCGACGTAGGTGTTGCGGGTGGTCATGGCCGACAGGCCGTTGAGGGTTACCGCGTTGCGCAGGCTGAAATCGAAACTGCTGGTGCTTGGCTGGTCGAGGTAGAACTTCGACAGGTGGCTGTTGGGGCGGGCGTTCGGGTCCAGTTGCATTTCGCCAGGACGGATGCCGCCGGAGGTCAGGCTGGCCATCTGCGTGGAGGCGAAGTCGGTATTGCTGAGAATGCCGCCCAGGGCGAACACCTTGTGGGTCGCGGCGTTCTGCACATAGCCGTTGCTTACGTCCTGGCGTGCCTGGTCTTCGCCCTGGATGTGTTGCTGCGGCTTGGGCGAGGCGTCGATCTGGATCTGGATCGACTGGTTGGTGGCGGGTTGGGTGGGCGTGCCTTCGCCGGCGCCGAACCATTGGAAGACTTTATAACGGTTATCGGCGACGTAGCGTTCCAGCTCCCTGGCGTACTTCCAGGTGGGTAGTATGTCCAACTCCGTGAAGCTGGACAGATATCGGTTGAGCCCTGCGGCATTCTGCATGACGGCGATGGTGATGTTTTTCGCATACTCCGCGCCGTCGCCTGGAATTTGCACGAAATCGCGGCCCAGGCCGAATGCTTTAATGGGGAGTAGGTCAGCTATGGTACCGGCCCAGTTCCAGTCCTTGAGTTTCAGGCTGTGGACTGCCGATTGGACGTCAGCCTGAATAATCTGATTGACCTCGGGAAATCCGCGCTCTTTGATAATGTGTGCGGCTACATCAATAGCCAATTGATCGGATGCTTTTTGGAAGTCGGCATCTGTCAGTGGCCGGCCGTTGGTCGCGGCAGCAAAGGCCATGGAACCACGTACCATCTCATTGAACATGGAACCATCATTGGAATTTATCTGACTCGCTGTTTTCAGCCAGTTGGCGGCGATTGTAAAGTCCTGCTTAAGTTGCAGGTCACTCGTGGCTTCCTTCTCCTGATCGACAATTGACTTCAGGTAGAGGTACATGGCGGGAAACTTGCCAGTATCTCTTAGGCGTTGTACTTCAGCCAACTGGCTCTCGGAAAGATTTATTGTGCTCATGCTCAGTCCTTATGTATGAGGATGCGTTCTACGAAAACTCGGACGAACTCATCGATTTCCTTGAAGTTGGAAAATCTTTCATCGTACTGATACATGATCAATACGCCGTTCTGCATTCGATGCGCTAGCCATGTATAGCCCCGCTTTCGAACAATTACCCTTGACTGGTCACTGCCGTTGAAAATGTAGTTATCTTCGTTGGCGATGTTGTATACATCGTAATCCCTATCGCTTCTGTGATAACGAGTACTGTCAATCAGTGCATTGAAATCGTACCGCTCGGTCACGTAGTAGAGCCGCACATCAATAATTTCCCCTTTCCATCCAGAACCCACCGCCTGCCCCTGTGGATAGCTCAGCTGGATAGGAATTATCAGCCCGCTGATATACGAGATCGTGCGGCATTGGTCATCTGGCAAGTTGAGGTGGTAGGTAAAATCGCTTCTGGAGTCGTGCAGTGCGCAAGAAAGACAGCTATTCACCCACGCTATGGCTAAGGCGGGTATCAACCTATGAAAAAGCCTCATGTCGCGCCCTCTTTATAAAGCGTGCTATTCAAAATGGCATTGGCCTGGTTGGGTGGCGGGTTGCCAAGTTCTAAGCTGGTGATTTTGTGTGAAACGCGGTGTTCGTTTTCCAGTGCGCAAGTACAGCCAACATGTCGAAACAAGAAATTCGACAGCGTGGTTGATACAGGCTTCACCCACTTTATCTCTCGCGCTCGACCATCACCGCTCCCGCAAACTCTCTTGCGCATGCTGTTGCAACGGGCTCAGGAAGTAATCGATCACCGTCCGCTGATCGGTCTTGATCTCGGCGCTCACCGCCATGCCCGGCGTCAGCGCCACGGCCTGGCCGTTGACCTGCAGGTGATCGCTGGCCAGGCGGATGCGGCTGCTGTACACCAGCCCGCGGCGTTCGTCCTCGATGGCGTCGCGCGACACGCTCAGCACTTCGCCCTGCACCGTGCCGTAGCGGGTGTAGGTGAAGGTCTCGACCTTGACCGTCACGGCCTGGCCGACCTGGACGAAGCCGACGTCCTTGTTCTCCAGCAGTGCCTCGACCTCCACCGGCTGATCACCGGGCACGATGACCATCAGTGCCTGGGCGGGGGTGACCACGCCACCAACCGTGTGCACCGCCAGCTGCTGCACGCTGCCGTCCACCGGGGCCAGCAGCTGGGTGCGGGCTTCCTGGTAGCGCGCCTTGGCCAGCTCCTGGCGCAGGCTGGCGACCTTCTGCCCGGCGGTCTGCTGCAGGTCGAGCAGGCTGCGCCGGGCCTGGGCCACCACGCCCTCGCGGCGGCGGCGGGCCTCTGACTGCGCGGCGGTCGACTGCAGCACGCTGGCTTGCTGCACCTGCAGCTGGCGCTCCAGGTCGAGGCGGGCCTGCTCCTTGTCGAGGTATTCGTGGCGCGCCACGTACTGCTGCTCCAGCAGGTTCTGGTAGTCCCGGGCCAGTTGCGTGGCGATCGGCAGGGTCTTGCGCAGGCTCGCCACCTGCACCTGGGCGGCCTGGATTTCGGCGCCGCGCTGCTGGATCTCGGCATCGACCTGGTCGAGGTTGTTGCGATATTCCTGGTACTGCCCCTGGAGCCAGCGTTCGGCATCCTGCACCTGCAGCGCGTCGGCATGCTCGATGTCGCCTTGCAGCCCCAGCGGTGGCTGGCCGCTGGCGATGGCCTGGAGCATCGCGCTGCTGCGCGCCACGTCGATGTGCGCGGCCAGCAGTTCGCTTTCGCTGCGACGCACATCGGCGTCTGCGGTGGTCGGGTCGAGCTCAAGCAGCAACTCGCCAGCCTTCACGCGCTGGCCATCGCTGACGTGGATGGCCTTGACCACCGCGGTCTCGCTGGGCTGGACCAGCTTGGTGCGCCCGCTCGGCACCACTTTGCCCGAGGCCACCGCGACCACGTCGACATGCCCCAGGCAGGCCCACAGCAGGGCCAGGGCGGCAAAGCCCATGATGCTCCAGACGAACACCCGCGGCGCCGGATGCGGTGGACGTTCCTGCAAGGCCAGGGCGGCGGGCAGGAACTCGATTTCGTGGGCGGCGCGCTGGGGCGCATCGAGCGCCTTGCGCTGGCGCCAGGCGTGCTGCCAGGCCTCGCGGTAGCGCTGCCAGAGGCTGGAATAGGCGGACATGGCCTCTCCTTGGTATGAGGTGGTGAGAGGATCAGCCCTGTTGCAGGCGGTGCAGCCTGGCGTAGTGCCCGGCCTGGTGCGCGAGCAGTTCGGCGTGGCTGCCTTGTTCGACGATCTGGCCGCGGTCGACCACGACGATGCGGTTGGCATCGCGCACGGCGGACAGGCGGTGGGCGATGATGATCACCGTGCGCCCCTGGCAGATCGACCGCATGTTCTGCTGGATGATGCGTTCGGACTCGTAGTCCAGCGCGCTGGTGGCTTCGTCGAAGATCAGGATGCGCGGGTCGCCGATCAGCGCCCGGGCAATGGCGATGCGTTGGCGTTGCCCGCCCGAGAGCGAAGCGCCGTGCTCGCCCACCATCGTGTCGTAGCCTTCGGCGAGTTCGAGGATGAAGTCGTGGGCACCGGCCAGGCGCGCGGCCTGCATGACGGTTTCCAGCGGGGTGCCGGGGTCACTGAGGGCGATGTTCTCGCGGATGCTGCGGTTGAACAGCAGGTTGTCCTGCTGCACCACGCCGATCTGCCGGCGCAGCGAGGACGCATCGGCCAGGGCCAGGTCCATGCCGTCGACCAGCACCCGGCCGCGTTCGGGCACATACAGCCGCTGCAGCAGGCGGGTCAGGGTGCTCTTGCCGGAGCCGGAGCGGCCGACCACGCCGATCACTTCGCCCGGCTCGATGCGCAGGCTGACCCCGCGCAGGATCTCCGAGCCGTCGGCACGGTAGCGGAAATGCACCTGGTCGAACTCGATGCCACCTTGCAATGGCGGCAGTGCGCTGCGGGCCGAGGACGACAGTTCCGTGCGGGTGTTGAGGATGTCGCCCAGGCGCTGCACCGACACGCCGGTCTGCTGGAAACTGGTCCACAGCTGGGCCAGGCGCATGATCGGCTGGGCCACGCGCCCGGCCAGCATGTTGAAGGCAATCAGTTCGCCCACCGTGAGCTGGCCGTCGATCACCAGGCGCGCGCCGAGCCACAGGGTGGCGACGGTCACCAGCTTGCCGATCAGACCGACGCTTTCGTTGGCCAGGGTCGACAGGGTCTGGGTCTTGAAGCCCGCGGCGACATAGGCCGCCAGCTGGTTGTCCCAGCGCCGCAGGACCTGCGGCTCGACGGCCATCGACTTGAGGGTGTCGATGCCGTTGACCGTCTCGACCAGGAATGCCTGGTTCTCGGCGCCACGGTTGAAGCTGTCCTGCAGGCGCTGGCGCAGCACCGGTGTGATCAGCAGCGAAACCAGCGCGTAGAGCGGCAGCGAAGCCACCACCACCAAGGTCAGCCAGCCGCTGTAGTAGAACATCACGGCGATGAACACCACCGAGAACAGCACGTCCATCACCAGGGTGATGGCGTTGCCGGTGAGGAAGTTGCGGATGTTCTCCAGCTCGCGTACCCGCGCCACCGAGTCACCGACTCGGCGCGCCTGGAAGTAGGCCAGCGGCAGGTGGATCAGGTGGTGGAACAGGCGTGAGCCCAGTTCGACGTCGATGCGGCTGGCGGTGTGGGCGAAGACGAAGCTGCGCAGGCCACTCAGGGCGGTTTCGAACAGCATGATGCCGAGCAGGCCGATGGCGATCACGTCCAGGGTGGTCAGGCCGTGGTGCACCAGGACCTTGTCCATCACCACCTGGAAGAACAGCGGTGTCAGCAGGGCGAAAATCTGCAGCACGAAGGACACCAGGGTCACCTCGCCGAGCAGCTTGCGGTGCTTGACGATGGCCGGGATGAACCAGGTGAAGTCGAAGCGCGAGGTTTCGCCGGCTACCGACGCTTCGCTGCGAACCAGCAGCAGCTCGCCGTTCCAGCGTTGCTCCAGGGCGGCCAGGTCGATGACCTGGGGCCGTTCGGCGCGCGGATCCTGGATCAGCACCTTGCCTTGGTCCATGCGGGCGATGATGAAGAAGCCGCCGTTTCGGTCCGCGGCGATTGCCGGCAATGGTGTATGCGCCAGGCGCTGCGGGTGGGTATCGACGCGTTTGGCCTTGAGGCCGAGCTTGCGCGCAGCCAGCAGCAGTTGAGGGGTGGCGAAGGCTTGCTGGCCATCGGTGAATTCGTGGGCCAGCTGTTCGCCGGAAGCCGCCACGTTGTGGAAACGGGCCAGCATCAGCAGGCAGATCAGCCCGGTGTCCGGGGTGTCTGTTGGGTGTTCACTCATAACGCGTCCATGCAGGCCGGGCGGCCTGGTAAAGCTACCTAATTTCAGTAGGTTAGCGTACTCGGTAAGAATTTGTAATCATTTTGCCATTATCGAATGATTGATATTTCACTCGATTGTTTAACTGGCGGCAGACTGCCTGGCCCTGGCCTCGGGTGGCAGGAAGTCGCGGTCCGGGTCGTAGTCGCGGCTCAGGTAGTGGGAGAGGTCGAGCAGGTCCTGGGGGGCCAGGCTACCGGCAGCCTGCTTGAGCTTGAGCGAATCGATGATGTAGTCGTAGCGGGCGTCGTTGTACTCGCGTACGGCCCGGTACAGCTGGCGTTCGGCGTTGAGTACATCGGCGGTGTTGCGCGAGCCGATAGCCCGGCCCACCTGGTTGGCCTTGAGCGATGCCTGGCTGGAGCGAATGCTCTGCTGGCGTGCCTGCACCTGCTCCACGTCGGCATTGACCGCGCGGTGCAGGTTGCGGGTTTGCAGTACCACTTCGCGGCGGCGGTCTTCGCGCTCGTCCTCGCTCTGGGCCAGGCGCTCGCGCGTTTCGCGGACCTGCGAGCTGGTCAGCCCGCCGGCATAGAGCGGGATGTTCAATTCAAGGCCCAGGGTGCCTTGGGCGATGTCGTCGCGGTAACCATTGCGCCCGAAATCGGTGGGGTTGCTGTAGCCGAAGCGATCGTTGTCGCCCTTGCGGTAGGACGCCACGGCATCGAGGGTCGGGGCGTGCCCGGCCTTGCGCTGGCGGTTGGCCTGTTCGGCGGCATCGACCGCGTGGCCGCTGGCCAGCAACGCGAGATTGCCTTGCACCGCCTGGTTGACCCAGGTGCTGGCGTTGTTGGGCATCGGCGGCTGGACCGGTAATTGATGGGCAATGCCGGCGATTTGCGCGTAGTCCTGGCGCGTGAGGCGCTGGAGCGCCTCGAAGGCGTCCTCGACTTTGCGTTGCGCCAGCTTGCGGTTGGCGCTGGCGTTGTCGAAGGCGGCCTGCGCATCGAGTACATCGGTGATGCTCGAGGCGCCATTGTGCAATCGCCCTTGGGCCTGCTCCTGCTGGCGTGCGAGCGCTTTCTCCTCGGCCTTCGAGGCGGCCAGCGCGTCGAGTGCACGCAGGGTGTCGAAATAGGCTTCGGCGGTTTGCAGGATCAGCGCCTGTTCCTTCGACGCCAGCTCCAGGCCTGCCTGGGCCGTGCCGGCCTCGGCGGCCTTGAGTGCGTACCAGCGATCCAGGCGCAGCAAGGGCTGGTTGAGGTTGGCCTGGTAGACCATGCCACTGCGGGTGCGGGTCAGGGCGGGCTCGTCACGCTGCAGGCGGGTGCTTTCGAAGGTGGCCCCGGCATTGAGGCTGGGCAGCAAGCCTGCCCGGGCTTGCGGCACCCGCTCACTCAGCGCCTGGTACTCGTGGCGGGCGGCGCTCAGGCGGGCGTCCTGCTCGACCGCATGGCGGTAGACATCCAGCAGTTCGGCGCGGTGGGGGTCGGCATGCAGTGCAGAGGAGCAGAACAGGCAGGTCAGTAGGGTGGCGCGGGCAAAGGCGGTACTGCGGGGCATGACGATCCGTGTCTGGCATTTGTAAAAGGGGGCGCATCCTATACTGGCAAAGTGCTTTAAATAAATCGGAACAGCGACATGTTGTTTGTCTGAAAGCTCGTGGTAGAGCGGTTGAAAGCGGATTTTCCGGTCACCGCCCTGGTCAAGCGAGAGCGCCCTCGCTAGGTTCAACCCGGCTAATCAACACCATTATTTGTACTCATGCCTCTTGGCACCTGATGTAATTTTGCTATTATCGAAAGCCCGCCAAAATGTTCTGGAACGCCCGTTCTAGAGCCTCCGGAATTAAGTTTCAGTTAAGATTTCTCCGCTAGCGTAGGAATCCAGTCCACAGCGACTGTGATCATTTGCCTGTGCGCGTCATCTAAATCCCCGCATAGCCAGAATCTTTCCCCGGTAAACTGGAACTTACCTTCAAACCGTCAAGAGGATGAATCATGCCCATCAAGGACCCATCCAAGGTTGTCCCGGCCGCACCCGCCGAAAGCGCCGATGCCGCCCTGAAGCATATCGTCGACGGCTTCCTGCGGTTCCACACCGAAGTCTTCCCCGAGCAGCAGGAGCTGTTCAAGAAGCTGGCCACCGCGCAAAAGCCGCGGGCCATGTTCATCACCTGCGCCGACTCGCGCATCGTCCCCGAGCTGATCACCCAGAGCTCGCCGGGCGACCTGTTCGTCACCCGTAACGTCGGCAACGTCGTGCCGCCGTATGGCCAGATGAATGGTGGTGTCTCCAGCGCCATCGAATACGCGGTGCTGGCGCTGGGCGTGCATCACATCATCGTCTGCGGCCACTCCGACTGCGGCGCGATGCGCGCGGTGCTCAACCCGCACTCGCTGGACAAGATGCCGACCGTTTCCGCCTGGCTGCGCCATGCCGAAGTGGCGCGCACGGTGATCGAGGACAACTGCTCCTGCGGTAGCGAGCATGAAAGCATGCAGCTGCTGACCAAAGAGAACGTCATCGCCCAGCTGCACCACCTGCGCACTCACCCTTCGGTCGCCTCGCGCCTGGCGGCCGGCCAGTTGCACATCCATGGCTGGATCTACGACATCGAAACCAGCCAGATCGAAGCCTACGATGCCGCCAGCGACCGCTTCCTGCCGCTGACCGCAGGCCAGCCGATCCCCTCCGCTACTCCGAGAGGCCGCTACTAAGCGCCCCGAACACGCTGAAACGACCTTGATAGCCGGCTGCACCCGATGGGTGCGGCGCGGTCTTCGCCTGCCTTGAATTTCCCTGGACGCCTTGCCGGCAAAACCGCTGGCGGCCCGCGCCTGCGCGCGATTCAGGGATCCCCGTGCCTACGGCCAGAGGAATGGCCGTGAACTTGAGAAAGGAGCGTCATGGTGAACAAGACACAGATCAAAGCGGCATTGCCGCGTGAGTTACTGGCCTCGGTGGTGGTGTTCCTGGTGGCCCTGCCATTGTGCATGGGCATTGCCATCGCCTCCGGTATGCCCCCGGCCAAAGGCCTGATCACCGGCATCATCGGCGGCGTCGTGGTGGGCTTCCTGGCGGGTTCGCCATTGCAGGTGAGCGGCCCGGCGGCGGGCCTGGCGGTGCTGGTATTCGAGTTGGTGCGTCAGCATGGCATGGCCATGCTCGGGCCGATCCTGTTGCTGGCGGGGTTGCTGCAGTTGCTGGCCGGGCGCCTGCGGCTGGGCTGCTGGTTCCGGGTGACGGCGCCGGCGGTGGTGTACGGCATGCTCGCCGGTATCGGCGTGCTGATCGTGCTGTCCCAGGTGCATGTGATGTTCGACACGGCGCCGCAGCCGTCGGGTGTGGATAACCTGCTGGGCTTCCCGGCGACGCTGGCTTCGGCCCTGCCTCTGGAAAGCGCGGGCAATGGCTGGCAGGCCGGCGCACTGGGCTTGGGCACCATCGCCATCATGTGGGGCTGGGAGCGCTTTCGCCCGCAACGTCTGCGCTTCATCCCCGGTGCGCTGCTCGGGGTCGCGGCGATGACTGTCGTCAGCTTGTGGCTGGCACTGCCGGTCAATCGTGTGCAGGTGCCTGCCGACCTGTCCCAAGCCATCGACTGGCTGCGCCCGGACGATTTGCTCAAGCTGGCCGACCCGACGTTGTTGGTAGCGGCCTTTGCCCTGGCGTTCATCGCCAGTGCCGAAACGTTGCTGTCGGCTGCCGCAGTGGATCGCATGCACAGCGGCCAGCGGTCGGACTTCGACCGTGAACTGTCGGCGCAGGGTGTCGGTAACATGCTCTGCGGCGTGCTCGGCGCGCTGCCGATGACCGGGGTGATCGTGCGCAGCTCGGCCAACGTGCAGGCCGGCGCGCAGACCCGGGCTTCGGCGATTCTGCATGGCCTGTGGTTGCTGGCCTTCGTGGTCGCGTTGAGCAGCGTGCTGCAGCAGATCCCGGTAGCGAGCCTGGCGGGTGTGCTGGTGTACACCGGCGTGAAGCTGGTGGATTTCAAGGCGTTCCGTAGCCTGGGCCGTTATGGGCGGATGCCGATGTTCACCTATGCCGCCACGGCACTGGCGATCGTGTTCACTGACTTGTTGACCGGTGTGCTGCTGGGATTCGCCCTCACCTTGCTGAAGCTGGCGTTCAAGGCGGCGCGGTTGAAGATCAACCTGGTGGCGCTGGAAGCGCCGGGGCATATGGAGCTGCGCATGAGTGGGGCGGCGACCTTCCTCAAGGTGCCGGCGCTGACCCAGGTGCTGGAGACCGTGCCGGAAGGGACGACGCTGCATGTGCCGTTGGGCAACCTGAGTTATATCGACCACTCCTGCCTGGAACTGCTGGAGGACTGGGGGCGCAGTGGCGCGGCCAAGGGGGCGCGGTTGGTGCTGGAGGAGCGGCGGCTGAAGCGACGGGTCGAGGGTAGGTTACGGACTACGGCAGGCGTTGAGGCGTGAGTGAGACAGTTCACCGGCAAGCCGGCTCCTACCTGGAGCCGGCTTGCCGGTGAATGGCTGCAAACAGTCAGCTCAAGCCGACTGCCCCAGTTCGACCCCGAGCTGGCGCGACAGGCACGGCCAGCGTTTCCAGGCTGCGCCGGTTTCCGGGCTCGACAGCCTGTCGCGGTAGGTTTCCACCGATTCGGCGGCAAAACTCTCGTCATCGAGCATTTCATCCACCGAATGGTGCACCACCTCGTCCAGCTGGTTGGCGAAGGTCTCGCCAATCAACTGGTGGGCGATCAGGTTGGCCACCGTGGTGTCCACCGGAATCAGCGGCTGCTGGAAGTGGCGGATGTACAGGTCGTTGACCTCCTCGACCAGGCGGTGCGCCAGGTAGGCCTCGTCCAGCAGGCAGTCGAGACCGACATGGCCGGCCATCACGCTGGGCGGCTGCAGGAAGTAGGCTTCGGCGATTTTCAGCACCGGTTTGATCTGCGACTCGATGCCGGCCTCAAGCGCCACGTTATGCGCGGCCTCGAGCAGTTCCGGAACCTCGTTGATGTAGGCGCTGACGAAACGTGCCAGCGTACCCTGGGCATCCTGCTGGGGTAATTGGATCGAGGGATGCAGGTGTGGCAGTTGCAGTTCGAGGCGGGCTTTCAGTTGGCCTGTGCGGCTCTCATGTTGATGGGCGGTTTCGATCTGCTCGCGTACAGCAGCGATGTTCATGACAACTCCAGGGACAAGGCGTTACAAACGGAAGACACTAAGTTAGCTTGCTTACGAGAATGCCTAAGACGCATTTGTTATATCTCTGAGACACGTGTAGGAAATTGGCTATATCAATGTGCCATCATTGTGTCCCGCCCCAGTATTCATGCGGCTTTCAGCGCAAACGTTTGGATGGGTGAAGATCATTTAAAACCCTTCATTGCGCACCATTGGTCGGTGTCTATACTCCGCTTGAAACGTGATTCGTTGATGAGGCCCGACTGCCGTTTGCAGGGGGCTCGGTCGTCGAAGCCAGGCAGTCTTGGCCACCGTTCCCCCCTATGTCGTAAGGTCGTCCGCGCCTCCGGGACTACAAGAACGATAAGGGGAACCCGCAATGATGCGACATCCACATGTCTGGATGGGCCTGTTGCTGTGGTCGGTGTTTGGTCAGGCACAGGCGGCATGGACCGTGAACATGGCTCCCGGGGCGACGGACGTCTCCAACGCCGTGTTCGACCTGCACATGACCATCTTCTGGATCTGCGTGATCATTGGCATCGTGGTGTTCGGCGCGATGTTCTGGTCGATGGTCATCCACCGCCGCTCCACCGGCCAGCAGCCCGCGCATTTCCATGAGCACACCTGGGTGGAAATCCTCTGGACCGTCGTCCCCTTCCTTATCCTCGTGGCCATGGCCATCCCGGCCACCAAGACCCTGATCGACATCTACGACGCCAGTGAGTCGGACATCGACATCCAGGTCACTGGCTACCAGTGGAAGTGGCACTACAAGTACCTGGGCCAGGACGTGGAGTTCTTCAGTAACCTGGCCACCCCCGCCGACCAGATCCACAACAAGGCGCCCAAGGACGAGCACTACCTGCTTGAAGTCGACCAGCCGCTAGTGCTGCCGGTAGGGGCCAAGGTGCGCTTTCTGGTCACTGCCGCCGATGTCATCCATTCGTGGTGGGTGCCCGCCTTCGCGGTCAAGCGCGACGCCATTCCCGGCTTCGTCAACGAGGCCTGGACCCGCATCGAGAAGCCCGGCATCTACCGTGGCCAGTGCACCGAACTGTGTGGCAAGGACCATGGCTTCATGCCGGTGGTGGTGGAGGTGAAGTCCAAGGCCGACTACGAGACCTGGCTGGGCGAGCGCAAGGCCGAGGCGGCCAAGCTCAAGGAGCTGACCAGCAAGGACTGGACCCTGCAGGAGCTGGTCGAACGCGGCGACAAGGTCTACCACACCACCTGCGTGGCCTGCCACCAGGCCGAGGGCCAGGGCCTGCCGCCGATGTTCCCGGCACTCAAGGGCTCGAAGATCGCCACCGGGCCGAAGGAAGGCCACCTGAGCATCGTCTTCCACGGCAAACCCGGCACTGCCATGGCCGCGTTCGGCAAGCAGCTGTCGGAAGTCGACATCGCCGCCGTGGTCACCTACGAGCGCAACGCCTGGGGCAACAACAAGGGCGACATGGTCACGCCGAAGGACGTGCTGGCGCTCAAGCAGGCAGAAAGCAAATGAACCGGTGCCCTAGGGTTGCAGGAGACAGGACATGAGTGCAGTGATCGACGACCACGCCCACGGTCATGAACACGCCCACGGCCCGGCCAAGGGCCTGATGCGCTGGGTGCTGACCACCAACCACAAGGACATCGGCACGATGTACCTGTGGTTCGCCTTCACCATGTTCCTGCTCGGCGGTTCGTTCGCCATGGTGATCCGCGCCGAGCTGTTCCAGCCCGGGCTGCAGATTGTCGAGCCGGCGTTCTTCAACCAGATGACCACCATGCACGGGCTGATCATGGTGTTCGGCGCGGTGATGCCGGCCTTCGTCGGGCTGGCCAACTGGATGATCCCGCTGATGATTGGTGCCCCGGACATGGCCCTGCCGCGCATGAACAACTTCAGTTTCTGGCTGCTGCCGGCGGCGTTCCTGCTGCTGGTCTCGACCCTGTTCAGCCCTGGCGGCGGGCCCAACTTTGGTTGGACCTTCTACGCCCCGCTGTCGACCACCTACGCCCCGGCCAGCGTAACGTTCTTCATCTTCGCCATCCACTTGATGGGCATCAGCTCGATCATGGGCGCGATCAACGTGATCGCCACCATCCTCAACCTGCGCGCCCCAGGCATGACCCTGATGAAGATGCCGCTGTTCGTCTGGACCTGGCTGATCACTGCGTTCCTGCTGATCGCGGTGATGCCGGTGCTGGCCGGCGTGGTGACCATGATGCTGATGGACATCCACTTCGGCACCAGCTTCTTCAGTGCCGCCGGCGGCGGTGACCCGGTGCTGTTCCAGCACGTGTTCTGGTTCTTCGGCCACCCCGAGGTGTACATCATGATCCTGCCCGCCTTCGGCGCGGTCAGTTCGATCATCCCGGCATTCTCGCGCAAGCCGCTGTTCGGCTACACCTCGATGGTCTACGCCACCGGGGCGATCGCCTTCCTGTCGTTCATCGTCTGGGCACACCACATGTTCGTGGTGGGCATACCGGTGGTCGGCGAGCTGTTCTTCATGTACGCCACCATGCTGATCGCCGTGCCCACCGGGGTGAAGGTGTTCAACTGGGTCAGCACCATGTGGGAGGGCTCGCTGACCTTCGAGGCGCCGATGCTGTTCGCCATCGCCTTCGTCATCCTGTTCACCATCGGCGGGTTCTCCGGGCTGATGCTGGCCATCGCCCCGGCGGACTTCCAGTACCACGACACCTACTTCGTCGTGGCGCACTTCCACTACGTGCTGGTGCCCGGGGCGATCTTCGGCATCTTCGCCTCGGCGTACTACTGGCTGCCGAAGTGGACCGGCCACATGTACGACGAAACCCTGGCCAAGCTGCATTTCTGGCTATCGTTCGTGGGCATGAACATGGCCTTCTTCCCCATGCACTTCGTCGGGCTGGCCGGCATGCCGCGGCGGATCCCCGACTACAACCTGCAGTTCGCCGACTTCAACATGGTGTCGTCGATCGGTGCGTTCATCTTTGGTGCCACCCAGGTGTTCTTCCTGTTCATCGTCATCAAGTGCATCCGCGGGGGTACGCCGGCCCCGGCCAAGCCCTGGGATGGCGCCGATGGTTTGGAGTGGACGGTGCCGTCGCCGGCGCCCTACCACACTTTCCAGACCCCGCCGGACGTGAAGTAGGAGCCCTGCGATGGACGGCCTGTCGCTCAAACGCCTGGTCACCCGCCTGCTGATGCTGACGGTGGTGATGTTCGCCTTCGGCTTCGCCCTGGTGCCGATCTATGACGTGATGTGCAAGGCCTTCGGCATCAATGGCAAGACTGGCGGGCAGTACGAGGGCAGCCAGGTCAGCGACCCGTCGCGTTCGGTACGGGTGCAGTTCATGTCGACCAATGCCGGCGACATGAGCTGGGAGTTCCACTCCACCGCCGACCAGCTCGAGGTCAACCCGGGAGCGGTGAACCAGATGATCTTCATCGCCCGCAACCCCACCGACAAGCCCATGAGCGCCCAGGCCATCCCCAGCATCACCCCGGCCGAGGCCGCGGCGTACTTCCACAAGACCGAGTGCTTCTGCTTCACCCAGCAGGTGCTGCAGCCGGGGGAGCGCATCGAGATGCCGGTGCGTTTCATCGTCGACCGCGACCTGCCGGAGTCGGTGAAACACCTGACCCTGGCCTACACCCTGTTCGACATCACCGCTCGCCACCCTCCGGTCGCCCATGTCGCGACCGAGGCCGCCCGTTGAGGGAAGGAGATCAACCATGGCAAGCCACGAGCATTACTACGTCCCGGCGCAGAGCAAGTGGCCGATCATCGCCACGATCGGCATGTTCATCACCGTGTTCGGCCTGGGCACCTGGTTCAACGACCTCAAGGCCGGCCACCCGGAATCCCACGGGCCGCTGATCTTCTTCGTCGGCGGGTTGTTCCTGGCGTACATGTTGTTCGGCTGGTTCGGCGCGGTGGTCAAGGAGAGCCATGCGGGGCTTTACAGCGCGCAGATGGACCGCTCGTTCCGCTGGGGCATGAGCTGGTTCATCTTCTCGGAGGTGATGTTCTTCCTGGCGTTCTTCGGGGCGCTGTTCTATGTGCGGGTGCTGGCAGGGCCCTGGCTGGGGGGCGAGGGGCACAAGGGCGTGGCGCACATGCTCTGGCCCAACTTCGAGTTTGTCTGGCCACTGCTGCACACGCCCGATCCGAAACTGTTCCCGCCACCGAAGGAAGTCATCGACCCGTGGCACCTGCCGTTGATCAACACCATCCTGCTGGTGAGCTCCAGCGTGACCGTGACCATCGCCCACCATGCCTTGCGCAAGGGGCATCGCGGCCCGCTGAAACTCTGGCTGGGGCTGACGATCCTGCTAGGGCTGTCATTCCTGGCGTTGCAGGCCTACGAGTACCACGAGGCCTACACCAAGCTGGGGTTGACGCTGGGGTCTGGGATCTATGGCGCGACGTTCTTCATGCTCACGGGCTTTCACGGTGCGCATGTGACGTTGGGGACGGTGATCCTGTTCGTGATGTTCTGCCGGGTGTTGCGGGGGCATTTCAACCCGGAGAAGCACTTCGGCTTCGAGGCGGCGAGCTGGTACTGGCACTTCGTCGATGTGGTGTGGGTGGGGTTGTTCATCTTTGTGTATGTGCTGTAGGGGCAGCGTCAGCCGCGACGCAGGCACCCGCTTTGTGGGTGATCGCGGCTGACGCCGCTCCTACAGGGGGTGGAGGTGATTTCAGAAGGGGGCGTGCGATACCAGCTGGCCGCTGATGAAGCCCCAGGCCACCAGCCCGATGGTCAGGGCCGCCAGGGTGACACGCACGGTCAGGGCCTTGAGCAGGCGGGTCGAGTGGTCATCGTCCTTGACCAGGAATACCAGGCCACTGAACAGGCTGGCGACCGTGGCCAGCAGCATCAGGACAATCGCGGCCTTGAGCATGGCGCTACTCCGGGGGGATGCGGTGATGAGGACAAGTATAGCGGTTGCCCAGACGAGGCCCCGATGAGGCCGTTTCGTCCGGGCTGGGTCCCGACCTTGGTGGTGCTCGCGCTGCTGCCGGGGCTGATCGCGCTCGGCTGCTGGCAGCTACGCCGCGCCGACGAAAAGCGCGCCCTGCTCGATACCTACACTGAACGCCAGATCGAGGCGCCGGTGGCCGCCGCGCAGTTGCGCCAGTTGCCGGACCCAGCCTTCTACCCCGTGCACCTCTACGGCCGTTTCGACGCCGCGCACAGCCTGCTGCTGGATAACCAGCTGCGCGATGGCAAACCTGGCGTCGAGCTGCTGCAGCCCTTCCACGACCAGGCCAGCGGGCAGTGGCTGCTGGTCAATCGTGGCTGGCTGGCCTGGCCGGATCGTCGCGTGCCGGTGCGTTTCGACACCCCTGACCAGCCGCTGGCGCTGGAGGCCTCGGTGTATGTCGCGCCCGGCAAGACGTTCCAGCTCCACCCCGATTCGACCGAGGGCCGGTGGCCGCATCTGCTCACCGCCATCGACCCGGCTGCGCTCTGGCAACAATTGGGCCGTGAAGGATTTTCCCACGAACTGCGACTGCAACCGGGCCCCGCCAGCTACCGGCTGGACTGGCCGGTAGTCGCCATGGGGCCTGAAAAGCACCTGGGCTATGCCGTGCAGTGGTTCGCCCTGGCTGCGGCATTGCTGCTGCTCTACCTCTATTTCGGCTGGCATCACAACGACAAGGAGAACCGCCATGGCCGCCGCCACCCGTCCATTGCACGCACCTGAGGGCCGCAAGGCCCGCGGGCGCTTGCAGTTGCTGCTGATCCTGTTCGTCGTGCTCGGGCCGATGATCCTTGCCACCAGCATGTACAAGTTGCAGTTCTGGGTGCCGGATGGGCGCAGCTATCACGGTGTGATGATCGGCAACGGCCTGGGTCGGGCCGACATTGGCATCGATGCCCAGGATGAACGGTGGCAACTGCTGGTCAGCGCCCCCGAGGCCTGCGCCGAAGACTGTCGGCAGTTGGTGTACCTGGCCCGGCAGATCCAGATCGGGTTGGGCCGCGACGCTAGCCGCGCCAGCCATGCCCTGGCCTCGGCCCAGGCGTTGGATGGCGATTACCAGGGCGTGCTCGAGCGTGAGTACCCGCAGTTGCAGCGCTATCCGCTGGATACCGCGCGCTACCGGCAAAAAGTCAGTGAGCCTGGCCCGCAGCTGTGGATCGTCGACCCCCACGGCAACCTGGTGCTGCGCTATGACGCCAAGGTCAACGGCAAGCGGGTGCTGGACGACCTGCGCCACCTGCTCAAGCTGTCTAACATCGGCTAGGAGGCCGCCATGGCCAGACCCGGATTCCGCCTCGCTGTGTTCGCCACCCTGCTGGCGCTGCTGGTCGTGCTGCTAGGGGCCTACACCCGGCTGACCCACGCCGGCCTCGGCTGCCCGGACTGGCCGGGTTGCTACGGCTTCATCAGCGTGCCCAAGACCGATGCGCAGCTGGCCCATGCCGAGCTGCATTTCCCCGAGCACCCGGTCGAGGAAGCCAAGGGCTGGGCGGAGATGGTCCATCGCTATTTCGCCGGTACACTGGCGCTGGTGATCGCCCTGCTCGCCTTCCAGGCCGTGCGTCGGCATGCCCGCGATGGCCAACCCTATCGTTTGCCGCTGCTGTTGCTGGGGGTCGTGCTGGCCCAGGCGGCGTTCGGTATGTGGACGGTGACCTTGAAGCTCTGGCCCCAGGTGGTCACGGCACACTTGCTCGGGGGCTTCACCACGGTCAGCCTGCTTTTCCTGCTATCCCTGCGTCTATCCCGGGCCTTTGCGCCACTGCCGAAACTGCCCCTGAGCCTGCGCCGTATCGCCGCGTTGGCACTGCTGGTGGTGATCGGCCAGATCGCCCTGGGCGGCTGGGTCAGTTCCAACTATGCGGCGGTGGCCTGCATCGACCTGCCCACCTGCCATGGCCAATGGTGGCCGGCGGCGGACTTCAGCAACGGTTTCCACCTCACCCAGCACGTTGGCCCCAACTACCTGGGCGGGCAACTGGACAGCGATGCGCGTACGGCGATCCATATCAGCCATCGCCTCGGTGCCTTGCTGGTGTCGCTGGTGCTGCTGATGCTCAGCTGGAAGCTGCATCGCAACGGCCTGGCCGGCCTGGCGTGCCTGGTACTGCTGGCGCTGGCGCTGCAAGTCGGGCTGGGCGTGAGCAACGTGCTGCTACACCTGCCGCTGGCCGTGGCTGTGGCCCACAACGCTGGCGGTATCCTGCTGCTGCTGAGCATGGTGTTGGTGAACTACCGCATCCGCGTGGCCGACAAGGTACGTGTCGGCCTAGGCTGGCGCCTCACCCCGGTGAGCAACGTCGGGCTCCCCCATCACATGAGGAATGATTCGTGGCGACGCTTCTGAGCACGGAACGCCAACGCGCTGGCTGGCGCGACTACATGGAGTTGACCAAGCCCAAGGTGGTGGTGCTGATGCTGATCACCTCGCTGGTGGGCATGTTTCTCGCCACTCGCGCTGGCGTCGCCTGGAACGTGCTGCTGTTCGGCAATCTGGGGATCGGCCTGTGCGCGGGGGGCGCGGCGGTGGTCAACCACGTGGTGGACCGGCGCATCGACGCGCTGATGGCCCGCACCCACAAACGCCCGTTGGCCCAGGGCCGGGTCGCGCCGCTGCCGGCCCTGGCCTTCGCCTTGCTGTTGGCGGTGATGGGCTTGGTTTTGCTGCTGGCATTCACCAATACCCTGACCGCCTGGCTGACCCTGGCGTCGCTGTTGGGTTATGCGGTGCTCTACACCGGCTTTCTCAAGCGCGCGACGCCGCAGAACATCGTGATCGGCGGCCTGGCCGGTGCGGCCCCGCCGTTGCTGGGCTGGGTGGCGGTGAGCGGGCATGTGGGCGCCGAGCCGCTGTTGCTGGTGCTGATCATCTTCGCCTGGACCCCACCGCACTTCTGGGCCTTGGCCATCCACCGCAAGGCCGAGTACGAAAAAGCCGATATTCCCATGCTGCCGGTGACCCATGGCGAGCGCTACACTGCGCTGCATATCCTGCTCTATACCCTGATTCTGCTGGCTGTCAGCCTGTTGCCCTATGCCATCCACATGAGCGGCCCGCTCTACCTGGCCTGTGCCCTGGCCCTGGGCCTGCGCTTCCTGCACTGGGCCTGGGTGTTGTACCGTGGCACCCGGCCGCACGCGGCGATCAAGACGTTCAAGTACTCTATCGGCTACCTGTTCGCCCTGTTCATCGCGCTGCTCGTTGACCACTACCTGCTGTTGAACCTATGACCCGAACCCAGAAAACCGTCTTCATCCTCGTTGCCGTGGTCGCGCTGATCATGGGCCTGACCGTCAACAAGGTGCTCAGTGACCGCGGTCAGCTGAACCCTACCGAACTGATCGACGCCGGCATCATCCTGCTGCCCCAGAGCCGCACGGTGCCGGACGTGAAGATGACCGACCAGAACGGTCAGCCCATCGCGCTGGACCAGCTCAAGGGCAAATGGTCGCTGTTGTTCTTTGGTTACACCTACTGCCCGGACATTTGTCCGACCACCCTCGCCCAGCTGCGCCAGGTGAAGAGCGAGCTGCCCAAGGAGGCCGTCGAGCGCCTGCAGGTTGTGTTGGTCAGCGTGGACCCTAACCGTGACACGCCGAACCAGCTCAAGCAGTACCTGGGCTATTTCGACAAGGATTTCGTCGGGGTGGCGGGGTCGATCGAGGATACCCAGAAACTGGCCAATGCCTTGAGCATCCCGTTCATTCCGGCCGATACCAGCAAGCCGGGCTACACCGTGGACCACAGCGGCAACCTGGCGGTGGTCGGGCCGGATGGGCGCCAGCGCGGGTTCATTCGCGCGCCGTTCAATAACCAGAAGCTGGTGGCGCAGTTGCCGGGGCTGGTCAAGCGCGATTGAGCCGGCACTGAAAGCATCGCGGATAAACCCGCCCCTACAGGTTCAGCGCTGGCCCTGTAGGGGCGGGTTTATCCGCGAAGCGTGTAACGTTATCTGCCTGTTGGCTTAGAACGCCGGAATCACCGCGCCTTTGTACTTCTCGGTGATGAACTGCTTCACCTCAGGCGAGTGCAGGGCCGCGGCCAGCTTCTTCATGGCATCCGCGTCCTTGTTGTCCGGACGGGCCACCAGGATGTTCACGTAAGGCGAGTCGCTGCCTTCGATGACCAGCGCATCCTTCTCCGGGTTCAGCTTGGCCTCAAGCGCATAGTTGGTGTTGATCAGCGCCAAGTCCACTTGAGTCAGCACACGCGGAATGGTCGCCGCTTCCAGCTCGCGGAACTTCAGCTTCTTGTCGTTGCCGGTGATGTCTTTCACGGTCGACAGGATGTTCTTGTTGTCCTTGAGCTTGATCACCCCGGCCTTGTCCAGCAGCAGCAGGGCGCGGCCGCCGTTGGTGGCGTCGTTGGGGATGACCACGGTGGCGCCGGAAGGCAGCTCGTCGAGTTTCTTGAGCTTGGTGGAGTAGGCGCCCAGGGGCTCCAGGTGCACGCCGGTGACGCTGACCAGCTGGGTGCCCTTGGCCTTGTTGAACTCATCCAGGTACGGCTGGTGCTGGAAGAAGTTGGCGTCCAGGCGCTTTTCCGCGACCTGCACGTTCGGCTGGATGTAGTCGGTGAACTCCTTGACCTTCAGCTCCACGCCCTCTTTGGCCAGCTGTGGCTGGACGAACTTGAGGATCTCGGCGTGCGGCACCGGGGTGGCGGCGACGGTCAGGGTCTCGGCGTGGGCCGAGAAGGCCGCGACAGCGGCGACAACAGCAAGCAGCTTCTTCATTGATCACTCCTTGTGAGGGCCGCGACGGCCCCCGAACGGGTCGGCCAGGCCGACCCCATTGGGGTTACTTACGGGAAAAGTGCACGACCAGCTTGTCGCCGACGCTCTGCAGCACCTGCACCAGCACCAGCAGCAATACCACGGTGACCACCATCACGTCGGTCTGGAAACGCTGGTAACCGAAGCGGATGGCCAGGTCGCCGAGGCCGCCCGCGCCCACCACGCCGGCCATGGCGGTGTAGGAAACCAAGGTGATGGCGGTGACGGTGATCGCTGCAAAGATGCCCGGCCGGGCCTCCGGCAGCAAGGCGTTGGTGATGATCTGGCGGGTGGTGGCGCCCATCGACTGGGTGGCTTCGATGATGCCGCGGTCCACTTCACGCAGGGCGGTCTCCACCAGGCGGGCGAAGAACGGTGTGGCACCCACCACCAGCGGCGGGATGGCGCCAGCGACGCCCAGCGAGGTGCCGGTGATCAGCACGGTGATCGGGATCATCACGATCAGCAGGATGATGAACGGCAGCGAGCGCAGGATGTTCACCACCAGCGAAAGCAGCGCGTACACGCCCTTTTGCTCGAACATCTGCCGCGGTCCGCAGAGGAACAGCAGCACGCCCAGCGGCAGGCCCAGCAGCACGGTGAAGAACAGCGAGCCGAACAGCATGATCATGGTGTCGACGGTGGCCAGCCAGATTTCGGCCCAGTCGACGTTGGCGAAGAAATTCAGGGCGTCCATCAACGCAGTACCTCCATATGTACGTCAGCTGCCTTGAAGCGGGCGAACGCCGCTTCCATGTCTCCGCCGATCAGGGCGAGGGTGAGCTGGCCATAGGGGACATCCTTGATGCGGTCGATGCGCCCGGCGAGGATGCTGTAGTCCACACCGGTCTCGCGGGCCACGGTGCCCAGCAGCGGCGCGTAGGTGGCGTCGCCTTGGAAGGTCAGGCGCACGATGCGGCCCGGTACGTGGGCGAAGTCGTCACGTTGCTCGCCTTCGTCGACCTGCTCGTCTTCCTGGACGAAGCGTTTGGTGGTCGGGTGCTCAGGGTGCAGGAACACCTCGGCGACCGGCCCCTGTTCGACGATATGCCCGGCGTCCATTACCGCCACGCGGTCACAGACCCGGCGGATCACGTCCATCTCATGGGTGATCAGCACGATGGTCAGCTTCAGCTCGCGGTTGATCTCGGCCAGCAGTTGCAGCACCGAGGCGGTAGTCTGCGGGTCGAGGGCGCTGGTGGCTTCGTCGCACAGCAGGATCTTGGGGTTGGTGGACAGCGCGCGGGCAATGCCGACCCGCTGCTTCTGCCCGCCCGACAGCTGTGCCGGGTACTTCCTGGCGTGGTCCTGCAGGCCGACGCGGGCCAGCAGTTGGGTGACGCGCTTGTCGATTTCGCCACGGGACAGCTCGCCGGCCAGCACCAGCGGCAGGGCGACGTTGTCGGCGACGGTCTTCGAGGCCAGCAGGTTGAAGTGCTGGAAGATCATCCCGACCTGCTGGCGGAAGCGGCGCAGCTGGTTCGCATCGAAGGCGGTGACGTCTTCGCCATCGACGATGATCTTGCCACCGCTCGGGGCTTCGAGGCGGTTGATCAGGCGCAGCATGGTGCTCTTGCCGGCACCGGAGTGGCCAATCAGGCCGAACACCTGGCCATCTTCGATGGTCAGGCTGGTCGGGTTCAGGGCCGGGATATCCCTACCGTCGACACGGTAGGTCTTGTGGACGTTTTGAAACTCGATCACTGAGCGAACCTTGTGGGGCGCATGGAATGTGGGCCAGCGGTTAGCCGGGGTCGCGCATTTTAGCCTTTTCCAATAGCTGTACTTATCATTTATTTCTGATTCGTCCAATCAATTGGGCATAACGCGACGATTGGTGCGCCTGATCGAACGTAATCGCGGGCTTGCCCCGCGATTGATCACTGCCGATGGGGAACCAGCACTACCTGCGCGGGCAACGAGCGCTGGATCTCATGCTTCTGCTTCAGCGCGAAACCGCTGTCGAGCTTGCGCACGCGTTTCTCCAGCAGGGTCTTGAGCCACGGGGCGTCTTGCGTGCGGGGCACCTGGAACACCACCTCGCACTGGTAATTGACCACGTCCGAGGCGATGTCATCGAGTTGGCGTCGCAGGGTGCGGCTATCGGTGGTCTTGAGCGCCACCACAGTGTTTGGAGCGGTCGGGTCGATCAGCCGTGCCTGCGGTTGCTTCTCCGCAGCCTTGAGCGCCGCTTCAGCCTTTTCCAGTTCAGCCTTGCGGGCATTGGCCATGGCATCGCCACCGGTCAGGGCCGGGGCTTTTGGCATTAGCGCCCGGGCGCGGGCCAGGGCGGTGGCGGCGGCATTGACGTCGCCCTTCTGCAGGACGATCTGGCTGCGGCGCAGATAGGCTTCGGCCAACTGCCGCTGGTGGGGCACAAGGCGTGCGTCGTCGGGTGACTGCGCCTGTAGCGCGGCGAGCTGGTCCTCGGCGGTGGCCAACTCGCTGGCGGCGATACTGTGTTCCAGCTGCTGCCAGGCATCCGGCTGGACAGGCGCCATCGACTGTTCGGCCGGCTTGCTGGAACAGCCGGCCAGGAACAGGGAAAACACGGCAACAAGCAGATAACGTGAGGCGAACGGCTTCATTCCTGCGACTCTCTATTTGCGCAAAAAGCGAGCAAGTCTACACCCAGGTGCGCACGCTCGAAAACAGGCCATACAGACCTTTCGCCCACGGAAAGGTTGCGCGCGGCCCCTGAATTTTCAGCGTTTGGGCAGTGCCAGGCTCAGCAAGAATAGCACCGCCGCACAGACCACGATCGACGGCCCGGCCGGTGTGTCCTTGAACCACGACATGGCCAGGCCACCGCACACTGCGGTTACCCCCAGCAGGCTGGCGCCCAGGGCCATCTGCTCGGGGGAGCGGGCGTGACGTTGTGCCGCGGCAGCCGGAATGATCAGCAGTGACGTGATCAACAGCACGCCGACGATCTTCATCGCCACTGCGATCACCACGGCGATCAGCAGCATCAGCGCCAGGCGCAGCCCGGCCACCGGCAGGCCTTCGACCATTGCCAGTTCCTCGTGCACCGTGACCGCTAGCAAGGGGCGCCAGAGCGCGGCCAGCAGCACCAGCACCAACGCGCTGCCACCGAGGATCCAGGCAAGGTCGGTGCTGCTGATCGCCAGCAGGTCGCCGAACAGGTAGGCCATCAGGTCGATGCGCACATCGTGCATGAAGCTCAGCACCACCAAGCCCAGCGACAACGTGCTGGGGGCGAGGATGCCGAGCAAGGTGTCGGAGGCCAGTGGCTGGCGCTGCTGCAACGTCACCAGCAGAATCGCCAGCAACAGGCAGCCAATGGTCACCGCCAGCGCTGGGCTGACGTCCAGGGCGAAGCCCAGGGCCACGCCGAGCAGCGCGGCATGCGACAGTGTGTCGCCGAAATAGGCCATGCGCCGCCAGACCACGAACGAGCCCAGCGGGCCGGCGACAAGTGCCAGCGACAGGCCGGCAAGCAGGGCGTAGAGAAGAAAATCAGCCATGCTTGCAGTGCTCTCCGTGGACATGGGCGCCGGGGGCGATCACCGAACCGTGCAGGTCGTGGCTGTGATCATGATGGTGGTGGTAGACGGCCAGGCTCTTGGCGTTCTGGCCGAACAGCTCGACGAAGGCCGGGTCGTTGCTGACCTGCTCCGGGTGGCCCGAACAGCAGACGTGGCGGTTGAGGCAGACCACCTGGTCGGTGGCGCTCATGACCAGGTGCAGGTCGTGGGAGACCATCAGTACGCCGCAACCATGGCGGTCGCGCAGGCGAGTGATGAGGTTGTACAGCTCGGTCTGGCCGACCACGTCGACACCTTGCACCGGCTCGTCGAGCACCAACAGTTCAGGCTCGCGCAACAGCGCGCGGGCCAGCAGCACCCGCTGCATCTCACCACCGGAAATGGTCTGGATCGGGCTGTCGATCACCTGCTCGGCGCCGACCTCCTGCAGTGCCGACAAGGCTGCCGCGCGGTCCACCCCAGGTACCAGGCGCAGGAAGCGCAGCACCGACAACGGCAACGTGGCGTCCACCTGGATCTTCTGCGGCATGTAGCCGATGCGCAGCTTCGGCTTGCGCCATACCTTGCCCCGATGCGGCTTGAGCAGGCCGAGCACGGCGCGCACCAGGGTGGTCTTGCCGGCGCCGTTGGGGCCGATCAGGGTGACGATCTGGCCAGGCGCGACCGCCAGGTCGATGCTGTCGAGCACCGCTTCACCGGCAAAGCTGACCCCGACCTGCTCAAGGCGGATCAGTGCGTCGTTCATGCCTTGCCCCGGCAGTTACCGCACAGGCCGACCACTTCCACGGTCTGCGTTTCGACGGCGAAGCCTACGGCCTTGGCACTGTCGATGATGGCGCCGCTGATGCTGTCCTGCTCCAGCTCGATGGCCACGTGGCACTCACGGCAGATCAGGAACTGGCCCTGGTGCGCGTGCTCGGGGTGGCTACAGCCGATGAAGGCGTTGAGCGATGCGATGCGATGCACCAGGCCGTTTTCCAGCAGGAAGTCCAGGGCGCGATAAACGGTGGGTGGCGCGGCGCGGCGGCCGTCCTGCTCGCTGAGCACGGCGAGGATATCGTAGGCGCCCAGCGGCTTGTGGCTCTGCCACACCAGTTCCAGCACGCGGCGGCGCAGGGCGGTCAGGCGCAGGCCCTGACGGTTGCACAGCGCATCGGCCTCGGCCAGCGCGCTGTGGACGCAATGGGAATGATCGTGGGGGCGGTGGGCCAGCGGCGTGATGGACATGGGCAGCGACGGTTCAGGATGGAGACGTTATTATGTTACCTGTTTCTGACGACCCGAGTATCCACCGTGTCCCGATTCCTTGTCCTCTTTGTCGCTTTTATCGCCTGTTCGGCCCAGGCCGATGTGCGCGTACTGACCAGTATCAAGCCCCTGCAACAGATCGCCGCTGCCGTCCAGGACGGTGCAGGCAGCCCGGACGTGCTGCTGCCGCCGGGCGCGTCCCCGCACAACTACGCGCTGCGTCCGTCCGATGTGCGTAAGGTGGGCGATGCCGACCTGCTGTACTGGATCGGCCCGGACATGGAGGGCTTCCTGCCCCGCGTGCTGGCCAGCCGCAGCAAACCCAGTGTGGCGGTGCAGTCGCTTTCAGGCCTGCAACTGCGCCACTTCGGCGAGGACAGCCACTCTCATGAAGAGGACCACGACGATCATGACCATGATCACCGCCCAGGCAGCCTTGATGCACACCTGTGGTTGTCGTCGGCCAATGCCCGGGTGATCGCGGCGAAGATGGCCGCCGACCTGGCGGCCGTCGACCCGGCCAATGCCACGCGTTATCAGGGCAACCTGAAGCTGTTCATCGAACGGATGGACGCCCTGGATGGGCGGATCAAGCAGCGAGTGGCGGGGATCGTCGGCAAGCCGTATTTCGTATTCCATGAAGCCTTTGACTACTTCGAGTCGGCGTATGGCCTGAAGCACACCGGGGTCTTCAGCGTGGCATCGGAAGTGCAGCCGGGGGCGCAGCATGTGGCCGCGATGCGCAAGCGCCTGCAGGAAGTGGGCAAGACCTGTGTGTTCAGCGAGCCGCCGCTGCGGCCGCGTTTGGCCGAGACACTGACGGTGGGGTTGCCGGTGCGTTTGGCGGAGCTGGATGCGCTGGGAGGGACCGATCCGGTGGATGCCAGGGGTTACGAGCGATTGCTGGAGAAACTGGGTAGCGACCTGACGGGTTGCCTGGAGCAGTTGTAGGTGCGGCTTCAACTGCGAAGCGGGCACCACGGTGTGTGGCACCCGCTTCGCGGGTGATCGCGGCTAAAGCCGCGCCTGTAGGTCCTACAGGTTGCGTCATCGCCCGTTAGAGCGCGAACGGCAGCTTCAACGCCACCTGCTGGCGCTGCACCAGCCGCACCTCGAACTCGCTCGGGTCGTGGATCATTACATCCATCCCGGCAAACGCCTGCGCCGCGATAAGCCGCGACAGCCAGAAGCGCACGCAAGCCACCCGCAGCATCACCGGCCACAGCTCGGCTTCGGCCGCAGTGAATGGCCGCAACGCCGCATAGGCGCCCAGCAGCGCCTGGGCCCGTGGCAGATCGATGCCACTCTGCTCGTCCAGGCACCAGTCGTTCACGGTGATGGCCACGTCATACAGCATCGGCCCGGAGCAGGCGTTGTAGAAATCGATCACGCCGGTCAGGTGGGTGCCTTCGAACATCACGTTGTCACGGAACAGGTCGGCGTGCAGGTTGGCCTTGGGCAGGGCCAGGATCTGCGCCTTGTGCGCGGTGATTTCATCCAGTGCCGGTTTCAACAGTTCGGTTTGTGCGCTGTTCAGGCCGGACAACAGCTCGGCGCCAGATGCCAGCATCCAGTCCAGGCCGCGGTCGGTACGGCGCTCGATGATGCGCTCGCGAGTGGCCTGGTGGATGTGCGCCAGCAGCTCGCCGACCTGGGCGCAGTGCTGGTTGTTCGGGGCCTTGATGTGCTTGCCGGACAGCCGTGGCTGCAACAGCGCAGGCTTGCCGCACAGCTCGCGCAGGCCATTGCCGTCACGGTCACGCACGGCGTAGGGCACCGGCATGTCGGCATCATGCAGCACATCGAGCAGCTCGATGAAGAACGGCATGTCTTCCGCCGGCCCGCGCTCGATCAATGTGAGGACGAATTCCCCTTGCTCCAGGCTGACGAAGAAATTGCTGTTCTCGGTACCGGCGGCGATGCCCTGGAAGTCGAGCAGACGGCCCAGCGCGTACGGTGCCAGAAAGGTTTCCAGCTCAGGCCGGGACACAGGGGTGAAGACTGACATGTTGAAAAATTGCCCATGCGGGCACTTCCGCCGGGAAGTGCCTGGTTGATGTGAATGGTACGCGCTACTTCCACTCGAAGATTTTCCAGGAGGGGATCAGCATGTCTGGCTGGTCTGAGCGAATGAAGTTGGCGTCAGTGCCATCGGCGCGTACCAGGAAATAAGGCTTACCACCTTTTGGTGTGACCTTGATCGCATACAGGAAGCCATTCTGCCGGTATTCCTGGATGGTTTTGTCGCCTTCCGTGCGAATGGTCACATCGGGATCTGCCGATGGGGCGTCGTCCGCCGCCAGGGTGACGGCTGGCAGGGTGGCCAGCAGACCGAGCAGTAACAGGCGATTGGGGGTACGCATGATAACCTAGTCCTTTTGTCGTCATTGATCCGGCTATTCTAGCTCCGGACCCGCCGAAAAGGTTGATTCTCCTCATGAGCCAAGCGCCTCTCGTCCTGGTGGACGGTTCCTCCTACCTCTACCGCGCCTTTCACGCGCTGCCGCCGCTGACCACCTCCAAAGGTATGCCGACGGGCGCGGTCAAGGGCGTGCTGAACATGCTCAAGAGCCTGCGCAAGCAATACCCGGACAGCCTGTTCGCGGTGGTCTTCGATGCCAAGGGCGGCACTTTCCGCGATGCCATGTTCGCCGAGTACAAGGCCAACCGCCCAAGCATGCCCGACGACCTGCGGGTGCAGGTCGAGCCGCTGCACGCCAGCGTCCGCGCCTTGGGCTACCCGCTGCTGTGCGTCGAGGGCGTGGAGGCCGACGACGTGATCGGTACCCTGGCACGCAGCAGTGCGGCGGCTGGCCGCCCAGTGATCATCTCGACCGGCGACAAGGACATGGCCCAGTTGGTGGACGGCCACGTCACGCTGGTCAACACCATGACCGGTAGCGTGCTGGATGTGGCTGGCGTGCACGAGAAGTTTGGTGTCGGCCCGGAACACATCATCGATTTCCTCGCCCTGATGGGTGACAAGGTCGACAACATTCCCGGCGTGCCGGGTGTTGGCGAGAAAACCGCCGTGGGCCTGCTGACTGGCATCGGTGGCGGTCTGAGCGACCTGTACCAGAACCTCGATAAGGTCCCGCACCTGGCCATTCGTGGCGCCAAGACCTTGCCGGCCAAGCTTGAGGAACACCGTGACGCGGCCTTCCTCTCCTACGAGCTGGCCACCATCAAGTGCGATGTGGAGCTGGATGTCGAGGTCGACGCCCTGGTCTGCGGCGAGCCGGACCGCGAAGCACTGCTGGCGCTGTATACCGAGATGGAGTTCAAGAGCTGGGTCGCCGACGTGCAGCGCAGCGCGCCCCGCATGGGTGATGGCGACGCCACCGTTGCGACCGAGGAAGCGTCCACGGCCAAAGTCGAACCCAAGTACGAGACCATACTCGACCAGGCACGTTTCGATGCCTGGCTGGAAAAGCTGCGCAAGGCGCCACTGTTCGCGTTCGACACCGAGACCACTGGCCTTGATGCCCAGAAGGCCAGCATCGTCGGCCTGTCGTTCGCCGTCGAGCCCAACGAAGCCGCCTATGTACCGCTGGCCCACGACTACGAGGGCGCTCCGGCCCAGCTGGACCGCGAGGCGGTGCTGCTGGCACTCAAACCCCTGCTGGAAGACCCGGCCAAGGGCAAGATCGGTCAGAACGCCAAGTACGACATCAATATCCTGGCCAACGGCAGCCCGGCCATCCTGATGCGTGGCGTTGCCTACGACACGATGCTCGAGTCCTATGTGCTCGACTCCACCGCCACCCGCCACGACATGGACAGCCTGGCGCAGAAGTACCTGGATCACACCACCATCGGGTTCGAGGACATCGCTGGCAAGGGCGCCAAGCAACTGACCTTCAACCAGATCCCGCTGGAGAAGGCCGGTCCCTACGCCGCCGAGGATGCCGACGTCACGCTGCGCCTGCACCATACGCTGCAGGCGCGCCTGGCGAAGACCCCCAGCGTGCTGCCGGTGCTGATGGACATCGAGATGCCGCTGGTGCCGGTACTGGCGAAGATCGAGCGCCAGGGCGCGCTGGTCGATGCCGCGCTGCTCGGCGTGCAGAGCGGCGAGCTGGGCGCGAAGCTGGTCGAGCTGGAGCGCGAGGCTTACGAGCTGGCCGGTGAAGAATTCAACCTGGGCTCGCCGAAGCAGCTGGGTGCGATCCTCTACGACAAGCTGGGCATGCCGGTGCTGAGCAAGACCGCCAAGGGCCAGCCCTCTACCGCCGAGGCGGTGCTCGACGACCTGGCCGAGCAGGGCTACCCGCTGCCCAAGGTGCTGATGCAATACCGCAGCTTGAGCAAGCTCAAGAGCACCTACACCGACAAGCTGCCGGGACAGATCAACCCGCGCACCGGGCGTATCCACACCTCCTACCAGCAAGCAGTCGCCGCCACCGGGCGGCTGTCCTCCAGCGACCCGAACCTGCAGAACATCCCGGTGCGCACCGCCGAAGGCCGGCGTATCCGCCAGGCCTTCGTCGCCAGCCCCGGCTACAAGCTGCTGGCGGCGGACTACTCGCAGATCGAGCTGCGCATCATGGCCCACCTGGCCAAGGACGAAGGTCTGCTGCATGCCTTCCGCAACGACCTGGATGTGCACCGCGCCACGGCCGCCGAAGTGTTCGGCGTGGCCCTGGCGGACGTCACCACCGACCAGCGTCGCAGTGCCAAGGCCATCAACTTCGGCCTGATCTATGGCATGAGCGCGTTCGGCCTGGCCAAGCAGATCGGCGTCGACCGCAAGCAGTCCCAGGATTACATCGACCGTTATTTCGCCCGCTATCCCGGCGTATTGGCCTACATGGAGCGAACTCGCGCCCAAGCCGCCGAGCAGGGCTTCGTCGAGACCTTGTTCGGCCGCCGCTTGTACCTGCCGGACATCAATGCCAAGAACCCGGCCCTGCGCAAAGGCGCCGAGCGCACCGCGATCAACGCCCCGATGCAGGGCACCGCGGCGGACATCATCAAGCGCGCCATGGTCGCGGTAGACAACTGGCTGGTCGACAGCAAGCTGGATGCCCGGGTGATCCTGCAGGTGCACGACGAACTGGTGCTGGAAGTGCGTGAGGACTTAGTCGAGCAGGTGAAAGATGAAATTCGTGGCTACATGAGCGGTGCCGCAGAACTCGATGTGCCGCTGCTGGTGGAAGTGGGGGTTGGCTCGAATTGGGACGAAGCTCACTAAACGCGGCGTGAAAGCTGTGTAGGATCTGCGGCGTAGTGTCGCGGATCCGTAGCGGCCTCAGGCCATTAGATCCAGGGTTTCATGAAACTATCGCAAATAGTTTCGAGGGGCTCGGAACTAAATCGGTGAAGCGCTACTCAGAGGTACTGAATGGCTGGTGAAGCCTTTCGATGCTCCTATGTTGTGTTAAGTGTTGGCAGATATTCGGACCCCGCCCTAGCGGTCCGAACTTGAACCCCGAACTTCCCCCTCCCCATATGAAGTCCGGGGTTTTTTTTGCCCGGAATTCGGCGGCGGGTGGTTTGCCTCTGTAGGCGCCAGCCTTGCTGGCGAACCAGACACCGCGATGGGTGGCACCGGCTGTGCCGGTGTTCGCCGGCAAAGCCTGCTCCTACAGGGCGCGCGCTATCAGGCCAGCGGCTTGTCTTCCAGCTCCATCCAGTCCGCCAGCACGCGGTAGGCCTCTTCCAGCCCCAGGCGCTTGGGCGCCGAGAACAGCTGGATAGTCACACCATCACCCCAACCTTTGCGAATTTCCGACTGCACTTTGAGCAAGGTGTTCTTGCCCGCGCCGTGGGTCAGTTTGTCGGCCTTGGTCAACAGGATGTGCATGGGCATGCCGCTGGCCTTGGCCCAGTCGAGCATCATCTTGTCGAAGTCGGTCATCGGGTGGCGCACATCCATCATCAGGATCACCCCGCGCAGGCACTCGCGGCTGCCGAGGTAGGCTTCCAGGTGCTTCTGCCAGTGTTGCTTGAGCGGGATCGGCACTTTTGCATAACCGTAGCCCGGCAGGTCGACCAAACGCCGTTCATCGTCCAGACTGAAGAAATTCAGCAACTGGGTGCGGCCGGGGGTCTTCGAGGTGCGCGCCAGGCTGGCGTGGGTCAGGGTGTTGAGGGCGCTGGACTTGCCGGCGTTGGAGCGGCCGGCGAAAGCCACCTCGTAACCCTGGTCTTCCGGGCATTGTTCGACCTTGGCGGCGCTGAGGGCGAATTTGGCTTTCTGGCAGAGGCCGAGGATGGGGTTCTTGACTTGCATGGGATATCCGATGTGGGTGTTGCCCAGCTCTGGAACGGTTGGCCCAGGCTCGGCAAGCAGTGTCGTTTCCGTTTGGATGGCGGAAGTATATAATGCCCCAGTTTTTGTGTGCTCATTCTCCCAACGAAGGCGTATGAGCATGGGGTGTCGAACAATAGCTCGCGCAACAGAACGCAGCGCGGCCCCCAACCCTGTCAGGTCGTTCCGCATGGCGAAATGGCTGCTTGCTGTCGGTTTGTTCCTACCGTTTTTCAGCGCACAGGCTACACAGGATCCCGAGGCGTTGTACAACCGCAGCTGTGCGGCCTGTCACGCCGGACAATTGCCACAGGCACCCAGGCAGGGTGACCGGGCAGTCTGGGAGCCACGGCTGGCGCAAGGCATGGAGCAACTGGTGGTACATGTTACACAGGGTTTCAAGGCTATGCCGCCGCGTGGATTGTGCATGGACTGCAGTGCCGAGGACTACCGATTGGTCATTCTCTGGATGAGCGGCAGTCCCGATACATAACATTTCACCCTTAGCCGTGTTGGATTAGCTGATGAACAAACTATTCGTGAGTCTGCTGTTGACCATGGGGGTCGCAGGTGCGGCAAGTGCTGCGGAACCCATCAAAGGCGATGCTGCTGCCGGTCAGGCCAAAACCGCTGTCTGCGGGGCCTGCCACAACCCTGACGGCAACAGCCTGGCACCGAACTTCCCCAAACTCGCCGGCCAAGGCGAGCGGTATCTGGAAAAGCAGCTGCACGACATCAAGTCCGGCAAGCGCACTGTGCTGGAGATGACCGGCATGCTGGCGAACCTCAGTGACCAGGACCTGGCCGACATCGCCGCCTACTTCTCCAGCCAGAAGGGCAGCGTCGGTGCCGCCGACCCGAAACTGGTCGAGCGTGGCCGCGCCCTGTTCAATGGCGGCGACCTCGAGAAGGGCATGCCGGCCTGCACCGGTTGCCACTCCCCCAACGGCGCAGGTCTGGCCCTGGCCGGCTTCCCGCACCTGGGCGGCCAGCACGCGCAGTATGTCGGCAAGCAGCTGACCGACTTCCGCGAAGGCAACCGCACCAACGACGGCGACGCCATGACCATGCGCACCATCGCCGGCAAGCTGAGCAACAAGGATATCGAAGCCCTGTCCAGCTACATCCAAGGCCTGCACTGACCCTGTCGGTCTGGGCGTTAACACTCGGTTAATGCTTCAGCGCTAAAGATGAAAAGGGCAGCCCAGGCTGCCCTTTTTTCTGTCCATAGCCGTTACACTACAGAACTCGAGCCCTTCCCGACCTGTCTCACCAAGGTCGCGTCGAGGCGACCAAAGACTGCTCAGGAGTAAAGCATGCGTAAACTGATTCTCAGCGCTGCGCTGGTCGCCGCCAGCGTATTCGGTATGGCCGCCGTGCAGGCCGCGGAGCCTGTAGCGGGCAAGGAATATATCGAGCTGAGCAACCCCGTCCCGGTATCAGTGCCAGGCAAGATCGAAGTCGTCGAGCTGTTCTGGTACGGCTGCCCGCACTGCTACCACTTCGAACCGACCATCAACCCTTGGGCTGATAAGTTGCCGAAGGACGTCAACTTCAAGCGCATCCCAGCTATGTTCGGCGGCCCGTGGGACGCCCACGGTCAGATGTTCCTGACGCTGGAAGCCATGGGCGTCGAGCACAACGTCCACGCCGCTGTCTTTGACGCTATCCAGAACAAGCGCATGCGCCTGACCAAGCCTGAAGAGATGGCCGACTTCCTGGCCACCCAGGGCGTGGACAAGGAAAAGTTCCTGGCCACCTTCAACTCCTTCGCCATCAAAGGCCAGGTCAACCAGGCCAAAGAGTTGGCGAAGAAGTACGAAATCACTGGTGTTCCAAGCTTGGTGGTCAACGGCAAGTACCGCTTCGACCTGGGTACCGCTGGCGGTCCTGAAGGCGTGCTGAACGTTGCCGACCAGCTGATCGCCAAGGAGCGCGCCGCTAAGTAAGCGGCGACCGCCATGGGCCGGATCCGCACGACACGTGGTATCGGCCTGCACCAGCCGCAGGTCAACGAGCGTCACCTGCAGGCCCCGGGCCTGCCGGAGGATGGTCGCCTGCGGCTGCTGAGCTTCAACATCCAGGTCGGCATCAGCACCGAGCGTTATCGCCATTACCTGACCCGCAGCTGGCAGCACCTGCTGCCGCACGCTGGCCGGTCCGGCAACCTGCAGAAAATCGGTGAACTGCTGGGCGACTTTGACCTGGTGGCCCTGCAGGAAGCCGACGGTGGCAGCCTGCGTTCGGGCTACGTCAACCAGGTCGAGCACCTGGCGCAACTGGGGGCCTTCCCCTACTGGTATCAGCAGCTCAATCGCAACCTCGGGCGTTTCGCCCAGCACAGCAATGGCGTGCTCAGCCGCCTCAAGCCCCAGCAACTGGAAGACCACCCCTTGCCCGGCCCGGCCGGCCGCGGTGCGATCCTGGTGCGCTTCGGCGAGGGCGAGGATGCGCTGATCGTGGTGATGATGCACCTGGCACTGGGCGCAAAGACCCGCGCCCGGCAGCTGGCCTATATCCGTGAGCTGATCGGCGGCTACCGCCACCAGGTGCTCATGGGGGACATGAACACCCACGCCACCGACCTGCTCGATCACTCGCCTTTGCGTGATCTGGGCCTGGTAGCCCCCCAGGTCGAAGCCACCTTCCCCAGCTGGCGGCCGCAGCGTTGCCTGGATCACATCCTGCTCAGCCCGAGCCTGACGTTGGAGCGCGTCGAGGTGCTGGCGCAGCCAATTTCCGATCACCTGCCCGTCGCTGTCGAGATCCGATTGCCTGAAGCCCTGACTGTGGATACGCTGCCGGTCCTGAGCTAGCGCCTGCAGCACTCAAGTCTTCGGTCTGTTCGCCGAAATCGAGTCATTACAGGACTAGATGCGATCACCGGATGCGGATCCTGGCATGACCGAAGAAGCCGAGCGCTGGAAAGAAAAATACCTTAAAAGCATCGAGCAGCAGGAAAAGCTCGAGCGGCGCTGGGCCGCCCGTCTCGACTTGCTGCGTCGTGGCCTGGTGCGCAGCACCCTGGCGGCCGAAGGTAGCGACAAGATCGTTGACCAGTGCATGAAGGAAATGCGCGAAGTCATCCGCAGCGACAACATGGACGCCGGCTTGGCCGGGCTGATTCCACGCCTGGAAAAGGCTGTGCTCGACTCCGAGCAGCGCCGTGAAACACGCATGACCCAAGTCAGCGATGCGTTGACCGCGCTGGTCACCCAGTTGCAGACCCTGCCCCTGCCCGGGGAAGTGGCGCGCCCTCTGAAGAAGCTGGCGAAGAAACTGGATGGCGGCGTCAGCCAGTCCCGTGAATTGCCCCCACTGCTGGGTGAGCTCAGCGGCCTGCAGGGGCGCGCCCTTAACGCGGTGCAAAAGCCTGACGAAGAAGCCAAGCCGGGGTTTCTCCAGCGCCTGTTCGGTGGGCGTGACGAGCCTCAGGGGGAAATGGCCACGGCGGCCGTTGCCACGTCCCCGCTGCTCGTTCCGGCCCAGGCCGAGGCGCCCGCGATGCAACCTTCCCTGCCCCAGGATGCGGACGAACTGCATGCTCTGAATGCTGTGCCTGCGCCTGCGATGGAGGAAGAGCCCGAACTTGAGCCGGACATCGAGGTACCGGGCCCCGCGTTGGTCGAAACCGTCGCGGTGATTGCTGCCGAGCCTGCGCCTGTGCCCGAATCCACCCCGGAGGTCGAGGAGGCGTCAGCGCCCGAACTTGCCCGTGTCGAGCCCGAGGCGCAACCCGCCGAAGAAGTTGAGCCGGCACAACTCCCCGCGCTCGCGGACATCGTCGGAGGCGAGGACGGTCCCTACGCGCTCCCTGATGCAGTAGAGCCCCCATACAGCCAGGTAGCTGCCCATATCGAGCAGACCCTGATCGGCCTGCTCGACGACCTCAGCCTGCCCGAACGGCACAAGGCCCAGGCTCTGGAGATGCGCGAACGCGTCGCCCGCGGCCTCAATTGGTACGAGCTGATCCCGGTGCTGGACGACCTGGCCGTGCTCATGCTGGCCATCACCGACAGCGGCCAGCATGAGTTCGAAGCCTATCTGCAGCAGCTCAACGAGCGCCTGGAAACCTTCCAGAGCCACCTGCACGAAGCCAGTGCCGGCCACGCGGACAACAGCTCCGCCGCCCGTGAACTGGACAACCAGTTGCGCGAGCAGGTCGATGGCCTGCAGAGCAGCGTCCAGGGCGCCGCCGATGTGGACAGTCTCAAGCACATCCTGGAGAACCGCCTCGAGGGGTTGCTGGTGACCATGGATGAGCATCAGCATGAGCGTGACCGTCGCGAGCAGGAGCTGGCTGGCCGTCTGCAAGGGTTGGCCGAACGTGTGGCGAGCATGGAGCAGGAAGCCCTCGGCTACCGCGAGCACCTCGAGGAGCAGCGGCAGAAGGCGATGATCGACCCGCTTACAGGCCTGCCCAACCGTGCCGCCTGGTCGGAGCGGGTCGAGCATGAAGTGCTCGACTGGCAGGAGAACGGCGGTCACCTGGCCATGGCGATTCTCGACCTCGACCATTTCAAGCGTATCAACGATGGCTATGGCCACTTGGCGGGTGACAAGGTGTTGAAAATTGTTGCCGAGCAGTTGCGCAAGCGCATGCGTGGCCGCGATTTCATCGCCCGCTTCGGTGGCGAGGAGTTCGTCCTGCTGCTGCCGCAGACTTCGCCACCTGCAGCGGTGCAGGTCGCCGAGACACTGCGCGCGGCAATCGAGGCCTGCCCGTTCCACTTCAAGGGCGAGCGGGTAGTGATCACCACGTCGATCGGCCTGAGCGCCTTCCGCTCGGGCGAGCGCGGCGACCAGGTACTCAAGCGTGCGGATGAGGCGCTGTACCGGGCCAAGGACCAGGGCCGCAATCGGGTCGAACAGGCATAGATAGTTACCGCATCGACGACGCCATTGTCCTCGACACTGCAGGCCCGCGCTGGAACCCCAGCGTCTTGCCTGTAATCGATCGACACAAGGAGTCGAACATGAATATGACCCGTTGGAGCCTGCCGCTGCTCCTGGCCCTGGTTTTCCAGGGGGCCGCCATGGCCCACGAAGTGGCCCTTACCGCCCATATCGCCGCCGATGGCCGTATCCTGAGCCAGTCACCGCAGTGGATCGACCAGGTGCAGGTGCAACCCCAGGCCAACTACTTCACCCAGTACAAGCTGAGTTTGGACAAGAGCCAGCTCCGCCAGGCTCCGGGCTTCTGTTCTGTCTCCGCCCTTGATGCCAGCAGCTACGACCGCCAACTGCATGGCGCGGCCAAGGTGATCGGCAAGCCGCTGGTCGACAAGCTGACCGTGCAGACCCAACTGGTGGATGTACAAGGCCCCAGCGGCGACAACTCGCTGGAGTTCCAGGTGCTGTGCGTGCGCTGAGGCGTGACGAACTTGGTAACCTGGTGCGCGGAGCACGTTATACTGTAGCGCTATTGCCGCCTACTTCATGACGTGTTCCCTGCAATGAAAAAACTCTTCACCGCCCTGCTCCTGCTGGCCTTGGCTGGTTGTTCAAGCGGCTTGCGTATCGATCGCAGCCACCCTTCGGCCAACCAGGACAGCCGTATCCAGTTCGTCGTCCTGCACTACACCAATGCGTCGCTGGAGCGTTCCCTTGCCTTGCTCACCCATGGTGAGGTGAGCAGCCATTACCTGATCGGCGACGGGCCTGCCACGGTCTATCAACTGGTGGATGAAAACCGCCGTGCCTGGCATGCCGGCGACAGCCAGTGGCAGGGGCGTACCTGGCTCAATTCCAGCTCCATCGGCATCGAGATCGTCAACCAGGGCTACACCGACACGCCGAACGGTCGGGTCTGGCATCCCTACAGCGAGGCGCAGGTCCAGTCGTTGATCGCCTTGCTCAAAGACATCGTCAAGCGCAACAACATCGACCCTCGGCACATCATCGGGCACAGCGACATCGCCCCGTTGCGCAAGCTCGACCCGGGCCCGCTCTTCCCTTGGAAGCGCCTGGCCGACGCCGGCCTGGGCATCTGGCCCGAGGCTGGTGCGGTGGCGCGGCAGCAGGCGTATTTCGAGGTAAACCCACCTAGCATTGGCTGGTATCAGCAGCAACTGGCACGTTTTGGCTACGCCATCGACCAGACCGGTACGCTGGATGTGGCGACCCGCCACGTGATCGCAGCGTTCCAGATGCGTTTCCGCCCGCAGCGCTTCGATGGTATGCCGGACGCCCAGACCGCCGCGATGTTGCAGGTGCTCAACCGCAAGCGCTAATCCTGCCTCGAGGGGTTGCCCCCTCGAGCGTTGCGCCAAACGGCCAGGCTCATCGTCCATTCCGTTGCTATACCTTTGGTAATCAACCGGATGCCGCGCATGTCTGCCCTGATCGCTTCGATGCGCCAATTTTTTTACCATCCGTGGCTGCTTGCCGTCATCGCGGCACTGGCCAGCGCCGCCCTGTTGCTGGCCGCCAGCGTCGGCCTGACCCTGCAACAGATGAAGCAAAGCGAAATCGAACAGATGAACGCGCGGGGTGAGCGTTTTCTGGATCGCCTGGAGCAAGTGTTCGGCCAGTTGCGTGAGGGGGTCGACCAACTCGAGGGGCAGAACCTGCGCGGCTGCGGCCCGGCGATGCTGGAACAACTGCAGCAAGTGGCGCTGAAGTCGCGCTTTATCTATGAGGCAGCTTATGTGGATGGCCGGGAAAGCTGTTCCAGCCGGGGGGTGGATCGACAGGTCGATTCGTTGCGCAGGCCGGATATCCGCGGGCCCACCTACAGCTACTGGCTGAACACCACCACCGAACCCAATGACAACCTTGCCGCGCTGATGCTCGGGCGCGGCAGGTTCCTGGTGTCCACTTCCCGTGGCCATCTCTCCGATGTGGTCGACTTGCCCCCCGGCGGCAGCCTGCTGGTGGTGCTCGACCGTGGCAACCGCGCGATCCCGGTGTTGGGCCCGGAACAGCGCTGGCCGCCGACCGCCGACTGGCCACCGCCTTCGCACAAGTCGTTGCTCGAACTGCCCGACCGCCTGGTCTATCTCATGTCGACCAAGTCGCCGGATTATCAGCTGGTGCTGATCGCCCCTCGGGCCAGCCTGCCGCTGAGGCTCAATGGCCTGCTCTGGCTGCTGTTCCCGGGCAGCGTGGTACTGGCCGGTTGCATCGGCTGGCTGGTGCTGCAACTGATCCAGCAGCGCCGTTCGATGAGTTCGGAGCTGCAACAGGCCCTGCGTCGGGGCGAGCTGCAGGTGCTCTACCAGCCGATCTTCGAACTGGACAGCCGCCGCTGCGTCGGTGCCGAGGCGCTGGTGCGCTGGCGGCGCCCGGACGGTAGCCTGACCAGCCCGGAGTTGTTCATCCCATTGGCGGAAAACACCGGGCAGATCCGCGAGATCACCGATTTCGTGTTGCAACGGGTGTTGGAGCAACTGGGCCAGCTGTTGCGCGCCAATCCGCGGCTGTATATCTCAGTGAACCTGGCGGCCTGCGATGTCATGGAGCCGCGTATCGGCCGCGTGGCCCAGCGACTGTTGGCCCAGCACCGGGTGGCCGCCAGCCAGATCGCCTTCGAGGTTACCGAGCGTGGCCTGATCGATGTGGTGGTGGCGCGGGACAACCTGCAGACCTTGCGCGCCGTGGGGCACCAGGTGCTGATCGATGATTTTGGCACCGGTTACTGCAGCCTCGCCTACCTGCAGACCTTGCCGGTGGACTGCCTGAAAATCGACAAGGCCTTCATCGACGCCCTGGGGCACGATGCCGCCAGCAGCGGCGTGGCGCCGCACATCATCCGAATGGCCCACGACCTGCACCTGCGGGTGATCGCCGAGGGGATCGAGTCGGAGGACCAGGCGCAATTGCTCAACAGTGAAGGGGTCAATTACGGGCAGGGGTGGCTGTTCGCCCACCCGCTCAACGCCCGCCAGTTCGTCGAGCTGATCACCCGTGGGCGCCGAGTGGCGGGGCGGCGGATCGATGACGAGCCCTGAATAGAGGCGTCAGGGGCGCTCGCCCGTAGGAGCGGCTTCAGCCACGATCACCCGCGAAGCGGGTGCCATACAGGGTAATGCCTGCATCGCGGATAAACCCGCTCCTACAGAGGGATTGGTTCAGACAGGCAGCGCCATGTAGAACTGCGTCCCCTGCCCTGGCCGCGAGAACACGCCCATGCGGCCACCATGCAGCTGCACGATCTCCTTGCACAGCGCCAGCCCCAACCCGGCCCCGCCCTTCTTGCGGCCAACTTGCACGAACGGCTCGAAGATCCGTCCCTGCTGCCCGTAGGCGATGCCCTCGCCGTTGTCCTCGATGCTGATGATCACCCGCTCGGCATGGCGCCGCGCGTGCAGGCGGATACGCCCGCCGCTGGCGGTATGGCGGATGGCATTGTGCAGCAGGTTGTCCAGCACCCGGTCGAGCTGCGCTGCGTCGGCCTGGATGCGTGGCAGGGGCGGCTCCAACTCGCGGAGCAGTTCGATCTGTTTGTTCGCCGCCTGTTCGGCGAAGCGCGCCTGCGCCCGTTCGAACAGATCGTCCAGGGCGCAAGGGGCCAGTTCCAGCTTTTGCAGGCCGCTCTGGTATCGAGAGAAGTTCAGCAGGTCGTTGATCAGTTGGGTGAGACGCTGCATTTCCTCGGCGATGGTCTCGAGCAAGTCGTTCTCCCGGGCGCCGGCCGGGAAGCTGACGCGCTCGCGCAGCAGGCCGAAGGCCATGTGCATGCCCGTGACCGGTGTGCGCAACTCATGGGACGCACGCAGGACGAACTCGCTGCGCACACGCTCGAAGGCGCGTTGCTCGGTGACATCGTGCAGCACCATCACGGCACCCAGGATAGGCCCCTGTGGGTGGCTGACCGGCGTCAGGCTGTAGGTCAGCAGTCGGCTTTCTTCGTCGACCTCCAGTTTCAGGTCATCCGGTGGCCGATCCAGGCTGCCACCACGCAGCACCTGGCGCAGCTGCTGTTCCAGCTCAGGGCGTTGCAGGGCTTCGACCAGGCCCACGCCCAGGCGACCAGGGTCCCAGCCGAGCTGGCGCTGGGCCACGGGGTTGAGGTGTTCCAGGCGGCCCTGGCGGTCGATGATCAGCAGGCCGTCGTCGATGCTGTCGAGTACCGCCTGCAGGCGCTGCTGGCCGGCGAGCAGTTCGTCGATGTTGGTAGCCTGGTGCTTGCGCAAGGCGTCGGCCATCAGGCCGAAGCGGCGGGTCAGCTGGTTCAGCTCGGTGGCCTGGGTCACCGGCAGGGTGACATCGAAGTTTCCCTGGCCAACCTGGTCGGCGGCCTTTGCCAGTGCTTCGATCGGCTGGCCGAAGCGGCGCGCGATGTTGTGCGCGGTGATGAAGCCCAGCACCAGCACCGTCAGGCCCATCAAGCCCAGCAGGCCACTGACCAGCAGGGCGTGGTCGCGGGATTTTTCTTCGCTGCGGACGATGTGTTCCAGTGCCTGGCGGTGGGAGTCGAGAAGGTCGGCGCGGACCTGATTGAACGCCGCGCCTAGGGGCTGTTCGACCCCCATGCTGCGCGCAGGGGCCGGGCTTTCACGGTAGGCCTGTACGAAAGCCTGGTAGTTGCTGGCGGCCTTGCTGAAGCCGGTACGCTCGCCGCCTTGCTCCAGGCCTTGGTTTAGCAACGCCTGGAACTGGTCCTGCAGGGTGACCAGGTTGTTCGGGTTGGTGTCCTCGTCGAGCATCAGGTTCAACTGCTCGCCCAGGTTCTGCCGCAGCCTCAGGCCCAGGTCCAGCGAGTGGGTGGTGTCCTGGACCAGTCGCTGTTGCTGGGTGGCCATCTGCATCACGCTGACCAGGCCCAGCAGCAGGCCGAGCAAGGCCACGGTGATCAGCGCCGAGATGCTCAGGAACAGCCGCGTGCGCAGCTTCATCGGCCATCTCATAGGTTGTACTGCTTGCGCTTGCGATACAGGGTGGAAGCGTCGATACCCAGGGTCTTGGCTGCCTGGTCGAGGGTGTCGCTGGTGGCCAGCACCGCACCGATGTGGGCGCGTTCGAGTTCTTCCAGGCTCAGCGCGGCGCCGACCCGTGGCGTGTTGCCGGTAGGCTGTTCACCCATGCCCAGGTGGCTGATTTCCACCCGCTCCTGAGGGCATATGATGCTGGCGCGCTCAACCACGTTACGCAGTTCGCGAATGTTGCCCGGCCAGCGGTAGTTGAGCAGCGCAGCGCGGGCCTCGTCGCTGAAACCCTTGGCCGGTCGTGAGTACTCTTTGACGAAACGGGCCAGGAAACGGTCGGCCAGGGTCAGGATGTCCTCGCTGCGCTCGCGCAGGGGCGGCAGGTGCAGGGTGATGACGTTCAGGCGGTACAGCAGGTCTTCGCGGAAGCGGTTTTCGCGGACCATTTCTTCGAGGTTGAGGTTGGTCGCCGCAAGGATGCGCACATCGGCGCGGCGGGTGACCGGGTCACCGACCCGCTCGTATTCCTTATCCTGGATGAAGCGCAATAACTTGGGTTGTAACGTTAGGGGAAAGTCGCCGATCTCGTCGAGAAACAGCGTGCCGCCATCGGCCTGGCTGACTCGCCCCAAGGTGCTTTCGCTGGCACCGGTGAATGCGCCGCGAGTATGGCCGAACAGCTCGCTTTCCATCAGCTCGGCGTTGAGTGACGGGCAGTTGATGGTCACGCAGGCCTTGCGGGCGCGCTTGCTCCAGCCATGGATGGCGCGGGCCAGCTCCCCCTTGCCTGTCCCGGACTCGCCGAGGATGAGGATGTTGGCGTCGGTGGTCGCCACCTGCCGGGCGGTTTCCAGCACGGCCATCATGGCCGGGCTGTGGGAGTCCAGGCCGTCCTTGGGTTTGCGCACTTCGCCTTCGAGGGCTTCCAGGCGTGCCGACAACTGCCGCACTTCCAGTTGCTTGGCCGTGGCCAGGCGTAGCTGGTCGGGGCTGCAGGGCTTTACCAGATAGTCGGCGGCGCCGGCCTGGATGGCGTCGACTGCAGTGTCGATGGCCGAATGCGCGGTGACGATCACCACCCGCATCCAGGGGGCCTGGATGCGCATCTGCGCCAGAACGTCGAGGCCATTGTCCTCACCCAGGCGCAGGTCGAGGAAGCACAGGTCGAACACCTGGCGCTGCAGCAGGGTTTCGGCCTGGGCGGCGCTGTTGGCGGTGGCCACGCTGTAGCCTGCGTCTTCGAGGCAGTAGCGGAACGTGCGCAGGATCGCGGACTCGTCGTCCACCAGCAGGATGCGGCCTTGGTTGTCCTGGGCTGGTTCCATTTCCTACGCTCCTTTGGGTGATGGTCTCAGTTAGTGTCGGAAAAATCGGGCAAGTTGCATGGTTGATTCTGATTGATTCGTCTCCCTGCATGCTAGCCGCTTGCTGGGATGATGACCAAGTGCTTGAAAATCATGGGTTTGTGCGCCTGTGTGGGCTGTAGTGTCTTTGAGAATTGGCGCTGCTGCGCAGCGCATCGCGGATGAATCCGCTCCTACAGGCACGGTCACGTTGCAATAGAGGTAGGAGCGGATTTATCCGCGATGCGCCGCATGAGCGGCGCTCGATCTCACAGGCACTGCAACTCCTGAAGACAGGAACGTGAATCGTGCAAAGTGCACGGTGTACAGAAGCGCATCGTGCAGGATACGTCCCAGGTGGTTACCTAACGAATACATAAGTCATTGATTTAAAAAAGTTTTTATTTGTGTGAAAGACTGGCACGCCGGCTGCACCTCTCTGCTCAAGACAGACAACAGGTCCAGCAGGAGGAGCCGGCATGAATCGCCAACCCGTCAACCGCACGCAGAGTTTCACCCTGCCCCTGCCCCTGCGCCAGCTGCTGTTCCTTGCCTTGGCCGTGTTGCTCACCCTGGCGGCCGGGCAGTTCTACTACAGCCTGCAGACCGCCCGCCTGGCCGAACAGGTGGCGATGCAGACCGCGCTGTTGACCCAGTTGAAGGCCAGTCATGCCAGCACCTTGGTGAAGGCGGCCGAGCCACTGCCCGCCTCCGACGCCACGCCTGCTGCCGTCGAGCACATCGTGCCCCAGGACCGCTGGGTGTTCTGAACCCCGGCCAACGATCGATTTCGCACAAGAAAGGAGAGACATCATGCTGAGTTGGGCTATCACCTTCCTGATCATCGCCATTGTCGCCGCGGTACTGGGCTTCGGTGGTATCGCCGGCGCAGCGACCGGCATCGCGAAGATCCTGTTCATCATCTTCCTGGTGCTGTTCGTGGCTTCCTTCTTCTTCGGACGCGGCAGGGGTTGAACCATGAGCCGGATGCTTTGCACTGCCCTGGCCGGCGCCCTGCTTCTGGGCGCTGGAACGGCGGCGATGGCGGCCAATGACGGCCAGGTCCGTGCCGACCAGTTGTTAGGCACGGACCCTGAATACCGGGAAACCTGGCAGGACACGATCAAGGGCGAGGAGCGCCTGCCCGAGTGGGTGGTCAACCTCAGTGGCAGCGCACCGTTGCAGATGTCCGCAGTGACCGAGGACGGCGACAAGTACCTGGTCGGCCCGCTCTGCGAGTTCCAGGGTAACTGCACCTACAAGCGGCTGATCGTAGCCTTCAGCTGGGACAAGGAACACGCCTACGGGATGCTCGTGGAAGTGCCCGAAGGCCTGCCTGCCGACAAGTCACCGACCCGTCACGCCGAGTACCGCTGGCTCGGCAAGCCGGACGACGGCATGCAAGCGCTGCTACGAGAGCAGCTCAAGCGCGACCCGAACTGGTACTGACCAGCGGTCACGCTCTGTAACGCAACGGAAGCTGAACCTTTTTATCGTTCTGGCTTCTATGTTGCGCGGCCCCGAGGACGGGCCGCGCATGACCAGGGGGCCGGGCCGTTCTGACTGATGCAGGGTCGGAGTGGCCTAGGGGTACAGGGAGTGCCTCCGTGATGGGCCGGGTCAGGAGAAGGTGGCATCGGGAGCTGCAGATCGGCCGTGTCGAGCACGATGCGCTGACCGGTCTGGCTTCCGAAGCACCTGATGTAGGAATTCTTCCTTCTATATGCACGACTTTTTACCAAGACACATTTTGTCTCGACCGTACATCGAAATTTTTTAGGCTGTCCGATAGGTCAGGTCAGATGGCATTTCAGCCATTCGGATTGTCGAACAGGCCATCATAACCCCCGCATGCATACCTCTAAATCTGCCGAAAAATGGCGCTTTGGTCTTGTTCGGAAATCCGAACGTTGAAAATCAAGGCTTTGGCGATGCCCGATTTACAGGTTGAGTCTCATGCCGATTCGGCATGGGGTAGTCGTTTCCGGCATTAGACTGCCCCCCTTCCCGTCGCAATAGTTGCCGCCTTTTTCCCTGGCCCGAGCACCTGAACCATTCGCTCGCGGTGTCCTTACATGGGGTCACCGGACGGCAAGCAATGCAGCCCTTCATGCTTTTAGAAGCTCTGGGACGCGGCTTTCCGCTTGGTGCCCGTGACCACTACAACAAAGGGTAATGACATGAAGAAGGCAAAACTGAGCCTCGCCTGGCAGATCGTGATCGGTCTGTTGCTGGGCGTTGCAGTCGGCGCGCTACTGAATCATTTCAGTGCGGAAAAGGCATGGTGGATCAGTAACGTCCTCCAGCCCGCTGGCGACATCTTCATTCGCCTGATCAAGATGATCGTCGTCCCGATCGTGATTTCGTCGCTGATCGTGGGCATCGCCGGGGTTGGCGACGCGAAGAAACTGGGCAGCATTGGCCTGAAGACCATCATTTACTTCGAGGTGGTGACCACCATCGCCATCGTCGTCGGCCTGGTCCTCGCCAACGTATTCCACCCGGGTGCCGGCATCGATATGAGCACCCTGGGCACCGTCGACATCTCCAAGTACCAGGCCACCGCGGCCGAGGTGCAGCATGAGCACGCGTTCATCGAGACGCTGCTCAACCTGATCCCGTCGAACATCTTCGCGGCGCTGATGCGTGGCGAGATGCTGCCGATCATCTTCTTCTCGGTCATGTTCGGCATGGGCTTGTCGAGCCTCAATGCCGACCTGCGCGAGCCGCTGGTGAAGACGTTCCAGGGTGTGTCGGAGACCATGTTCAAGGTCACCCACATGATCATGAACTACGCCCCGATCGGCGTGTTCGCCCTGATCGCCGCCACCGTCGCCAACTTCGGCTTTGCCTCGCTGCTGCCACTGGCCAAGCTGGTGCTGCTGGTGTACTTCGCCATCGCCTTCTTCGCCTTCATGGTGCTGGGCCTGGTGGCGCGCGTGTTCGGCTTCTCGGTCATCAAGATCATGCGCATCATGAAGGACGAGCTGATCCTCGCCTACTCCACCTCCAGCTCCGAGACCGTGCTGCCGCGCGTGATCGAGAAGATGGAGAAGTACGGCGCGCCGAAGTCGATCTGCTCGTTCGTGGTACCGACCGGCTACTCGTTCAACCTCGACGGCTCGACCTTGTACCAGAGCATCGCGGCGATCTTCATCGCCCAGCTGTACGGCATCGACCTGTCCTGGAGCCAGCAGCTGCTGCTGGTACTGACCCTGATGGTCACCTCCAAGGGTATCGCCGGCGTGCCGGGCGTGTCCTTCGTGGTACTGCTGGCTACCCTGGGCAGCGTGGGCATCCCGCTGGAAGGCCTGGCCTTCATCGCCGGTGTCGACCGCATCATGGACATGGCGCGTACCGCGCTGAACGTGGTGGGTAACGCCCTGGCCGCCGTGGTCATCGCCAAGTGGCAGGGTATGTACGACGCTGAGAAAGGCGAGGCGTACTACAACTCGCTGGTGCTGAACAAAGGCAAGAGCGACGCCGTGGTGGCGGGCAAGACCGTCAACCAGTAAGCCTTTGCGCTGAACGAAAAGCCCCGACCTGTCGGGGCTTTTTGCATTCCACTGGCCCGTGGCAGCCGGCTTGCCGGCGAACACCGGCATAGCCGGTGCCAGATACTGCGTCGCCTCCTTCGCTGGCAAGCCGGCTCCTACAGGGGGGTGAGCGTTTGCGCTATCATTCGGGCATTTTTCACGGGAGAACACACGGATGCTCAACGGCCTGTGGCTCGGCTTTTTCCTGGTGGCGGCCATCTCCGCCCTGGCCCAGTGGCTGGTGGGTGGCAACGCCGGTATCTTCGCCGCCATGGTCGAGAGCATCTTCGCCATGGCCAAGCTGTCGGTGGAAGTCATGGTCCTGCTGTTCGGCACCCTGACGCTGTGGCTGGGCTTCCTCAAGATCGCCGAGAAGGCCGGTATCGTCGAATGGCTGGCCAAGGTGCTCGGCCCCTTGTTCGCCCGGCTGATGCCGGAGGTGCCGCCCGGCCACCCCGCCCTGGGGCTGATCACCATGAACTTCGCCGCCAACGGCCTGGGCCTGGACAACGCCGCCACGCCTATTGGGCTGAAGGCCATGCGTTCGCTGCAGGAACTCAACCCCAGCAGCACCACGGCGAGCAACGCGCAGATCCTGTTCCTGGTGCTCAACGCCTCGTCGCTGACCCTGCTGCCGGTGACCATCTTCATGTACCGCGCCCAGCAGGGTGCGGCCGACCCGACCATGGTGTTCCTGCCGATCCTGCTGGCCACCAGTTGCTCGACACTGGTCGGGCTGCTGTCGGTGGCAGTGATGCAGCGCCTGCGCCTGTGGGATCCGGTGGTGCTCGCCTACCTGATCCCCGGCGCTTTGCTGCTGGGCGGTTTCATGGCCTTTCTCGGCACCCTGTCGGCGGCCGCCCTGGCCAGCCTGTCGTCGATCCTTGGTAACCTGACGCTGTTCGGCGTGATCATCCTGTTCCTGGTCATCGGCGCGTTGCGACGGGTGCAGGTGTACGAAGCATTCGTCGAGGGCGCCAAGGAAGGCTTCGACGTGGCCAAGAGCCTGCTGCCGTACCTGGTGGCGATGTTGGTGGCGGTTGGTGTGCTGCGCGCCTCAGGTGCCCTCGAGCTGGCCCTGGACGGTATCCGGCACGCGGTGAACGGGATGGGCCTGGACACCCGTTTCGTGGAGGGCTTGCCCACTGCGTTGGTCAAACCGTTCTCCGGCAGCGCGGCGCGGGCCATGCTGATCGAGACCATGCAGTCCCAAGGCGTGGACAGTTTCCCGGCCCTGGTGGCGGCGACAGTCCAGGGCAGCACGGAAACCACCTTCTATGTGCTGGCGGTGTACTTCGGCGCGGTGGGTATCCAGCGGGTGCGCCACGCAGTGGGTTGCGCCCTGCTGGCCGAGCTGGCCGGGGTAATCGCGGCGGTCTTCGTCTGCTACTGGTTCTTCGGCTGAGCCTGGCCGACGGTCCAGTCGATCACCTGCCGCGCCAGCTGGTCGCTGGCCGTGCCGAAGCCAGCGACCACTGCCGGCACTTGCAACTGGCCTAGCGGCTGGCGCACCTCGAAGCGTTTGCTGGCGAGAATGCGCTGGCTGCGCCCCTGCACCAGCCGCGCGTCATAGCGGATCACCACTTCCACGTTTCCTCCAGGCCGATATTCGGCCTGGAAGGCCTGCAATTCGCCCCCCAGCTCATAGTCGGCCTGCAGGTTGCTGTCGTCGGCGCTCAGGCGCTGTACCCGGCCGTCGCGCTGGAAGCCATCGAGCAGGCGGTTGCGCAGCAGCATCGGCACTGGGTCGCTCCAGCGGGCGCCCTTGTAGCTGCTGATCACGTCACCCTGGGGGACCACCGCGATGCGCGGCCCGGCCAGGGCTTCGCTGGCCAGGGGCTTGTTCAGGCGCAGCGACCAGTCCAGCGGCGCGGCGCCACGAGCCGGCTGGGCGACCGGCAGGCGATAGATATCCACAGGCTCGCCCTGGGGCAGGATCGAGCAGGCCGAAGCCAGGCTCAGGGTGGCGGCGAGCGCGACCAGGCGCAGGGACGGCTTCATGGCTGGAACTCCTTGTTGTTGTCGCGGCCCAGCAGGTAGCCGCTGGGGTCTGCCTCCAGGCGCCGGGAGATGCCCTTGAGCGCGTTGAGGGTCTCGCGCAGTTCGCGGATCGCCGGGGACAATTGGTTCAGGCCCTGGGCGCCGTCGTCGATGGATTGGCGGTTGTCCTGGAGCAGGCTATTGAGGGTGGCGGCGCTTTCGGCCAGCGCCTGCATGGCCTGTTCGGCGCTACCAATCGCCTGCTTGCCCTGGTTGCCGAGCAGGCCGTTGGCGTTGCGCATCAGGGCCTGGGTTTCGGCGAGCGTGGCATTGGCCTGCTTGCCGACCTGGGCCAGCTGTTCGATGGCCGAAGAAATCCCGCCCTTCTGGTTGGCGAAGGCGCCGGTGGTCTGCTCCAGGTTCGCCAGGGTGTTGCTCAGCCGCTCGATGTTGCCCTCGGAGAACATCTGGTTGGCGTTGTGCAGCAGCAGGTTGATGTTGGTCACCAGGTCGCTGCTGTCGTTGAGCAGGCGCGAAATCGGCGAGGGCGAGGCGACGATCACCGGCAGCTTGCCACCCTTGCCCTTGAGCTCAGGACTCTGTGGGGTGCCACCGCTGAGCTGGATGAACGAGTTGCCGGTGACGCCGGCCAGCGTGAGCTTGGCCTGGGTGTCCTCTTTGACTGGCGTGTCACCGCTCAGGCGCACGCGGGCCAGGACCCGTCGCGGGTCCTTCGGGTCCAGGCGCAGGCTGCTGACATCGCCGACCTTGATGCCGTTGTATTGCACCGGGCTGCCACGGGACAGCCCCGAGACCGCCTCATTGAACACCACTTCGTAGTCCTTGAAAGCTGTGTCGACGCTGGACTTGGTCAGCCACAGGCCGAAGAGCATGGCGCCGGCCACCACCAGCACGGTGACCAGGCCGATCAGAACATGATGAGCTCGGGTTTCCATCGTTCAGCGCTCCTGGCGGGCGCGCAGGGCGGCGTCTTCGGCCGCCCGGCCACGCGGGCCGTGAAAGTATTCGTGGATCCACGGGTCGTCGGCCTGCTCGACTTCGCTGAGCGGCCCGGCCACCAGCACCTTCTTCTGCGCCAGCACCGCCACCCGGTCGGTGATGGTGTAGAGCGTGTCCAGGTCATGGGTGATCAGGAACACCGACAGGCCCAGGGCGTCGCGCAGGGTCAGGATCAGTTGGTCGAAGGCGGCGGCGCCGATCGGGTCGAGGCCGGCGGTAGGCTCGTCGAGGAACAGGATGTCGGGGTCCAGGGCCAGGGCGCGGGCCAGGGCGGCGCGCTTGATCATGCCGCCGGACAGCGACGCGGGGTATTTGTCGGCGGCGCTGATGGGTAGGCCGGCCAGGGCCAGCTTCACCCCGGCCAGGTGCTCGGCGTCGGCGCGCGACAGCCCGGCGTGTTCGATCAACGGCAGGGCGACGTTCTCGGTGACGGTCAGCGAAGAGAACAGCGCGCCCTTCTGGAACAGCACGCCGAAGCGCCGCTCCACCAACGAGCGCTGCGTTTCATCCAGCGTGGCCAGGTCCTGGCCGAATACCCGGACTTGCCCCTCATTGGGCCGCCGCAAGCCGATGATGCTGCGCAGCAGCACAGATTTACCGCTGCCCGAGCCTCCGACCACGGCGAGAATTTCACCGCGGTACAGGTCCAGATCGAGGTTTTCGTGCACGCTCTGGCTACCGAAGCGGTTGCAGATGCCCCGTGCCTCGATCACTGCTTCCCGGCCCGTCACCAGCCCATCTCCATGAAGAACAGCGCGGCCACCGCGTCCAGCACGATGACCACGAAAATCGACTGCACCACGGCGGAGGTGGTGTGGGCGCCCACCGACTCGGCACTGCCACTGACCTTGAAGCCTTCCAGGCAGCCGATGGCGGCGATCAGGAAGGCGAAGAACGGTGCCTTGGCCAGGCCCACCAGGAAGTGTTGAACGCCGATGTCGCTCTGCAACAGCGAGAGGAACATGGCTGGCGAGATATCCAGGGTCAGCGCGCAGACCACCGCGCCGCCGACCATGCCGCAGAGCATCGCGACGAAGGTCAGCAGCGGCAGCGCGATCAGCAGTGCCAGCACCCGTGGCACCACCAGCAGTTCGATGGGGTTCAGGCCCAGGGTGCGGATGGCGTCGATCTCTTCGTTGGCCTTCATCGAGCCGATCTGCGCGGTGAAGGCACTGGCAGTGCGGCCGGCCATGAGGATGGCAGTCAGCAGCACGGCAAATTCACGCAGGAAGGAGAAGGCCACCAGGTCGACGGTGAAGATCGTCGCGCCGAACGCGGCCAGCACGGTGGCGCCGAGGAAGGCCACCACGGCGCCGACCAGGAAGGTCAGCAGGGCCACGATCGGCGCGGCGTCGAGGCCAGTCTGTTCGAGGTGCGCCACCACTGGGGTGACCCGCCAGCGGTGGGGTTGGAACAGGCACAACAGCAAGGTTTCGAGGATCAGGCCGATGAAGCCCAGCACCTGCCGGGTGTCCTGCCACAGCTGGTCGACCGCCCGGCCGATGCGCGCCAGCAGCAGGAGCAGCACCGGTTGCTCGGGCTGCTTGACCGGGATGCAGTAGTCCTGCACCGAGCAGTACACGTTCTTGAGCAAGGCGCGGCTGGCATCGGGGAGGTCGTCGGTGCAGCGCGACAGGCGCTCGGAACCCAGCAGCTCTGCCAACAGCGAGGCGCCGGCAGTGTCCAGGCGGCCCAGTTGGCTGAGGTCTACTTGGGTATCATCGCCGTACTGGCTGCCCAGGCGCTCGCATTCGCGCTTGAGGCTAGCGTAGTGCGCCAGGGTCCAGTCGCCGACGATATGCAGGCGGGTGGGCTGCTGCTGGGTGTCCAGGGTAGCGCTCGGGGCGGTCATAGGCTCCATGCATCTGACTGGGGGCATAGAGGCTGATCATAGCGCACTCTCATGAAGCGAAATCCAACACCTTGACCTGATACGACCACTGTAGGAGCGGCTTCAGCCGCGATCACCCGCGAAGCGGGTGCCAGAGGCCGCGTCGCCTGCATCGCGGCTAAAGTTGCTCCTACCAGCGAACTGGGCCCTGTTTAGGTGCTGCGTCGTCGACCACCTTGAACCGCAACACCCCGATCACCTGCCCATCCTCGGTCAGCACCCTCACCTGCCACTTGCCCACCGGGTTGGGCGGGAAGTTCTGCTTGTGGGTCCAGGCGCGGTAGCCCTCCTTGCGCCCGCCGTGGATGTCCAGGGCGATGCGGTCGACCTCTTTGCCGTTGAGTTGCCACACATGGTAGATACGCTCGTTCAACCCGCGCGGCGCATTGATCGCGGTATAGGCGTACAACCCGCCGCTGCGGATGCGGCTGGCGGCGACTTCGTCCAGCGATGCACCTGGCTGGCGGTTGAGCACTTCGGTGCTGATCGCCACGTCGGTCATCCACAGGGTGGCTGGCGGTACCCAGGAGCGTAGCAGCCAGCCACCGCCCCCCACCGCCAGGGTGACCAGCACCAGCCCCACGCCACGGCGCCAGTTGTTGATCGGGAAGCTGCTGGCCAGGCTCGGGAACGACAGCACCATGGCGGCGATCAGCGCCAGCTTGAAGCTTTGCGCGGTGGTCAGGTTGAGGATGATCGGCAGCGCCGTGAGCAGGGCGGCGAACAGCGTCAGGGTGTGCAGCGCCAGGAACAGCCAGCGCCGTGGCGCCAGCCACTTGTGGTACAGCGGGTCGATGATCGAGATCACCCCGGCGGCGCCGAGCAGGCCGGTGAACACCAGCTGGCCGCTGTTCCAGGTGGTGGTGATGAAGAAGAACGGCAAGACGAAAAACAGGCTTTCCTGGTGGATCATCTGCGTCGCGAAGCGCAGCAGCGGCTGCGGGATCTCGCGCTTGAAGGTGCGGGCGAACAGCTCGGTGAGGGTGTTTTCCAGCATCAGCCAGACCCAGCTGATCAACATGACGATGGCGATCCAGCTGGCCAGGCCGGCCTGGCGGTCGACCAGGATGAAGCTGCAGATCCCCGAGACGAAACCGTAGAGCGCGATGACGCCGGGGTAGCGCTTGAGCAGTTCGATCACGCGCAGGACGAAGTTGGGTAGTGGAGGCATGGGTCTACAACAGGATGAATGGGTAACAGCGCCGGCCTCTTCGCGGATAAATCCGCTCCTACAGGATTCGCGGTGAAGGAATTCTGTAGGAGCGGATTTATCCGCGAAGAGGTCGACACAGGATACCGCCGAATCACTATGCCCGAGTAGCACCACTGGGGCGATTCGCCATCACGCGGCGTCGGCGGATCAGGCCGATAGCCAGGAGTACACCCAGTGTCAACGCGACCAGCCCATACAGCTCGTCATACCCCAGCAGTGGTTTCTCGACCCGCAAGTACCCCGGCTCCTTCAGCAGCTCGCGCAATGCCGCGTCGGCATCTTTCAGGGTTACCTGGCGCAGCTTGCGCATCGGGTCGCTGAAGCGCCCGTTCTCGTAGTCGTTGAGCGCCCCCCAGTAATAGTCGGCCAGTGCCGTGTTGCCCTGGGTGCTCCAGCTTTCGCGGGCGATCGCCGCTTCCTTGATCCTGGCGAAGGTGTCTGGATCAAGGCCATGCTTGCGCAGATGGTCGAACAACTGCGTGAGTACTTTCACTGTGGTGTCGATGTCCTGGCGTTCGAGGTCGGCGTTGAGGCTGAGCATGCCACTGTCGCCGAAGCTCTCGCGCTGCGCCGAGGGGCCGTAGGACAGGCCATGGCGCAGGCGCAGCTGGTCGTACAGGGCCCAGTCCAGGTAGCGAGAGAGCAATTCCAGGGTCTGCTCGTGGCCGGTGTCCAGGGTAGGTTCTATGAACAGCCAGTGCAGCTTGACGCTGTCGCCCAGCCAGCCGCGGGTCAGGTCGCGGCGCTGTTCGGCCTGCTGGCTGATGCTCTCGAGATTGCGCCGTTCCTCTGGCTCCGTTGCCGGCAGTTCGCCGAAGGTTCGCTCAAGATACGCCGGCAGCAGGCGGTCGAGGCCGCCGACGACGATCAGGGTCATGTTGTTGGCGACATACCAGTGCTCACGCAGGTGCTGGACCTGCTCGAGGGTCATGTCGTCGACATCGGAGCGCTCCTTGCACTTGAGGCCGAGCTCCGTCGCCAGTTGTTCGCTGGCCGGGTGGCCGACCTCCTGGCGATCCAGCCAGCGCTGCAGGTGGCCGTAGTGGCCGCCGTCCTCGCGCTCGATGATCTTCTTCGCCGTGGCCAGGGCCTTGGCGTCGATACGCGTGTCGCGCAGCAGCGAGAGCAGCAGGTCGAGCACCTTGCGCTGGTTGCGCGCGGGGGCCTCGATGACGAAGGTGGTGTCGGCGCTGCTGGTGAAGGCGTTCCACTCCCCGCCCAGCGCCTGGATACGCTCCTCCAGGCCACCCTCCCCGGTCTCATCGATGCCACTGAACAACAGGTGCTCCAGCAGGTGCGGCAGCTCCCGCTGGTCGCAGTCGAAGTCGTCGAGGCCGACCCCCACCACCAGGCGGATCGAGACATGGTCGCGTTCGTAGCCGGACTTGAGGATCACCTGCAGGCCGTTGGGCAACAGGTAGCCTTCTACCCGCGAGCGATCGAGGGCAAGGCTGGGCAGGCTGCAGATCAGCAGGCAAACGAACATCAGGCAACGCATGGGCGAGCTTCGGTCTCCGGGGCGCGTGAATTCAGGGTTGGCGGGCTTCGTCCGGCACACTGTCGAGCATCAGCCCGCCGGTATCGGTGCCGCCCAGTACCACATAGGCACTGCTGCAGAATAAAGAGTTCAACCGTTTCATGTCGGCGATGAGCTCCAAGTGTAGCGAACTGGTCTCGATACTCTGCACCACTTTACGTTGCAGGCGGCTGACATGGGCATGGGCGAGGCGCCGCTCCTGGGCGCGGAAGCGTCGCTTTTCCCGCAGCAACTGATGCGCGCTTTGCGGGTCGGCCGTGAGGAACACCGACAAGCCCAGGCGCAAGTTGGCCAGCAGTTGTTCTTGCAGGCCGGTCAACTCCTCCAGGCCGACCTGCGAGAACTCGCGGCGCTGCGAGGTCTTCTGTTGCTGCACCTTGCGCAGCATGCGTTCGATCAAGTCGCTGGCCAGCTTGAGGTTGATCGCCAGCTCGATGATCTCGGCCCAGCGCCGGTTGTCCTGGTCGCCGAGGTCTTCGCGCGGCATCTGCGCCAGGTAGAGTTTGATGGCGTTGTACAGGGCTTCGGCATCCTCGCTCAAGGCACGCACCTGTTGCGGCATGGCGGCCTGGGTGCCACGTAGCGCCCCGAGCATGGCGGCAAGCAGGCTGTCGACGATGTCGCCCAGGCGCAGGGTTTCGCGCACGGCGTTGGCCAGGGCCAGCGTGGGGGTGGTCAGGGCGGTGGGGTCGAGGTGGCGGGGCTGGTGGTGACCGTTGCCACTCTCCCGATCTGGCAGCAGGCTGTCGCACACGCGGCCCATGAGCGTGGTCGTGGGCAGCATGAGCAGGCAGCGCAGGGTGTTGTAGAGCAGGTGGAAGCCGATCACCAGCTCCTGGGGGCTGAAACTCAGGCTGTCCATCCACTCCACCAGCGGATGCAGCACCGGAATGATCAGCACCAGGCCGATCATCTTGTACAGCAGGCTGCCCAGCGCCACTCGCCGCCCAGCGCTGTTCTGCAGGCTGGTGGTGAGGAAGGCGAGCAGGCCGCTGCCGATGTTGGCGCCGATCACCAGGCCGATGGCCACCGGCAGGCTGATCACCTCTGCCCCGGCCAGGGTGGCGGTGAGCAGCACGGCGGCGAGGCTGGAGTAGGAGATCATCGCGAACAGCGCGCCGACCAGGGCGTCGAGGAGGATGTCGCCGGTCAGCGAGGCGAACAGCACCTTCACCCCCTGGGCGTGGGTGATGGGGGCAGCGGCATGCACGATCAACTGCAGCGCCAGGATGATCAGGCCCAGGCCGATGCCCACCCTGCCCAGTTGGCCGGCGCGGGTCTGCTTGCGCGAAAGAAAGAAGATGACCCCGAGGAAGATCAGCAGCGGCGACAGCCAGGACAGGTCGAAGGTCAGCACCCGGGCCATCAGCGCGGTACCGACGTCGGCCCCAAGCATGATCGCCAGGGCCGGGGTCATGGCCATCAGCCCCTGGCCGACGAAGGAGGTGACCAGCATGGCGGTGGCGTTGCTGCTCTGCACCATGGCGGTCACGAGAATGCCGGCGATGAACGCCAGCGGGCGCTTGTTCATGTTCTGGCTCAGCACCCGGCGCAGGTTCGCACCGAATACCCGCAGGATGCCGGTGCGCACGATGTGCGTGCCCCAGACCAGCAGGGCGACGGCTGAGAGCAGGTTGAGCAGGGTCAGCATGTTCGGGGCCCCCTTTTCTGTGCCCCAGCGCGGGGCCAATGGGTGAAGCGGCGAGCCTGGCCCGGGGGTGGGCGGTTTTCTCAGTGCTCACTGAAGCTTTAGTTGTTTTGCGCGTCAGGTGCCAGCTTGGCATGGCTGAAACATATTTGAAACCTGTAGGGGCCTGCCTTGCTGGCGACGATCTCGAGTGGTGCTGTTCGCCAGCAAGGCTGGTTCCTACAGACGGCGGCGCAAATGACAGAGGGCCCCGAAGGGCCCTCTGTCTTGCTGCGCTACCTGGTCTTACTGACCCGGAATGTCCTTGCGCAGTTTCACCGGGTCATGCTCCTTGCCCTTTTTACGCGCCATCGCCGTGCGCATGCGGATATTGACCGCCTCCACCGCCAGCGAGAAGGCCATGGCGAAGTACACATAGCCTTTCGGTACGTGCACGTCGAACGATTCGGCGATCAGCACGGTACCGACGACGATCAGGAACGAAAGCGCAAGCATCTTCAACGAAGGGTGCTTGTCGATGAAGTCGCTGATGGTGCCGGCGCAGAGCATCATCACCAGCACCGCGACGATGATCGCGGCGATCATCACCGGCACGTGGGAAACCATGCCCACGGCCGTGATCACCGAGTCCAGGGAGAACACGATGTCGATGATGGCGATCTGGATGATGGTGTAGAAGAACTGGCCACCCGCGCCTTTCGGCTCTTCTGCGCTCTCATCCTCGCCTTCCAGGCCGTGGTAGATCTCCTGGGAGCTCTTCCACAGCAGGAACAAGCCGCCGAAGAACAGAATCAGGTCGCGTCCAGAGATGCCCTGGCCCAGTACATGGAACAGGTCGTCGGTCAGGCGCATGACCCAGGTGATCGACAGCAGCAGCATGATCCGCGTGACCATGGCCAGGGCCAGGCCGAAGATCCGCGTGCGCGGTTGCATGTGCTTGGGCATGCGGCTGACCAGGATCGAAATCATGATGATGTTGTCGATCCCGAGCACGATCTCAAGGGCTGTGAGGGTGAAAAAGGCAACCCAGATTTCCGGGCTGGTCAGCCATTCCATGTGTATTCCTTCGAGCAGTAAAGGCAAAGCGCCCAAATGGCGGGCGCTTTGCGGTTGGATGATGCGCTTGTATTACAGACTGCTGAACAGCGGGAAAGTCCCCAGGGCCAGCGCGCCGAACATTATGCACAGGCACACCAGCACTGCCCACTTGAGGGTGAAGCGCTGGTGGTCGCCGAACTCGATGCCGGCCAGGGCCACCAGCAGGTAGGTGGAGGGTACCAGCGGGCTGAGCAGGTGTACCGGCTGCCCGACGATCGACGCACGGGCCATTTCCACCGGGGTGACGCCATAGTGGCTGGCGAACTCCGACAGCACCGGCAGCACGCCGTAGTAGAAGGCGTCATTGGACATGAAGAAAGTGAACGGCATGCTGACGATGGCGGTGATCACCGCCATGTACGGGCCGAACGCCTCCGGAATCACCGCCAGCAGGCTCTTGGACATGGCGTCGACCATGCCGGTGCCCGACAGGATGCCGGTGAAGATGCCCGCGGCGAAGATCAGCCCGCTCACGGCCAGCACGCTGGAGGCGTGGGCGGCAATACGATCCTTCTGCTGTTGCAGGCACGGGTAGTTGACGATCATGGCGATACTGAAGGCGATCATGAACAGCACCGGCAGCGGCAACAGGCCGGCGATCAGCGCAACCATCAGTGCCGCGGTCAGGGCACCGTTGAACCAGATCAGTTTCGGGCGACGGGCTTCCGGGAACTGCGAAACGCTGATCTCGCTGTGGTCGATGTCGTCGGTCGGCAGGTGCAGCTCGCCCAGGCGGGCACGTTCGCGCTTGCCATACCAGTAGGCGATGGCCAGGATCGCCGCCACACCAAAGGCCATGGCCGGGATCATCGGCACGAAGATGTCCGACGGGTCCACGTGCAGGGCGCTGGCGGCGCGGGCGGTGGGGCCGCCCCACGGGGTCATGTTCATCACCCCGCCGGCGAGGATGATCAGGCCGGCCATGATCCGCGGGCTCATCCCCAGGCGGCTGTAAAGTGGCAGCATGGCGGCGCAGCAGATCATGTAGGTGGTGGCGCCGTCACCGTCGAGGGAGACCACCAGGGCCAGCACCGCGGTGCCGACCGACACTTTCAGCGGGTCGCCCTTGACCAGCTTGAGGATCTTGCGCACGGCCGGGTCGAACAGGCCGGAGTCGATCATCAGGGCGAAATAGAGAATGGCGAACATCAGCATCACACCGGTGGGCGCGAGTTTGCTGATGCCTTCGAGCATCATCGGACCGATCTTTGTGGAAAAACCACCGAACAGGGCGAACAGGATCGGTACCAGGATCAGGGCGATCAAGGCCGACAGGCGCTTGGTCATGATCAGGTACATGAAGGTGATGACCATGGCGAAGCCGAGGAAGGTCAGCATGGCGGTACTCCAGGCGTGGCGCGGCGAAAGGAAAGACGATTCGGGCGGATCAGCGCGTCAGGCGCTGCGCGAGGAGCAAACGGAGAGGGACTGCGAAAAGGCGGGCACAGGAAAACATCAGAATCACCATTGTTGTTGTTGATTGGGCCGGGCGCGGAAGTTTCCGGGTGCCCTGGCTGACCGGTCTGCTGCCGGTGGTGGCGCTATCCTATGTGGGCAAGCTTTCAGCCAGCTTTCGCCAGGTACGAGGCGACGGGAGGTCGATTCGATGTCGAATGTCGAAGAAGGCGGCTGCCATTGCGGCGCGCTGCGGTACCGATTGGAGGGTCCGCTGGGCGATGTCGCCCATTGCCATTGCTCGATCTGCCGGCGGGTCAGTGGCGGCGCCCTGGTGACGTGGGTCACCCTGCCGCTTGAGGGTTTCCAGTGGTTGTCGGGGTCACCCCAGCGTTATGTGGCGCCGGCCAGTTGCAGCCGGTATTTCTGTGGCCGGTGTGGCGCGCATGTGGCCTTGATGACCGCCCTCAGCCCGCAAACTATCGATGTGACAGTGGCGACGCTGGATCATCCGGAGCGGGTGCGGCCGAACAGGCATATCTGGGTGGGTAGCCGGTTGCCGTGGTTGAAGGTGGATGACGGGTTGCCTACTGAGGATGAAGAGCACCTGTGACGTCGCTGTCTGTGCCAAACACTTACCTGTATGAGCGGCTAAAGCCGCTCAACCTACAGGAATCTGGTGCGATTCAACATCAGGGTAGCTGCAGGCCCCCGGCGGCCTTGTGCAGCGTCCGCAGGTGCTCACCCACCTGCTTGATATTGGCTTCCACCGCCTTGATTTCCCGGCCCCGCTCCGGCCCCAGCAGCGCCCTCACCTGCTGGTCCAGGTCGGTGCTCAGGCGCAGCAGCTGCGCCTGGCGCTCGCTGCTCACCTGCTCCAACTGCTTGCGCTCTTCAGGTTGTGGCAAACCATAGCCCCCTGCCCCCAGCAATTCAGCCGGGCGGCTGAGGAAGCCGCTGTTGGCCAGCATCGCCTGCAGGGTTTGGTTGGCCTTGTCGAAGCTGCCATCCTTGAGCGCTCGGCCGTTCAGGTAGCGTTGCTTGACCTCGTCCTGTGCCAGCAACAGCTGGCGCCGCAGGCTGGCTTGTTCGAGCAGCAGCAAGGCGGCGCTGGTGCGCAGGTCGGCGCGGTCGAACCACTGTCGGCGTTGTTCGGCATCCAGCGCCAGCCAGTCCTCCACAGCGGCCTGCTTGATCGGCAAGTGCTTGCGCAACACGTCGAACATGGCTTGATAGCGGTCGCGGTAGGAGTCGAAGCGATAACCCAGGCGCAATGCCTCCCGGGGGTCGTCCAGCACGCTGGTGTCGGCCAGGCCCCTGCCCTTCATGACCTCGAGCAGGCCGTTGGGCATGATGCTGTCCAGGTCGTTGAAGCGGGGGTTGCCAGTGCCGCTGCGCAGCAGCTTCAGCGACTCCACCGCGCAGTTGTTGGACAGGAAGTAGTAGTTGCCGTCGTAGCTCCAGTGCATTTCGGCGGCCTGGCGCACCAGGTTCTCGATTTCATCACGGCTGAGCGTGATGGGCACCGAGGCCAGGCTGCGCAGTTCGGTCTTGGTGTACTCGTCGATCACCTGCCCCAGTGGCAGCACGAACAGGCGCGACGGGTAGGCACCGACCAGGCCGTCCCAGCTGGATAGCTGCACATCGTTGACGAAGGCGCGGTACGACAGCACCAGGTGCTGGTCGAGGTCGAGCCGGCATGCCGGGCCGCGTGGGCGACCAGGTGCGCAGATCACCAGGCGCAACATGCTGTGGCCCCAGCGGCTGACCCAGTTCTGGTTGGCCTCGGCCAGCAGGTAGTCGACTTCGTAGACCCGCTCGGGGTCGATCTCGCCGAGCGGTTGGCGCGCGAAGTCGTTGCCGGCGTTGAGGAACGGCAGGCCCTTGGCGCAGGTGTCCTGTTGCGGCGCCCAACCGAAGTGGTCGCGCAGGTACTGGTTGAGTGCCGGGCGGCGGCAGCCATAGCTGGGGTCGAGGAGGAAGTACTCCATGTTGACCGCTATGAACTCTTTTGGGCTGCTCAGCTCGTAGCTGTCCGGGCTGCGCACGAGTTGGCCGTTGTGCTGCTCGCGCTCGCCGCGGCGGCCGACGTATTGCGGCCAACCGGCCAGGTCGAGCAGGCGCGGGTCGTCGCTCAGGGTGAAGCGGCGTTCGGCCTGGCCACGGCAGTCTTCCGGCAGGCCGATCTTGCCAAGCGTGCCCTGCTGGCGCTTGCAGCGCGAGATCATCTGGCGCTCCGTCGCCGGCCACAGGCGGGCGCGGTCGTAGATATGGGTCAGTTCATGCAGGACCGTGGCCAACAGCTCTTCGCGAACCGTGCCATGGGGGCGGTTGGTCTTCTTGTGGGCAGCGCTGCCGTCAGCGAGGCTGGGCAGCAGGCGCCGGTTGAGGTCCAGGGTGGCGACCGGCGACGCCTGGCCATAGGCGTCCTCGGGCATGCGCTCGCTCCAGCTGACCAGGATGCGCCGGTCCAGTTGCTGCTTGAAGCGCGGCGGCAGCTTGGTCATGGCCTCGTCGAGCAGGGCCTGGCTGGCTTGCTGTTGTTGCGGATCGAGACCGTCGGCCTGCAACACCAACTGCAGGTCGGCCAGGGCGGGCGTGCCGAGCAGCGTCAGGGCGCAGCCGAGCAGCCAGGCACGCGCGCGCTTCACAGGGCGAGGATGGCTTCGGCCAGGACCTGGTCGCTGGCGTCGCGGGCTTCAGGCACGCGGGCACGCAGGGTGTCGAAGGCGGCTTCGAGCTGAGCGCCGCGGATATCGCCGTTGCTGGCGACGAAGCTGGCGGCGTCGTCATGGGCTTCGCGCACGACCTTCGAATCGCGGATCGAGGTAGTGGTATCAGAGGTGAAGTCGATCGAACGGCCGAAGGCCCGGACGATGATATTGCTGGTGGCCACCAGGGTGTGGGCCTGGGCAAGGTCGGCCAGTAGCAGCATGCCGAGGGTGGCGGCGATCAGCGGTTTACGCATGGAGCATCTCCGGGAATACGAGGAGTTGTGTGGTTATTGGACGAGAATCGCTTCGGCCAGTTCAAGGTCGCCGACGGAGTGCCGCGAACAGCCCTGGCGCAGTGTGTTGAGTGCCGCCTGCAGGCGTGCACCGCGGATCAGGCCGTCGCTGGCGACGAAGGCTGCGGCATCGTCTCGAGCGCCCGCGACCAGCTTGCGGTCGAACGGCGCGCTGGTCACCTGGCTGGTAACGAAACCGGTCAGGAACGGTGCCTGGGTGGTGGCGTCCATGGCATGGGCGCTTCCCACGCCGGCGAGGGCGAACAGCAAGGGCAACAGATAACGCATGGGCTTTCTGGGACGATGATCTCGGGCTGCGAAGGCTACTCCGGATTCCCTGGGCAGGGCCAGTGAATCCGGGTGTGGAGCCGGCTCTTAATCAGAGGGCGAGGATGGCGCGCGCCAATTGTGCGTCGCTGGCTTGCAGTTCAGGCAGTTGCTGGCGGATGTGCACGAATGCGCTTTCCAGCTTGGCGCCGCGGATCGCACCTTCGCTGCCGACGAAGCTGGCGGCGTCGTCGCGGGCGGCCTGGACGATCTTGTCGTCACGGAACGACGAGGAAATGTCGGACGTGGCATCGGTGGTGGCGGCTACGGCACCCACCACGGCATCGGTGGTGACGACGAAGCTGGTGGCATTGGCTGCGCCGGCGAAGGCCAGCAACAGGGCGGCGCCAAACAGATGATTACGGGACATGATCGAGTGACTCCTGCAGAGGGGCTGGGTGGACCTGCTTATCGGACGCTGGCTGGGTTCGTCACGGTACGTTTTCTACCAGGCGTGTAGGACAAGCGTAACACGCCGTGGTTCTGCCGCTCGGGACGGAGAAACATCACAATTCGTAACTGTACCTATTGATATTAATTAATACAAAACTGTTATGTTCTCTGTTGTGACGTGTCTAATGCGGGCCATACAAACAGAAAACCCGCCGCAGTTGCCTGCGACGGGTTCTTCTGAATTCGCGGTGCCGACGCGGGTCGGCAACCGAAGCTTAGCGCCAGAACGGCTTGCTCAGCTCTTCGTAGCGCTGCGACTCGCTGATACCGGCATCGGCCAGCAGGCGGGAGTCCAGGCGCGCCAGTTGGCGGCGGCTGGCCATGCGGCGCTGCCACAGTACCAGGGTGGACAGGACGCGCAGCGGCAGGGCGGCGTTGGAGGCTTGGGCGTTTTCGAAAACCAGGTCGGAACTGAGGGTACGTTCCATGATGTGTCATCCTTCCGCTTGTGGCGGCATTAGGGAGTGATTTAACTGGTGCCCATCTTCCTCCTCTGTTGTCCATAACAGTAGATACAGTTCGGTTGTAATACGATGGCTCAGTTAACTGTGTAACCCTACTGTTGCACTCGAAAGTGACAAAACTGTACTGGTCTGCACGATAACAGTGCGTTTTTTGCGGGGTTGAAGAAATAGCCAGGCAGTAAGCGTGATTTTTACCGGTACAGTAGAACAGTTTTCATAATTGTTTGATGAGGCCTCTGTAGGAGCGGCTTTAGCCGCGATTACCCGCGAAGCGGGTACCCGTCAGCGCATTGCGCGCTTCGCGGCTAAAGCTCCTACAGGGATTGTGTTCTGTTCATGATGCGGGGCAGGTCTGACCTGCCCCGCCCCGCGAGGTGGTGAGTCAGCCGACGAGCATGCGCCCGGTCTCTTCCAGATTCTCGTGCCAGCTCAAGGCCTCGCGCAGGATGTGCGGAGTATGGCCGCCGCGCTGGCAGGCGCGCTCGAAGTAGTCGTTCAGCGCGGCGCGGTAGTCCGGGTGCACGCAGTTATCGATGATCACCCGGGCGCGCTCGCGGGGCGCCAAGCCACGCAGGTCGGCCAGACCCACCTCGGTCACCAGGATGTCCACATCATGCTCGGTGTGGTCGACGTGGCTGACCATCGGCACCACGCTGGAAATCGCGCCGCCCTTGGCGATCGATTTGGTGACGAAGATCGCCAGGTGGGCGTTGCGGGCGAAGTCGCCCGAGCCACCGATGCCGTTCATCATCTTGGTGCCGCAGACGTGGGTCGAGTTGACGTTGCCGTAGATGTCGAACTCCAACGCCGTGTTGATGCCGATGATCCCCAGGCGACGCACCACTTCAGGGTGGTTGGAGATCTCCTGTGGGCGCAGCACCAGCTTGTCTTTGTAGCGCTCCAGGTTGCCGAACACATCGGCGTTGCGGCGGCTCGACAGGGTGATCGAGCTACCCGAGGCAAAGCGCAGCTTGCCAGCGTCGATCAGGTCGAAGGTCGAATCCTGCAGCACTTCGGAGTACATGGTCAGGTTCTCGAACGGCGACTCGATCAGGCCGCACATCACCGCGTTGGCGATGCTGCCGATGCCGGCCTGCAGCGGGCCGAGGTTGTTGCTCATGCGGCCGGCGTCCACTTCGCCTTTGAGGAAGGCGATCAGGTGGTCGGCGATGCCCTGGGTCTCGTGGTCGGGCGGCAGCACGGTGGACGGCGAGTCCGGCTGGTCGCTGATGACGATGCCGACGATCTTGGCCGGGTCGATCGGGATGGCGGTACTGCCGATGCGGTCGTCGACCTTCACCAGCGGGATCGGGGTGCGGGTCGGGCGGTAGGTCGGGATATAGATGTCGTGCAGGCCTTCGAGGTTGGCATTGTGCGACAGGTTGATCTCGACGATGACCTGCTTGGCGAAGATCGCGAAGCTGGCCGAGTTGCCGACGGAAGTGGTCGGCACGATGTGGCCCTGTTCGGTGATCGCCACCGCTTCGATGACCGCGATGTCCGGCAGGGTGAGCTGTTTGTTGCGCAGCTGCTCGACGGTTTCCGACAGGTGTTGGTCGATGAACATCACCTTGCCGTCGTTGATGGCCTTGCGCAGGGTGCTGTCGACCTGGAACGGCATGCGGCGCGCCAGCACGCCGGCTTCGGTCAATTGCTTGTCCAGGTCGTTGCCCAGGCTGGCGCCGGTCATCAGGCTGATCTTCAGCGGCGACTGTTTCGCGCGCTCGGCCAGTGCGTGAGGCACGGCCTTGGCTTCGCCGGCGCGGGTGAAACCGCTCATGCCGACGGTCATGCCGTCCTGGATCAGGCCAGCGGCGTCTGCCGCACTCATTACCTTGCTGTGCAGGGAGGACAAGCGGATACGATCACGGTACATGGATTGTTATCTCGGGCTACTGAGGCTACTGGAAGCGCAGTCTAGAGATTTCGCCTGGTGCCGTCCCGCGACCATGGTCGTAGGCGAAGGCCGGAAATAGAGCCGTTGATCTGGATCAAGCAAACGAAAAGGCCCCTGGGAATATCTCCTGGGGGCCTTATGCGCTTCTATATATAGAAGGCCAGGTCAGTCCACCGCCTTGACCATGTCCTCGATGACCTTCTTCGCATCACCGAACACCATCATGGTCTTGTCCAGGTAGAACAGTTCGTTGTCCAGGCCGGCGTAGCCGCTGGCCATGGAGCGTTTGTTGACGATGATGGTCTTGGCCTTGAAGGCTTCGAGGATCGGCATACCGGCAATCGGCGACTTCGGATCGTTCTTCGCCGCCGGGTTGACCACGTCGTTGGCGCCCAACACCAGCACCACGTCGGCCTGGCCGAACTCGGCGTTGATGTCCTCCATCTCGAACACCTGGTCGTACGGCACCTCGGCCTCGGCCAGCAGCACGTTCATGTGCCCGGGCATACGCCCCGCCACCGGGTGGATCGCGTACTTCACGGTCACGCCGTTGTGGGTGAGCTTCTCGGTCAGCTCCTTGAGCGCGTGCTGGGCACGGGCCACCGCCAGGCCGTAGCCGGGGACGATGATCACGCTGTCGGCGTTGCTCAGCAGGAAGGTGGCGTCGTCGGCCGAGCCGGACTTCACCGGGCGCTGCTCCTTCGAACCCTGCGCCGCGCCGGCATCGGTATCGCCGCCGAAGCCACCGAGGATGACGTTGAAGAACGAGCGGTTCATCGCCTTGCACATGATGTACGAGAGGATCGCACCGCTGGAGCCCACCAGCGAACCGGCGATAATCAGCATCGAGTTGTTCAGCGAGAAGCCGATACCGGCCGCCGCCCAGCCCGAATAGCTGTTGAGCATCGACACCACCACCGGCATGTCGGCGCCACCGATCGGGATGATGATCAGCACGCCCATGACGAAGGCCAGGGCCAGCATCAGGGTGAAGGCGCTGTAGTGGCCGGTGAAGGTGAACAGCAGCCCCAGGGTGATGGTTGCCAGGCCCAGGATCAGGTTCAACTTGTGCTGGCCGGCGAACTGTACCGGTGTGCCTTGGAAGAGGCGGAACCTGTACTTGCCGGATAGCTTGCCGAAGGCAATCACCGAGCCCGAGAAGGTGATGGCACCGATGGCTGCCCCCAGGAACAGCTCCAGGCGGTTACCGGTGGGGATCGGATCGCTGATGCTGGCGACGATGCCCAGTGATTGCGGCTCGAGCACCGCGGCGATGGCGATGAACACCGCCGCCAGGCCGATCATGCTGTGCATGAAGGCGACCAGCTCGGGCATCTTGGTCATCTCGACGCGCTTGGCCATGATCGAGCCGGCGGTACCACCTACCAGCAGGCCGACAATCACATAGCCAATGCCGGCGGTCGCGAGCTCGGTGCCGAGCTTGTAGATGAGCCCGACCGTGGTGAGGATCGCGATCCCCATGCCGATCATGCCGAACAGGTTGCCGCGGCGTGAGGTGGTCGGGTGCGAGAGGCCCTTGAGCGCCTGGATGAAGCAGATCGAGGCGACCAGGTACAGAAGCGTTACCAGATTCATGCTCATGCTTACTTCTGCGCCTCGTTCTTGGTTTTCTTCTTGAACATTTCCAGCATGCGGCGGGTGACCAGGAAGCCACCGAACACGTTGACCGCGGCCAGCGCCACGGCCAGGGTGCCCATCACCTTGCCGGCCGGGGTGACGGTCAACGCGGCGGCCAGCATGGCGCCGACGATGACGATCGCGGAGATGGCGTTGGTGACCGCCATCAGCGGCGTGTGCAGGGCCGGGGTGACGTTCCACACCACGTGGTAGCCCACGTAGATGGCCAGCACGAAGATGATCAGGTTGTAGATCCCGTGGGAAATCAGCATGTCTTCCATTGTCGTGCTCCTCAGCCGTTCTTGCGCACGACCTGGCCGTCGCGGCACATCAGGCACGCGGCGACGATGTCGTCTTCGAGGTTGATGACCAGGTTGCCGTCCTTGTCGAACAGCAGCTTCATGAAGTCCAGCAGGTTGCGGGCGTACAGCGCCGAAGCGTCGGCACCGACCTGAGCCGGCAGGTTGGTCGGCCCGACGATGATCACGCCGTTCGCTTGCACCACTTGGTCGGCGACGGTCAGCGGGCAGTTGCCGCCCTGGGCCGCCGCGAGATCGATGACCACCGAACCGGGCTTCATTTGCGCCACGGTCTCTGCGCTGAGCAGGGTGGGCGCCTTGCGCCCGGGAATCAGCGCGGTGGTGATGACGATGTCGGCCTGCTTGGCGCGCTCGTGCACGGCCTGGGCCTGGCGTTGCATCCAGCTGGCGGGCATTGGTCGGGCATAGCCACCGACGCCTTCGGCGCATTCGCGCTCTTCATCGGTTTCATAGGGCACGTCGATGAACTTGGCCCCCAGCGACTCGATCTGCTCCTTCACCGCCGGGCGCACATCCGACGCTTCGATCACCGCACCCAGGCGCTTGGCTGTGGCGATGGCCTGCAGGCCGGCGACGCCGGCGCCTAGGATCAGCACGCGGGCGGCTTTCACGGTGCCGGCGGCAGTCATCAGCATGGGCATGAAGCGCGGGTAGTGATGGGCGGCCAGCAGCACGGCCTTGTAGCCGGCGATGTTGGCTTGGGACGACAGCACGTCGAGGCTCTGGGCCCGCGAAGTGCGTGGCGCGGCTTCCAGGGCGAAGGCGGTGATGCCGCGTTCGGCCATCTTGCCGATCAGTTCGCTGTTGAAGGGGTTGAGCATGCCCACCAGCAGGCTACCGCTGTTGATCAGCGCCAATTCCTGGTCATTGGGCGCGACCACCTTGAGCACCAGCTGCGCGCCGAATGCGTCGGTAGCTTCACCTAGCTTGGCGCCCACGGCTTCATAGGCACTGTCCGGAATGCTGGCGTTGAGCCCTGCCCCCCGTTGCACGGTGACCTGATGGCCCTGGCCTACCAGTTTCTTGATGGTTTCCGGGGTCGCGGCGACCCTTGTCTCACCCGTCTGCGTCTCGAGAGGAACACCAATGTGCACGACTATGTCTCCTGCGGTGACCTTTATTGTCTTTATGGAAACCAGCGCACTTCGGGTGGTGCGGCTGGGCGGCCGTAGAGCACGACTCCGCCTGATTGGGGGGCGGGGGAGGCATTTTGCAGACGAACCTGAAGGCCTTCAACCAGTTCTGAAGCGAAACGAAGTTAAAACTACAAGTCACCCTGTGACCCTATGTCGCAACGAATCGGTAAGAAGCTGTCAAACTCGCGCTATCCGGAGCTTAGGAGAAATTTTGAAATTTTTTCCGCTGTTTTCGTCAACGGCTTGGTGAATGTCGCAAAATAAGCCGCAAAGCCGCGTGGTTACTAGGGTTGAAGCGAGTTTTCCGCGCAGTGAAACAGATTACGGATTTGCGACAAATCCATATATCTGTAGGTGTTTAAAATAATTGACTACGAGGTCAGCTTCCGTGTTATCTGTCAGTTCGTCGCCGTATAGTGCTGTGCCTGGGCCACCAGCCAGTCGCGGAAGGCCCGCAACGAGGCGGACTCGACCTTTCGCTCGGGGATCATCAGATGGTAGGCCTTGTCGCTGGCCAGGGCATGCCTGTTAGCGACCACCAGCCTGCCCTCCTCCAGCTCGCGCTGGATCAGGAACGGCGGGATCAGCGCGATCCCCATCTCGTGCATCGCCGCCTGGGCCAGCATGGAGAATAGTTCATAGCGCGGGCCGGTCATGTCGCGCTCCACACTCATGCCGAGACCGTCGAACCACTGCCGCCAGGCGTAGGGCCGGGTGGTCTGCTGCAGCAGGGGCAGTTCGGCGATCCGTCCCGCGTCGAGGCTGCCCTGCCCGCCCAGCAATGCCGGGCTGCACACGGGCATTGGGTTCTCACCCATCAGTCGATGCGCCTGGGTGCCGGACCAGTCGGCGTCACCGAAGTAGATGGCGGCGTCAAAGGGCGTGTCGGCGAACAGGAACGGGCGGGTGCGGTTGGTGAGGTTGACCGTGACTTCCGGGTGGCGTTGCTGGAAGTCCTTGAGGCGAGGCAGCAGCCACTGGGTGCCGAATGTCGGCACGACCGCCAACTCGATCACATTGGCACCCTGCTGGCGCATCACCGACAGCGTGTCGCGCTCCACCGCGTCCAGCTGCGAGGCCACCTGGCGGCTGTAGGACAACCCGGCTTCAGTCAACTTCACGCCCCGCCGCGAGCGACGGAACAGTTCCACATTGAGGAAGGCTTCCAGCCCACCGATCTGCCGACAGACGGCGCCCTGGGTCAGGGCCAGTTCCTGGGCGGCCTTGGTGAAACTCTCGTGCCGGGCGGCCGCTTCGAAGCAGACCAGGGCCGTGGTGCTGGGGATCTTGCGGCGCATGTACATCAACCTCACTTGTTCGCCGTGTAATGCGGCTTTTGACTGATTTCGGAGTGAGAAAATATCACTAAAGCGTGCGCAATCCTCGTTTGTCCCGATGGCTGAACAGGCCTAGGATCAATGCAACAAGAACATCCGTCCCCACCTTCTCTCGAGGAATCCACACATGGCCGGTAAAGCAAGCTTCAACTGGATCGACCCACTGCTGCTTGATCAGCAGCTCACTGAAGAAGAGCGCATGGTGCGTGACAGCGCTTATCAGTTCGCCCAGGACAAGTTGGCGCCACGTGTGCTCGAAGCTTTCCGCCATGAACAGACCGACCCTGCGATCTTTCGCGAGATGGGCGAAGTCGGCCTGCTGGGCGCGACCATCCCCGAGCAGTACGGTGGCAGCGGCCTCAACTATGTGTGCTATGGCCTGATCGCCCGTGAGGTCGAGCGCATCGACTCCGGCTACCGCTCGATGATGAGCGTGCAGTCGTCGTTGGTGATGGTGCCGATCAACGAGTTCGGCACCGAAGCCCAGAAGCAGAAGTACCTGCCCAAGCTGGCCAGCGGCGAGTGGATCGGTTGCTTCGGCCTGACCGAGCCCAACCATGGTTCCGACCCAGGCTCGATGATTACCCGCGCGCGCAAGGTTGAGGGTGGCTATCGCCTGACCGGCTCGAAGATGTGGATCACCAACAGCCCGATCGCCGATGTGTTCGTGGTGTGGGCCAAGGACGATGCCGGCGACATTCGCGGTTTCGTCCTGGAGAAAGGTTGGGCGGGCCTCAGCGCACCGGCGATTCACGGCAAGGTCGGCCTGCGCGCCTCGATTACCGGCGAAATCGTCATGGACAACGTGTTCGTGCCAGAAGAGAACATCTTCCCAGATGTCCGTGGCCTCAAAGGCCCGTTCACCTGCCTGAACTCTGCTCGCTACGGCATTTCCTGGGGTGCGCTGGGCGCCGCCGAGGCATGCTGGCACACCGCGCGCCAGTACACCCTCGACCGCCAGCAGTTTGGCCGCCCATTGGCCGCCAACCAGCTGATCCAGAAGAAGCTGGCCGACATGCAGACCGAAATCACCCTCGCCCTGCAAGGCTGCCTGCGCCTGGGGCGGATGAAGGACGAAGGCACCGCGGCGGTGGAGATTACCTCGATCATGAAGCGCAACTCTTGCGGCAAGGCGCTGGATATTGCCCGGATGGCCCGTGACATGCTCGGTGGCAACGGCATCTCCGACGAGTTCGGCGTGGCCCGCCACCTGGTCAACCTCGAGGTGGTCAACACCTATGAAGGTACTCATGACGTGCACGCGCTGATCCTGGGGCGTGCGCAGACCGGCATCCAGGCGTTCTATTAATAGAGGAGCCAGGCCATGGGTGCGCTTTCCCATCTGCGGGTGCTGGATCTTTCCCGGGTACTGGCCGGCCCCTGGTCCGGCCAGATTCTGGCTGACCTTGGCGCTGACGTGATCAAGGTCGAGCGTCCGGGCTCGGGTGACGACACCCGCTCCTGGGGGCCGCCCTTCCTGCGTGATGCCGAGGGTGAGAACACCAGTGAGGCGGCCTACTACCTGTCGGCCAATCGTAACAAGCGTTCGGTGACCATCGACTTCACCCAGCCGGAAGGTCAGCGCCTGGTGCGTGAGCTGGCGGCGAAGTCGGATATCGTCATCGAGAACTTCAAGGTCGGCGGGTTGGCTGGTTATGGGTTGGATTACCAGAGCCTGAAGTCGGTCAATCCCAAGCTCATCTATTGCTCGATCACAGGCTTTGGCCAGACGGGGCCGTATGCCAAGCGTGCGGGCTATGATTTCATGATCCAGGGGTTGGGTGGGCTGATGAGCCTGACCGGGCGCCCCGAGGGAGAGGAAGGCGCGGGCCCGATGAAGGTGGGGGTCGCGCTGACCGACATCCTTACCGGGCTGTATTCCACCGTGGCGATCCTGGCTGCTCTCGCCCACCGCGACCAGGCCGGTGTTGGCCAGCACATCGACATGGCGTTGTTGGATGTACAAGTGGCCTGCCTGGCCAACCAGGCGATGAACTACCTCACCACGGGTACCGCTCCCCGTCGTTTGGGTAACGCTCACCCCAATATCGTGCCTTACCAGGACTTCCCGACGGCGGATGGCGATTTCATCCTCACCGTGGGTAACGACGGGCAGTTCCGCAAGTTCGCCGAGGTGGCGGGTCAGCCGCAGTGGGCGGATGACCCGCGGTTTGCCACTAATAAGCAGAGGGTGGCTAATCGGGCTGAGCTGATTCCGTTGATTCGTCAGGCCACGGTGTTCAAGACCACGGCGCAGTGGATCGGTGAGCTGGAGACGGCGGGTGTACCTTGTGGTCCGATCAATGACCTGGCGCGGATGTTCCAGGACCCGCAGGTGCTGGCGCGGGGGTTGGCGGTGAAGATGGATCATCCGTTGGCGGGCAGTGTTCCGCAGGTGGCCAGTCCGATCAGGTTGTCGGAGACGCCGGTGGAGTATCGACAGGCGCCGCCGTTACTGGGGGAGCATACCGAGGC
>NZ_CP063832.1:4815000-5062500 GCF_023277925.1 Pseudomonas entomophila
CATGGCGAACTTGATCGTGGACAGCCAGTCGCTACCGGCGATGTCCGGGAACCAGCGGCGGTCCTCTTCAGTTGGGTGTTCGCACATGCGACGGATGTCAGTGTACATCGCAAAACCCAGGGCATAGGGGTTGATGCCGCTGTAGTACGGGCTGTCGAAGCCGGGTTGGAACACCACGCTGGTATGCGACTGGAGGAACTCCATCATGAAACCTTCGGTGATCAACCCCTCGTCGTAGAGATCGTTCATCAGCGTGTAGTGCCAAAAGGTCGCCCAACCTTCGTTCATCACTTGGGTCTGGCGCTGCGGGTAGAAATACTGGGCGATCTTGCGCACGATACGCACGACTTCACGCTGCCAGGGTTCGAGCAACGGGGCGTGTTTCTCGATGAAGTAGAGGATGTTTTCCTGCGGCTCGGCCGGGAAGCGCGCGTCATCCTTCTCGCTGCCTTTTTCCGTGCCTTTGGGGATGGTGCGCCAAAGATCGTTGATCTGCCGTTGCAGATGCTCTTCGCGCTCTTTCTGGCGTCGGCGCTCCTCTTCCGCAGAGATGGGGTAGGGGCGTTTGTAGCGGTCCACGCCGTAATTCATCAGGGCGTGGCAGGAGTCAATCAGGTCTTCCACTGCGTCGATGCCGTGGCGCTCCTCGCATTGGGCGATGTACTGCTTGGCGAACACCAGGTAATCGATGATCGAGCTGGCATCGGTCCAGGTGCGGAACAGATAGTTGCCCTTGAAGAAGCTGTTGTGGCCATAGCAGGCATGGGCGATCACCAGTGCCTGCATGCACATCGTGTTCTCTTCCATCAGGTAGGCGATGCACGGGTCGGAGTTGATCACGATCTCGTAGGCCAGGCCCATTTGCCCACGGCTGTAGGACTTTTCGGTGCTGAGGAACTGCTTGCCATATGACCAGTGGTGATACCCCAGGGGCATGCCCACGGAGGCATAGGCGTCCATCATCTGCTCGGCGGTGATGACTTCGATCTGGTTGGGGTAGGTGTCAAGCGCGTAGCGCGCGGCCAGGCGGCTGATCTCGCGGTCGTAGGTCTGGATCAGCTCGAATGTCCACTCCGAGCCGACGGAAATGGGTTGGCGTCTCTGTTCTCTGGCGCTCATGTGGCTAACCTGCGCTGGAAGAGTTCACGGAAGACCGGGTAGATATCGCCGGCCGATACCAACTGCTGCTGGGCGAAGGTGTCCGGATAGGCTTCGCCTATGCGCTCGTACTCGTACCACAGCGCTTGGTGTTCGCGTGGCGTGATCTCGACATAAGTGTAGTACTGCACATGCGGCATGATCTGGTTGGCGAGGATGTCGCGGCAGATCGGCGAGTCGTCGTTCCAGTTGTCGCCGTCCGAGGCCTGGGCGGCGTAGATGTTCCAGTCACTGGCCGGGTAACGTTCGGCCATGATCTCCTGCATCATTTTCAGTGCGCTGGAAACGATGGTGCCGCCGGTCTCGCGGGAGTAGAAGAACTCTTCTTCGTCCACTTCACGGGCGCTGGTGTGGTGACGGATGAACACCACCTCGATGCGGTCGTAGTTCCGCTTGAGGAACAGGTACAGCAGGATGAAGAAGCGCTTGGCGATATCCTTGGTGGCCTGGGTCATTGAGCCGGAGACGTCCATCAGGCAGAACATCACCGCCTTGGAGCTAGGGTTGGGTTGCTTGATCAGCAGGTTGTACTTGAGGTCGAAGGTGTCGAGGAACGGCAGGCGGTTGATGCGCGCCTTGAGGCGTTCGATCTCGATCTCGGTTTCCTGGATGTCGGTGAAGTTGTCCGGCTCTTCGACTTTCAGCCGATCCAGCTCCTTTTGTGCTTCACGCAACAGGGCGCGACTGCTGCCGGTCAGGGCGATGCGCCGGGCGTGGGCCGAGCGCAATGTGCGCACGATATTGATGCGCGATGGGTTGCCTTCGTTGGCGATACCAGCGCGCACGGTCTTGAAGGTATCGGTACCGGTCAGGTGGCGCTTGACCAGGTTGGGTAGTTCAAGATCCTCGAACATGAACTCGAGGAACTCTTCCTGGGTGATCTGGAAGACGAAGTCGTCCATGCCCTCACCGGAGTTGCCAGCCTTGCCGCGCCCGCCACCGCCGCCACCGCCCTGGGGGCGGGCGATGTGTTCGCCGGCGGTGAATTCCTTGTTGCCGGGGTGGACGATGGTCTGTTTGCCGCCACGACCGTGGTGCAGCACCGGCTCATCGATATCGCGACCCGGAATGCTGATCTGTTCGCCATGCTCCATGTCCATGATGGAGCGGCGACTCACGGCCTCTTCGACGGCTTTCTTGATGTGCTCGCGGTACCGCCGCAGGAAGCGTTGGCGGTTGACCGTGCTCTTGTTCTTGCCGTTCAGGCGTCGGTCGATTACGTAGCTCATGGGCCCTCCGGTAGCGGGATACAGCTGCAAGCTTCAAGCTACGAGCTGCAAGTAAAAGCAGTCGCCGCCGCCACGTGCGGTACGCGGGAGCCCGCCGTACCGCACGTGACTTGCCGCCTTTACTGCGATTTCCTGACCCGCAGGTACCATTCCGACAGCAGGCGCACCTGTTTGTCGGTGTAGCCACGCTCCACCATCCGGGTGACGAAGTCGTTGTGTTTCTGTTGATCCTCTTTGCTGGCCTTGGCGTTGAAGCTGATGACGGGCAGCAGATCCTCGGTGTTGGAGAACATTTTTTTCTCGATCACCACCCGCAGCTTCTCGTAGCTCAGCCAGCTGGGGTTCTTGCCATTGTTGTTGGCCCGGGCGCGCAACACGAAGTTGACGATCTCGTTGCGGAAGTCCTTTGGATTGCTGATGCCTGCCGGCTTCTCGATCTTCTCCAGTTCTTCGTTGAGGGCGATGCGGTTGAGGATTTCGCCGGTTTCCGGGTCGCGGTACTCCTGGTCCTGGATCCAGAAGTCGGCGTACAGCACATAACGGTCGAAGATGTTTTGGCCGTATTCGCTGTAGGACTCGAGGTAGGCGGTCTGGATTTCCTTGCCGATGAACTCGATGTAGCGCGGTGCCAGGTACTCCTTCAGGTAGCGCAAGTAACGCTCGCGCACCTCGGCGGGGAACTGCTCCTGCTCGATCTGCTGTTCCAGCACATAAAGCAGGTGCACCGGGTTGGCCGCGATTTCGTGCGGATCGAAGTTGAACACCTTGGACAGGATCTTGAACGCAAAACGCGTCGACAGGCCATTCATGCCCTCGTCGACACCGGCTGAGTCGCGGTACTCCTGGATCGACTTGGCCTTCGGGTCGGTGTCTTTCAGGTTCTCGCCATCGTAGACGCGCATTTTCGAGTAGATGTTGGAGTTTTCCGGCTCCTTCAGGCGCGATAGCACGGTGAACTGGGCGAGCATCTTGAGGGTGTCGGGCGCGCAGTGGGCTTTGGCCAGCGAGCTGTTGACCAGCAGCTTGTCGTAGATCTTGATCTCGTCGCTGACCCGCAGGCAGTACGGGACCTTGACGATGTAGATCCGGTCGATGAACGCTTCGTTGTTCTTGTTGTTGCGGAACGTGTGCCATTCCGACTCGTTGGAGTGGGCCAGCAGGATACCGGTGTAGGGGATGGCCCCCAGGCCTTCGGTACTGTTGTAGTTGCCCTCCTGCGTGGCGGTGAGCAGCGGGTGCAGGACCTTGATCGGTGCCTTGAACATCTCGACGAATTCCATCAAGCCCTGGTTGGCCCGGCACAGAGCGCCCGAGTAGCTGTAGGCGTCGGCATCGTTCTGTGGAAATTCTTCGAGCTTGCGGATGTCCACCTTGCCCACCAGGGCCGAGATATCCTGGTTGTTCTCGTCGCCTGGTTCAGTCTTGGCGATAGCGATCTGGTTGAGTATCGAAGGGTAGAGCTTGACCACCTTGAACTGGCTGATATCACCGCCGAACTCCGCCAGGCGTTTGGTGGCCCAGGGCGACATGATGGTGTTCAGATAGCGTCGTGGTATTCCGAAGTCCTCTTCGAGAATAGCGCCGTCCTCGGTAGCGTTGAACAGCCCCAAGGGCGATTCGAACACCGGCGAGCCCTTGATGGCATAGAACGGTACTCTCTCCATCAACTGCTTGAGTTTTTCGGCCAGCGACGATTTGCCGCCGCCTACCGGGCCCAGCAGGTAGAGGATCTGTTTCTTCTCTTCCAGGCCCTGAGCGGCATGACGGAAGTAGGAGACGATCTGGTCGATGCATTCTTCCATCCCGTGGAAGTCGGCAAAGGTTGGATATCGACGGATTACCTTGTTGGAGAATATCCGCGACAGCCTGGAGTTGCTGGAGGTGTCGATCAGCTCGGGTTCACCGATAGCCATCAACAGCCGCTCGGCCGCCGAGGCATAGGCACTGCGATCTTTCTTGCACAGTTCGAGGTACTCCTGCAGGGTAAGTTCTTCCTGCCGGGTGGACTCGAAACGTTGTTGGAAGTGGCTAAAAATGCTCATGACGTCACCTCGCTCGATACGTGGAGACGACGCCGGATCAGTCAGCTGATGCTGGCATGCAACCGGGCTTGCCGATTGCTGTAAACCCCCCAGAACACCCTGTAACGCTACCGATGACCCGCACGCCGGTGTACCGGCTCTCCCCTTTTTTTGGATGGCCTGCGCTTAAGGATAGTTGGTTATACGCAAGGTCAAGGACGGGGAGCCAAGAAGACGCCTACGACCGTTCGTCAGGTCTGGCGCGAGCCCGCACGGAGCGCGGGCTGCAGGAAAAATGAAAAAATTATTCGGAGCTGCCCTGAGCGGTCTCGCCCGGGTAGGTGTTGCGCCACAGCTCGAAGCCACCATCGATGCTGTAGACGTTGGAGAAGCCCTGGCCGACGAGATAGGCGGCGGCACTCTGGCTGGAATTGCCGTGGTAGCAGACAACCAGTGTAGGCGCATCGAGGTCGGCACTGCGGATGAAATCGGCCACCGAGTGGTTGTCCAGATGAGTGGCGCCGGTGATGTGCCCGGCGGCATAGGCTTGCGGGTCGCGAATGTCGACCACGACCGCACCTTCGGCACGCAGGGCGAGGGCTTGTTCGGGGGTAATACGCTTGAATTCGCTCATGGGTGCGCTTCCTTCAGGGGTGATCGTTGGGGGCTGGTGGGCGAGGGGTGCCCTCGCGGGTGCAATCGCAGCGGTGGTACTCGCCGCTGTCGACGTTGTACAGGGTCATCGCGCCGCCCCAGACGCAACCGGTGTCCAGGGCGATCACGCCCGGTACGTCGACACGGCCTTCGAGGGCGGCCCAGTGGCCGAAGATGATCTTCACGTGCCGCGAGCGGCGGTCCGGGTGGTCGAACCAGGGCTTATAGCCTTTGGGGGCGCTGTCCAGCCCTTCCTTGCTCTTGAGGTCGAGCTTGCCGGCGGCGGTGCAGAAGCGCATGCGGGTGAAGTAGTTGGTGATCACCCGCAGGCGTTCGACACCCGCCAGGTCCTTGCTCCACTTGTTGGGTTCGTTGCCGTACATGCCGTCCAGGTACTGCTTGAGACGACCATCGTCGCGTAGCACTTCCTCGACTTCGGCGGCCAGTTCCAGCGCCTTGCCCAGCGTCCATTGCGGTGGGATGCCGGCATGGACCATGGCAATGCCGCGTGGCTCGTCGTAGTGCAGCAGCTTTTGCCGGCGCAGCCAGTCGAACAGTGAGTCGGCGTCCGGGGCCTCGATGATTTCGCGCAGGGTGTCGCTTTTCTTCAGGCGTTCGACGCTGTGCCAGGCGGCCAGCAGGTGCAGGTCGTGGTTGCCGAGCACGCATACCAGCGAATCACGAATCGAATAGAGATAGCGCAGAGTCTCGAGCGACTCCGGGCCGCGGTTGACCAGGTCGCCCACCAACCATAGGCGGTCGACCGCGGGGTTGAAGCGCACGCGTTCGAGCAGGCACTTGAGTGGCTGCAGGCAACCTTGCAGGTCACCGACCGCGTAGGTGGCCATCAGTGCAGTGCTCCGGGTACGGCCAGGCGGAACGGCGCGATGGTGGCGTCGAAGCGTTTACCGTCCTCGGCGAACATCTGGTAGCTGCCCTGCATGGTGCCGACGCGGGTGCTGATCACCGCGCCGCTGCTGTAGGTGTGGCTCTGGCCGGGCTCGATCAGCGGTTGTTGGCCGATCACGCCCGCGCCCCGGACTTCCTCGACTTCGCCATCGCCGTTGGTGATCAGCCAGTGCCGGGACATCAGCTTGGCTTTCACCGTGCCGTTGTTCTGCACGGTGATGGTGTAGGCGAAGGCGAAACGGTCGTTTTCGGGGTCGGATTGTTCTTTGAGGTAGCGAGTGACGACGCTGACGTCGATCTGGTAGCGGGGGTCGGACATGCAAGGGCCTTGGGCGAACTGACGCAATAACGCAGTCTAGGCCATTGGCGGGGGGGAGGGCCAGCGGTGTGGGGGTGGCTGCTGGCCCGTTCGCCGGCAAGCCGGCTCCTACTATGGGGCATATCGCCTGTAGGAGCCGGCTTGCCGGCGAACGGGGGGTGTCAGCCCTGCTGTTCGGCCAGCTTGTCGGCCAGGCGCACGAACGCGGCCAGGTCCAGTTGCTCGGGGCGCAGGCTGCCATCAACGCCGGCAGCCTCGATGGCTTGGCTGTCGAGCAGGCCTTTGAGCGTGTTGCGCAAGGTCTTGCGGCGTTGGTTGAAGGCTTCGCGCACCACGCGCTCCAGCAACTGCGGGTCCTTGGCCGGGTGTGGCAGGACTTCATGGGGTACCAGGCGCACGATGGCCGAGTCCACTTTCGGTGGTGGGTTGAAGGCGCCGGGGCCTACGTTGAACAGGTGCTCCACGCGGCAGTGGTACTGGACCATGATCGACAGGCGACCCCAGTCACCACCACCAGGGCCTGCGGCCATGCGCTCAACCACTTCTTTCTGCAGCATGAAGTGCATGTCGCGGATCAGGTGGGCGTGGTCCAGCAGGTGGAAGATCAGCGGTGTCGAGATGTTGTAGGGCAAGTTGCCCACCACCTTGAGGCTGCGCTCCGGAACGCCCAACTGGTTGAAATCGAACTTCAGAGCGTCGCCCTGATGCAGGCGGAAATTGCCGCGACCGGCGAACTTGTGTTGCAGGATCGGCACCAGGTCCTTGTCCAGCTCCACCACGTCCAGCTGTGCACCGCTGCCCAGCAGACCCTCGGTGAGGGCGCCCTGGCCTGGGCCGATTTCCAGCAGGTGTTCGCCAGTCTTGGCGTTGATCGCCCGCAGGATGCGGTCGATGATTCCGGCGTCGTGCAGGAAGTTCTGGCCGAAGCGCTTGCGCGCCCGGTGTTGGTAATGCTCGGTCATGGTCGGTTCTCGGCCATCTGGTAGGCGGTTTCTAGGGCGACGCGCAGGCTGCCGGTGTCGATCCGGCCGCTGCCGGCCAGGTCCAGGGCGGTGCCGTGGTCGACCGACGTGCGGATGATCGGCAGGCCCAGCGTCACGTTGACCGCGGCGCCGAAGCCCTTGTACTTGAGCACGGGCAGGCCCTGGTCGTGGTACATCGCCAGCACTGCGTCGCAGTGCTCCAGATATTTTGGGGTAAACAGGGTATCGGCCGGCAGTGGTCCGCGCAGGTCCATGCCTTCCTGGCGCAGGCGCTCCAGGACGGGCTCGATGATGTCGATTTCTTCGCGGCCCAGGTGGCCGCCTTCTCCGGCATGGGGGTTGAGCCCGCAGACCAGGATGCGTGGGGTGTCGATGCCGAACTTGTCGCGCATGTCCGCATGCAGGATGCGGGTGACGCGCTCGAGGCGCTCGGGGGTGATGGCATCGGCGATGTCGCGCAGGGGCAGGTGAGTGGTCACCAGTGCCACGCGCAGGCCTCGTGTCGCCAGCATCATGACCACTTGCGCGGTATGGGTGAGGTCGGCGAGGAACTCGGTGTGCCCGGAGAAGGCGATGCCGCTCTCGTTGATCACCCCCTTGTGCACGGGGGCGGTGATCATCCCGGCGAATTCACCGTTGAGGCAGCCTTGGCCGGCGCGGGTGAGGGTTTCCAGGACGAAAGCGGCGTTGGCCTTGTCCAGTTGCCCTGCCACCACTGGTTTGGCCAGGGGGGTGTCCCAGACATACAGGCTCCCGGCGGGGGCCGGGTGTTCCGGGAAGCTGCCAGGCATGACCGGGCGCAGGTCGACGTCCAGCCCCAGTTGCGTGGCCCGCTCGGCGAGCAGGTCACGGCTGGTGATGGCGATCAGGGGGTGTGGCTGTGCCTCGGCGGCGAGCAGCAGGCACAGGTCTGGGCCTATGCCGGCTGGTTCACCGGGTGTAACGGCGAAGCGCAGGGGCTTCACTGGCCGGCCTGGTCGGCGCCAGGCAGCTTGATTTCAACGTAGGCTTCGTCGCGGATCTGGCGCAGCCAGGTCTGCAGCTCTTCGTCGTACTTGCGGTTGCGCAGGACGTTCATGGCCTGTTGTTCGCGGGCCTGTGCGGTGCTGTCGGTGGCACGACGGCCCAGCACTTCAAGCACGTGCCAGCCATACTGGGTGCGGAACGGGCGGGTGACTTCGCCTTGCTGGGCGTTGGCCATCTGCTCGCGGAACTCCGGCACCAGGCTGTTCGGATCGACCCAGTTGAGGTCGCCACCGTTAAGCGCCGAACCTGGGTCTTCCGAGAAGCTCTTCGCCAGTTCGCCGAAGTCTTCACCGTTCTTGATCCGGTCGTACAGGCGTTCGGCCAGCTGCTCGGTGGCCTTGTCGCTGCGGATCTCGCTCGGTTTGATCAGGATGTGGCGCACATGCACTTCGTCGCGCAGCACGCTGCTTTCGCCACCACGCTTCTCCTCGAGCTTGAGGATGATGAAGCCGTTGGGGATGCGGATTGGCTGTGTGATGTCGCCGACCGCCATGCTGCTGAGCATCTTGGCGAAGTCAGGCGGCAGCTGGCCGGCTTTGCGCCAGCCCATCTCGCCGCCTTCCAGGGCGTTCTCGCTGGCGGAGCGGGCAATGGCCAGTTGGCCGAAGTCCGCGCCCTGGCGCAGTTGCTGGTAGACCTGGCCGGCCTGCTGGGCCGCCGCCTGGATCGCCGTGGAGTTGGCGCTTTCCGGGGTCGGGATGAGGATGTTGGCCAGGCGGTACTCTTCCGAGAGCTGCATCTTGCCCAGGTCCGAGTTCAGGAAGTTCTTCACTTCCTGCTCGGAAACCTGGATGCGCTCGGCCACCCGACGCTGACGCACGCGGCTGATGATCATCTCGCGCTTGATCTGCTCGCGGGCGTCGTCGTACGACAGGCCGTCGTGGGCCAGGGCGGCGCGGAACTGCTCCAGCGACATGCCATTGCGCTGGGCGATGGTGGCGACGGCCTGGTTCAGTTCCTCGTCGGTAATGCGGATGCCCGAGCGCTCGCCGATCTGCAGTTGCAGGTTCTCGACAATCAGGCGTTCCAGTACCTGCTGCTCCAGCGCACTGGTTGGTGGCAGACCACCGCCACGCTTGGCGATGGTCTGCTGCACTTCGTGTACGCGCTGGTCCAGCTGGCTCTGCATGACCACGTCGTTGTCAACGATGGCCACTACACGGTCGATGGGTTGCACCGCGGCATGTACCGCGCCACTCAGCAATACGGCGCCCAGCATCAGCGGGCGCAGACGATCAATAAGCTTGCTCTTCACGGGTACGGTAACCTTGAATGCCTTGGTCCAGGAACGATTCGACCTTGTTGCCTACCACGCCACCTAGGCCTTTCAGCACGATCTGCAGGAAGACACCGTGGTCACCCTTCTCGTTGCTTGGGGTGGCTTGGCTGAAGTCGTCGTAGTCCAGCCAGTAACGGTTGATCAGGCGCAGCTTCCAGCAGCAGTTGTCATACTCGAAACCGCCCATCGCTTCGAGCGTGCGGTTGCGGTTGTAGTCGTGCTGCCAGCGCGCGATGACGCTCCATTGCGGCACGATCGGCCAGATGACCGAGAAGTCGTGCTGCTGGATCTTGTAGTAGTCCTTGATGTAGTTCGGCTGGCCTGGCGTGCCGTAGTCGCCGCCACCCACTTTCCAGGTGCCGGTCAGTGAGTCGTAGGTGACCAGGTCGTTACGATAGCGATATCCGAGGTTGACGACCTTGTTCGGATTGTCCTCAGGCTGGTAGTGGAACATCGCGCTTCCCGAACGGGTGCTGCGGCTGTCCGGATCCCAGTTGAAGTCCGAGTTGAAGCGCCAGTCACGGTTGAAGGCGTATTCGTATTCCAGCGCATACGGCGAGACGTCCGACAGACTGTCCTTGCGAGTGCGGTAGTCGATACCAGGCAGTTGGACCTTGCGATCCTTGAGGTAGTAAGCCTGGCCGATACTGAAGCGCTGACGTTGGAAGCCGTTGTCTTCGATCCAGCGGTTGGTCACGCCCAGCGACAGTTTGTTCTCGTCACCGATCCGGTCCGTGCCGCTGAAGCGATTGTCACGGAACAGCGAGGCATAGTTGAAGGTGTTTTCAGCCGTGTCGAACAGCGGGATGTCCTTCTGGTCCTGATAGGGGACGTAGAGATAGAACAGGCGCGGCTCGAGTGTCTGGCGATAGTGCGTGCCAAACAGCTGGGTGTTCCGGTCGAAGTAAAGACCGCTGTCGACGCTGAAGACGGGGATATCACGATTCAGTGTGCTGTTGTAGCTGCCGTAGCCGGCAATTGACGACTGTGCTGCCGCCTGCGCCTTGCCTTGGCTGTCCAGGTCCAGGTCGTAGTGGGTATAGACGTATTTCAGCTTCGGCGTGATATAGCCATAGCTGGCGCCCATCGGCAGGCTGATCGAAGGTGCCGCGTTCAGGCGGGTGCCATTGGCACGGGCAATGCCGCTGACACTTTCATCGATACGGCGGCCGCCGATGATATTGCCATTCGGATCGAACACATACCCCAGCGATCCATCCGCCTCGCCGTCCTTGTTGAACACCAGGTCGTTCTTCAGGTCGCGGTCGAAGCGGACGGCTTCGGTCTCGTAACTGAAGTCGAGCCCACCTGGATGGTAAGGCAGCATCCCGTTGAAGGTGACTTGTGGCAGCCTGTCGTACGGCGTGATCTGCGAAATGGTCGCCATTTCGTAGGCGTGGACATTCAAACCAGCGGAATAGTTGTCACCACGATAGGTGAGCGTGCCCCGTTGGTTGATGAAGTCTCGCTTCTGCACACCGATCTGGTCCGTTTCCAGATCCTGGAAGTAGAACGGATCACTGATATCGGTGTAGTCCACCTCGGCCATCAGGCGCTCGTCCAGGCCGCCCTTGTGCTGCCAGTTGACCATCCAGCGCTCTTTCTTGTAGTCCGTCTGCAGCTTGCGGTCATCGCTCTCGTCGTTGAGATACGCGCCGCCGAATTGACCTTCGCTGGACTTGGTCAGGTAACGGAACTCGCCTTCCATGAGCATGCCGCGCTTGGCCATGTAGCGCGGGTACAACGTGGCATCGTAGTTAGGTGCCAGGTTGAAGTAGTACGGTGTGACCAGCATGAAGCCGGTGTCGCTGCTGGTGCTGAACGACGGCGGCAGGAAACCGGACTGGCGGCGGTCATCGATCGGGAAGTAGATGTACGGTGTGTAGAACACCGGGAAATCCTTGACCCGCAGCGTCACGTTGGTCGCGGTGCCGAAACCGGTGGCAGGGTTCAAGGTGATGTTGTTGCCCTTGAGCTGCCATGCGTTGCTGCCCGGCTCACAGGTGGTATAGGTACCGTCCTTGAGGCGGATGATGGCGTTTTCCGCGCGCTTGGCGTACAGGGCGTTGCCGCGGATGTGCGACTTGTGCATCACGTATTCGGCGTTGTCGACCCGGGCTTCGCCGGTGTCGAGCTGGATCTGCGCCTCGTCGCCGACTACCAGCGAGCCATTGTCGCGGATCTTGACGTTACCCTTGAGCTCGCCGCGGTTCTCGGCCTGGTACAGGTTGGCCTCGTCGGCCTCGGCCTGCATGCTGCCCTGGCGCATGACCACGTCACCTGCAAGCGTCGCGATCTGCTGCTCTTGCTGGTACTTGGAGACCTTGGCGTTGATGTAGGTGGGCGACTCGTCCTTGGGCGTGGTGTCGTTCATGCCCGGGCGGGTCGGCTCGATGTAGGCGCCGCCGCAGTACGGGCCGGTCTCGGCCAGTTGCGCGGCGGTGAGCTTCTCGCGCGGCACCCAGTCCAGATGGCTGTAGTCTTCGCTGCGCGACTTCAGGCCGCGACCTTTGGCCTCGGTGACCAGCATCGGTTTTTCGGCCTGCGCCTCACCGCCTTCGCCCGGCGCCTCGGCGCCTGAACTCGCGGCGGCAGCACCCGGGTGCACCGGGCGTGGCGGCAGGTTGCCGGTAGCCTTGGGCTTGCAGTCCCAGCCACCGGCGGCGGACACTTGGCAGTCGAACTGCTCGGCCGCCACCACGTACGACGTGGCCAGGGGTTGCAGTGCCAGCAGACCGCCAGTCACCAGCAACGGAAACTTTCTACGAAACGCGGGGGATTTCAATGCCATCTTATTAGTCCGGGCTTCCTGCGTGCCATCTGCCCGCGTGTGGGGGCCGCACGCCTCTCGATGGTCTGAAAAAGATGCTGGATAATAAAGCATGACCCGCTTGACGGCTAGGGCCGTCGGAGAACCCTTGTAATGCCCGATCACGATGTACGCCTGCAACAACTGACCGCCTGGCTCGCCGGGCAGCTCGAGAGTCTGTTCCGCAACAACGCCTGGGGCGAGGTGCCCGAAGGCAGCCTGACCGCCGCCAGCAGCGATGCGAGTTTCCGCCGCTACTTCCGTTGGGAAGGCGCGAGCCACAGCTTCGTGATCATGGATGCCCCACCTCCCCAGGAAAACTGCCGGCCATTCGTCGACATCGATCATCTGCTGGCCAGTGCCGGGGTAAACGTCCCGGTGATCCATGGCCAGGACCTGGAGCGTGGCTTCCTGCTGTTGGGCGACCTTGGGCGCCAGACCTACCTTGACATCATCGATCAGGACAACGCCGACGCCTTGTTTGCCGATGCCATCGAGGCATTGCTGGCCTTCCAGCGCCTGCCGATGGACGCACCGCTGCCCAGCTACGATGTCGCGCTGCTGCACCGTGAACTGGAGCTGTTCCCCGAGTGGTACGTCGGGCGGGCGCTCGGCCTGCAACTGAGCGCGGCTCAGCAGGCTACCTGGCAACGGGTGAGCCAACTGCTGATCGACAGTGCCCTGGCCCAGCCCAAGGTACTGGTGCACCGCGACTACATGCCGCGCAACCTGATGCACAGTGCCCCCAACCCCGGTGTGCTGGACTTCCAGGATGCGGTCTACGGTCCTGTAACCTACGACATCACTTGCCTGTTCAAGGATGCCTTCCTCAGTTGGCCTCAGGCGCGCGTCGAGGGCTGGTTGCGCAATTACTGGGACAAGGCGCGGGCCGCGGGTATTCCGGTCCAGGACGACTTCGAGGCGTTCCACCGCGCCAGCGACCTGATGGGTGTGCAGCGTCACCTCAAGGTGATCGGTATCTTCGCGCGAATTTGCCACCGTGATGGCAAGCCACGCTATCTCACCGATGTGCCGCGCTTCTTCACCTATATAGATGAAGTGATCGCCCGACGCCCCGAATTGGCCGAGCTGGGGCAACTGATTGCCGAACTCCAAGGCGAGGCGCGCCCATGAAGGCGATGATCCTGGCAGCAGGCAAGGGCGAGCGTATGCGCCCATTGACCCTGCATACCCCCAAGCCACTGGTGCCCGCCGCCGGCAAGCCACTGATCGAGTACCATCTCGAGGCGCTGGCCCGGGCCGGCGTGCGCGATGTCGTCATCAATCACGCCTGGCTTGGTCAACAGATCGAGGATCATCTGGGGGATGGTAGCCGTTTCGGGTTGAGCATCCGTTATTCGCCGGAGGGCGAGCCGCTGGAGACCGGCGGCGGGATCTTCAAGGCCCTGCCGTTGCTGGGGGGCGCGCCGTTCCTGCTGGTCAACGGCGATATCTGGACGGATTACGACTTCCGGGCGCTGAACGCCCCCCTGCAGGGCCAGGCGCACCTGGTGCTGGTCGATAACCCCGGGCACCACGGCCGCGGCGATTTCCGGCTGCTGGATGGGCAGGTGGTCGACGGCGACGATGCGCCAGGCACGTTGACGTTCAGCGGCATTTCCGTGCTCGACCCTTCGCTGTTCGATGGCTGTCAGGCGGGAGCCTTCAAATTGGCCCCGTTGCTGCGCAAGGCCATGGTCGAGGGGCGGGTAAGTGGTGAGCATTTTGCTGGGCACTGGGTCGATGTCGGCACCCTCGAACGTCTGGCCGATGTCGAGCGCCTGATCGGAGCGAATACCTGAAATGTGGTGGCCAAGCACAGTGATTGGTGCCGGGGCCGGTTTCGCCGTGGCCAGCATTCCTGGGGCACTGCTCGGGGCGCTGCTGGGCCAGGCCATGGATCGGCGCCTGCGTCTTCAGGGATGGGACGATATGCGCGAGCGCCTGGGTGGCCGCCCGGCGTTGCGTGATGACGAACTGCTGTTCGTGCTGCTTGGGCGCCTGGCCAAGAGCGATGGTCGGGTGGCCGAAGGGCATATCCAGCAAGCCCGCCAGGAGATGATCCGCCTGGATCTTGGGGAGCCTGCGCGTCGGCGGGCCATTGCGGCGTTCAATCGTGGCAAGGCGGGCAAGGATCGGTTGGGTCATCACCTGCGCCGGATCAAGCTGCAGCCCCATGCCGCGGAAGGTACCTTGCGCGCCTGTTGGCGGATGGTCTGGGCCGATGGCAAGGCGGGGCGCCAGGAGCGTGACTTGCTGTTGGGCTGGGGCGAGCAGTTGGGGCTTAGCCGCAGCCAGGTGCAGGCGCTGTCGTTGGAGTACGAGCCGCGAAAGGCGTCGCTCGAAGGCGGCACGATGACCTATGCGGCAGCCTTGCGCCTGTTGGGTGTGGAGGCGGATACCGACACCGACCAGGTCAAGCAGGCCTATCGCCGCCTGCTCAGTCGCCACCACCCGGACAAACTGGTGGGCAGTGGCGCCAGCGAGGCGAAGGTGCGCGAGGCGACCGAGCTGACGCGCGAGCTGCACCAGGCCTTTGCCATGGTCCGTAAGCGTCGGGGTTTGTAAGGGGGCTATCGTCGGCACCTGAGGGGGCGACCGTATTGTGCTGGCGGTACTGGCCCTTTCGCCAGCAAGGCCGGCCCCTACAGGTGTGGCGCTAGTCTTTAGACAGCTTCGGTCCCTGTGGGAGCGGGTTTACCCGCGAAGCCGCCACCGCCGTCGTCACTCTTCCTTGGGCGTCAGCCACCCACGTACCCGGCGCAGCAGTTGTTCCTGCTCCGCTGCCTTGTTGCCCGGCATGGCCATCAGCGAGACCTGGCGATACTGGCTGTCCTTTTGCCGCTTGCTTGCCTGCAGGCGCTGCTGGGCGGCCTGGCTGTCCTGGGGGCGGCTGGCGTAGTAGATGTCGGCGGTCGGTACTTTCAAGGTCGGTGTCAGGCTTTGCAGGTCCTGCTCGACCCTTGCCGGCGTCTGTGCGCCTACCATCACCAGTTTCTGCACCTGCGGCGGCTGCTTCTCGCTGAGGTAGCGCGCGGCCCAGTAGGCACCGCTGCCATTGCCGAGCAGGACGATGCTGCGCGCCTTTTGCTGCTGTGCGTAGGCCACGGCGGCGTCAAGGCGAGCGAAGATCCGCTCGGCATCGGCCTGGTCGCTGTGTTCGTCGGCTTCGACCGCGTCGGTGCTCTCGGCGGCGTCCGCCTCAGGAGCAGTGGCTTGGGCGACGTTGGCGTTGGCGTCCGCTGGCGTATCCTTGGCCGGTGCCGACTCTCCCTCAGGCTTTTGCGCTGCGGGGGCCGGCTTGGCCTCGACCCGTGCTTGTGGGCGCTCGGCCAAAAGGTCCGGCAGGCTCAGGCTCAGGGTGTGCCAGCCTACATCCGGGAAGCCCCGGCGCAATGGGCCGACGGTATTCGGCCAGTCGGCCGTCTCACCCGCGCCCGGGACGATGATCACGGCGCCTTTCGGGTCGCTATCGTTGGCGGGTTTCCACAGCGCCAGGAAGTTCTCGCCATTGGCCTGCAAGGTCTGCTGCTCGGCCTTGGGCGCCTGGCGTTCGAGGGCCAGGGCGTCGTCCTGGCTGCGTTCGGCCAGCGGCGCGCGCGGGGTGGGCGCGGCGGCCTCGGTGGCAGCTTCTGTTTTCTCGGTATCGGCGGCCTGAGCGCCGAGGGGCAGGAGCGAGGCCAGGCAGAACATTGCCAGCGTCGTGCGATAAAGTGTGAACATGAATCAACCCAAGGCCAGAATAATACCGGCAGCCTAATAGTATTTGCCCGCGACGGCCACGCCAGGTGGCCATCCTTGCCAAGACGAGCGTATAGATGAAGCGAGTGCGTTGCCTGTGGGTTATCGGCTGGTTGTGTCTACCCTTGATCGCGTTGGCTAGGCCGCAGGCGCCCCCCGTGGTTGTGCTGGAGCCTGCCCAGCAGCAATGGCTGGATGCGCACCGCAGCCTGCGCGTCGGGTTCGTGCTGCAGGCGCCTTACGCGCAGTTCGATCGCCGTCTCCAGCAGTACTACGGCGCGAACGTCGAACTGGTCGATGAACTGGCCCAGGCGCTCCGGCTGGACCTGACCTGGCGCGGGTTCACCGACGAAGCGGCCCTCGAGCATGCCTTGCAGGCGAGCGAGATCGACTTTGCCCCTGGGCTCGCCCAGACGCCGGCCAGCCTGCGCAACTGGTTGTTCAGCGACCCGTACATGCGTGTGCCGCAGTTGGTGGTGGGGATGCGCAGTGGCGCGGTGGCGGTGGAACTGGAGAAGTTGACCGCCAATGACCGGGTCGCGGTTCGCATGCCCTCCAGGTTGGCGGATTACCTGCGTGGCAACTACACCAACCTCAACCTGCAAGGCGTGCCCAGCGAGCGTGAGGCGTTGCAACTGGTGCTGGGCGGTCAGGCCGGTTTCGCCGTGCTCGATGAAGCGCAACTCAGCCGTCTTTCCCGTGAAAGCGAGTTCAGTGACCTGGCTGTTGTGGGCGACATCGGCCTGCCCCAGCTGCTGCGGATCGGCTCGCGACGAGACTGGCCGATGCTCGCTGACATTCTCGAGCGCGGCCTGCAGGCGATGCCGGCCAAGCGCCTGGAGCAACTGCATCAACGCTGGTTGCAACCCAAGTACCCACGTTTTTCCGAGTCGACCGGATTCTGGCAGAACCTCGCGCTGTTGTTCGGTCTGTTGCTGCTTTGCGCCTTGGCCACGCTGGTGTGGCAGCGTCGCCAGCAGCGGGGGGTGGAACGGGCCTTGCTGGCGGCTCGCGAGACGCTGATCGAGCGCCAGGTGCGGGAAGAGGCGCTGCGCCTGAGCCAGTTCTCCATCGACCAGAGCACGGTCGGTATCTTCTGGGTCAACTGGGACAGCCATGTGCGCTACGCCAATCACGCGGCCGAGCGCATGCTCGGGTTCGACGAGGGGGCGTTGATCGAGCGGCCGCTGAGCGACGTCGAGCCCAGCCTCAGCATGGATCGCTGGCTGGCACTATGGAAGCGGGCGCGCAGCGGCGAGGGTGGGGAACTGCAGTTCGAGAGCCAATGTGTGCGCGCCGACGGTAGCCAATTGCCGGTGGACCTGTCGCTGTCGTTCCTGCGCTTTCGCGATGCCGAGTACCTGGTGGTGTTTCTTTCCGATGTCACCGAGCGCCGCCGAGCCCTTGAAGAGCTGCGTGAAAGCGAAGCGCGCCTCAAGGGTATCGCCGGCAATGTGCCGGGGCTGGTGTTCCGCCTAGAGCGCGACCCGGCCGAAGGCGACCCGGAGTTTCCCTACATCAGCGAGGGCAGCGAAGCTCTCGTCGGCTATAGCCCTGCGGCCATCCAGCACCCGCAGATGGGGCTGCGCAATCTGGTCCACCCCGAGGATCGCGGCGACTACCACCGCGTCCAGAACCTGGCCTTGGCGACTGACCAGGATTGGTCCTGGCAAGGACGAATCCTGACGCGCGAGGGCGAACAGCGCTGGGCCGACATCAAGGCCACCACCCGCCGCCTGGTCGATGGGCGCATGGTCTGGGACGGGGTGGTCTGGGACATCACCCAGGGCAAGCAGGCGGAACTTGCTTTGGCGAACTCCCAGGAGCAGCTTCGCGAGCTGTCGGCGCACCTGGAAAGCGTACGTGAAGAAGAAAAAGCCCGCATCGCCCGTGAAGTGCACGACGAGCTAGGGCAGATGCTCACGGTGCTCAAGCTGGAAGTGTCGATGTGCGAGCTGGCCTATGGTGAGTTGGACGCAGGGCTCAACGAGCGGCTGGCTAGCATGAAGCGCCTGATCGCCCAGCTGTTCCAGCTGGTGCGCGATGTGGCCACCGCTTTGCGCCCGCCAATCCTCGACGCTGGCATCGCCTCGGCGATCGAGTGGCAAGCCCGGCGTTTCGAGGCGCGCACGCAGATCCCTTGCCTGGTGCAGGTGCCGGACAATCTGCCTCCCTTGAGTGATGCCAAGGCCACGGGCCTGTTCCGCATCCTTCAGGAGGCGCTGACCAATGTGATACGCCATGCTCAGGCACACACGGTGCAGATCGAACTGGTGCGCGAGGGCGGGCAACTGCGCTTGACGGTCATCGACGATGGTAAGGGCTTCATACCGGGCGAGGCGCGGCCTACCTCGTTCGGCCTGGTGGGTGTGCGTGAACGTGTGCTGATGCTGGGCGGCAGCATGAGCCTGGACAGCGAGCCGGGCGAGGGCACCAGCCTGAGCGTGGCGATTCCTTTGGTGTAGGAGAAAACGATCGTGATTCGAGTGCTGGTGGCGGAAGACCACACCATCGTCCGGGAAGGCATCAAGCAGTTGATCGGCCTGGCCAGGGACATGCAGGTGGCGGGCGAGGCGAGTAACGGCGAGCAATTGTTGGAGACGCTGCGTCACACGCCCTGCGAGGTGGTGTTGCTGGATATCTCCATGCCGGGGGTGAATGGCCTGGAGGCGATCCCACGGATCCGCGCGTTGAACAACCCGCCGGCGATCCTGATGCTGTCGATGCACGACGAGGCGCAGATGGCGGCCCGGGCGCTGAAGGCCGGCGCGGCGGGCTATGCCACAAAGGATAGCGATCCGGCGCTGTTGCTCACCGCCATTCGCCGGGTGGCCGGGGGCGGGCGCTATATCGACCCGGCCCTGGCCGACCGCATGGTGTTCGAGGTTGGCCTGACCGAGACCCGGCCCTTGCATACCCTGCTGTCGGAGCGCGAGTTCTCGGTGTTCGAGCGCCTGGCCCAGGGCGCCAACGTCAACGACATCGCCCAGCAGTTGGCGCTGTCGAGCAAGACCATCAGCACCCACAAGGCGCGCTTGATGCAGAAGCTCAAAGTCAACTCGCTGGCGGAGCTGGTGAAGTACGCCATGGAGCACAAGCTGGTGTGAGTGTTCTGGTTGCGACAAGGGCTTTTACGCGATCTCACCGTAGGAGCAGCTTTAGCCGCGATGCAAGCGCCGCTGTCTCTGGTACCCGCTTCGCGGGTGATCGCGGCTGAAGCCGCCCCTACAAAGATAGAGTTACCTGAAAACGCCATCCATGTAGGGCGATCCCTACAGCAAGTCTTCCATCCGGATGATGACATTCTCTCAGCGCCCCCGATTTTCGGGCGTTCTTGCCTCTTCTACGCTTCTACCCACGCAGTCATTCCAACAAGAAGGTACAGGCATGAGCGAGGCGAATTCGAACGCGGCCAGCGAGACGCTGGTCAGCTTCCGGGGCGTGCAGAAGAGCTACGACGGCGAATCGCTGATCGTCAAGGACCTCAACCTCGATATCCGCAAGGGCGAGTTCCTCACCCTGCTCGGGCCGTCCGGCTCGGGCAAGACCACCAGCCTGATGATGCTGGCCGGCTTCGAAACCCCCACCGCCGGCGAGATCCAACTGGCCGGGCGCTCGATCAACAACGTGCCGCCGCACAAGCGCGATATCGGCATGGTGTTCCAGAACTACGCGTTGTTCCCGCACATGACCGTGGCTGAGAACCTGGCCTTCCCGCTGACCGTGCGCAACCTGAGCAAGACCGACATCAGTGAGCGGGTCAAGCGCGTGCTCAACATGGTCCAGCTCGACGCCTTCGCCAAGCGCTACCCCGGCCAGCTGTCCGGTGGCCAGCAGCAGCGTGTGGCGCTGGCCCGGGCCCTGGTGTTCGAGCCGCAGCTGGTGCTGATGGACGAACCACTCGGCGCGTTGGACAAGCAATTGCGTGAACACATGCAGATGGAGATCAAGCACATCCACCAGCGCCTTGGCGTGACCGTGGTTTATGTAACCCACGATCAGGGCGAGGCGCTGACCATGTCCGACCGGGTGGCAGTGTTCCATCAGGGCGAGATCCAGCAGATCGCCGACCCGCGCACCCTCTACGAAGAGCCGTGCAACACCTTCGTCGCCAACTTCATTGGCGAGAACAACCGCATCAACGGCACCCTGCTGGCCAGCGATGGTAAGCGCTGCCAGGTGCAATTGGCCCGTGGCGAGCGGGTCGAGGCGCTGGCGGTGAACGTCGGCCAGGCCGGCGAGCCGGTCACCCTGTCGATCCGCCCCGAGCGCGTGCGGCTGAACGGCCACAGCGAAAGCTGCGTCAACCGCTTCTCCGGCCGCGTGGCCGAATTCATCTACCTGGGCGACCACGTGCGGGTGCGCCTGGAAGTCTGCGGCAAGGCCGACTTCTTCGTGAAGCAGCCGATCGCCGAGCTCGACCCGGCCCTGGCCGTGGGCGATGTGGTACCGCTGGGCTGGGAGGTGGAGCACGCCCGCGCGCTCGATCCGATTGCACAAGCCCATTGATGGATTGCTTCACCAACCCTGCACTGTGGAGAGAATAATAATGCGCAAGCAGTTGAAACTGACCGCCCTGGCCCTTGGGCTGTTCGCCGCCGGCCAGGCCATGGCGGCCGACCTCACCGTGATTTCCTTCGGGGGGGCCAACAAGGCCGCCCAGGTCAAAGCGTTCTACGAGCCGTGGGAAAAGGCCGGCAAGGGCAAGATCGTCGCGGGTGAGTACAACGGTGAGATGGCCAAAGTGAAAGCGATGGTCGACACCAAGAGCGTGTCGTGGAATCTGGTCGAGGTGGAGTCGCCGGAGCTGGCGCGGGGCTGCGACGAAGGCATGTTCGAGGAGCTCGATCCGGCTTTGTTCGGTAGTGAAAGCGACTACGTCAAAGGTGCCATCCAGCCTTGCGGCGTGGGCTTCTTCGTCTGGTCCACGGTCATGGCCTACAACGCCGACAAGCTCAAGACCGCGCCCACCAGCTGGGCCGATTTCTGGGACACGAAGCAGTTCCCAGGCAAGCGCGGCCTGCGCAAGGGTGCCAAGTACACCCTCGAATTCGCCCTGATGGCCGACGGCGTCGCGCCGAAGGATGTCTACAAGGTGCTGGCCACCAAGGAAGGCCAGGATCGCGCCTTCAAGAAACTGGATGAGCTCAAGCCCAGCATCCAGTGGTGGGAAGCCGGCGCCCAGCCGCCGCAGTACCTGGCTTCGGGGGATGTGGTCATGAGCTCGGCCTACAACGGCCGCATCGCCGCGGTGCAGAAAGAGAGCAACCTCAAAGTGGTATGGAACGGCGGCATCTACGACTTCGACGCCTGGGCCATCCCGAAAGGCGCCAAGGATGTGGAAGAGGCGAAGAAGTTCATTGCCTACACCGTGCAGCCTGAGCAACAGAAGACCTACTCCGAGAACATCGCCTACGGCCCGGCCAATTCCAAGGCCGTCCCGCTGCTGGCCGATGCGGTGAAGAAGGACATGCCGACCACGCCTGAGAACATCGCCAACCAGGTGAAGATCGATGTGGCGTTCTGGGCCGACAACAGCGAACAGCTGGAGCAACGCTTCAACGCCTGGGCGGCGAAGAAGTAACCAGCCCGTTCACCGGCAAGCCGGCTTCCACTTGGATTCCCTGTAGGAGCCGGCTTGCCGGCGAACAATCCCACCCCTGTATTCCGGAGTTCGCCATGGCCATTGCAGTGCCCCTCAACGAAGGCGCAGGTCCAAGCCTCAAGCAGCGCCTCAAGCATGCCGAGCGGGTCAACCGCTGGAAGGCCCAGGCGTTGATCGCGCCGCTGGCGCTGTTCCTCCTGCTGGTGTTCCTGGTGCCGATCGCGGCGCTGTTGTACAAAAGCGTCGGCAACCCCGAGGTGGTCGGCGGCCTGCCGCGTACCGTCGAAGCGGTAGCGCAATGGGATGGCAAGAGCCTGCCCGGCGAGGAGGTCTACAAGGCCCTGAGCCAGGACCTGGCCGAGTCGCGCAAGCACCAGACCCTGGGCGATCTCTCCAAGCGGCTCAACATGGAGCTGGCCGGTTACCGCAGCCTGCTGGCCAAGACTGCGAGGGCGCTGCCGTTCAAGGAGGAGCCCGCCTCCTATAAAGAAGCCTTGCAGACGCTCGACGAGCGCTGGGGCGACCCTGCCTACTGGCAAGCGATCCGTCGCAACACCAGCAGCGTCACGCCGTTCTACCTGCTGGCCGCACTGGACCACCGTATCGACGACCTGGGCGAGCTGGCCAAGGCTACCCCCGACCAGGCCATCTACCTCGACATCTTCGCTCGCACCCTGTGGATGGGGGTGGTGATCACTGTGATCTGCCTGGTGCTGGCCTATCCTCTGGCCTACCTGCTGGCCAACCTGCCGACCCGGCAAAGCAACCTGCTGATGATCCTGGTGCTGCTGCCGTTCTGGACGTCGATCCTGGTACGGGTGGCGGCGTGGATCGTGCTGTTGCAGTCGGGTGGCCTGATCAACAGCGCGCTGATGGCAATGGGCATCATCGACCAGCCGCTGGAGCTGGTGTTCAACCGTACCGGCGTGTACATCTCGATGGTGCACATCCTGCTGCCATTCATGATCCTGCCGCTGTACAGCGTGATGAAGGGTATTTCACCCAGCTACATGCGCGCGGCGATCTCCCTCGGTTGCCACCCCTTCGCCAGCTTCTGGCGGGTGTACTTCCCGCAGACCTACGCCGGCGTCGGCGCCGGTTGCCTGCTGGTGTTCATCCTGGCCATCGGCTACTACATCACCCCGGCGCTGCTGGGCAGCCCGAATGACCAGATGGTCAGCTACTTCGTCGCCTTCTACACCAACACCAGCATCAACTGGGGCATGGCCACCGCGCTGGGCGGGCTGTTGCTGCTGGCGACCGTACTGTTGTACCTGATCTATAGCTGGCTGGTCGGCGCCAGCCGCCTGCGCCTGAGCTAAGGAGCCTTGTCATGCTGAGCCCCTACATGTCGCCCGTGGAACGGGTGTGGTTCTACAGCCTGCGTATCCTGTGTGGGTTGATCCTGCTGTTCCTGGTGTTGCCGGTGCTGGTCATCGTGCCGTTATCGTTCAACAGCGGGAGTTTCCTGGTCTATCCGCTGCAAGGCTTCTCGCTGCACTGGTACCAGGATTTCTTCGCGTCCGCCGAATGGATGCGGGCCTTGAAGAACAGCATCATCGTCGCCCCGGCGGCCACGGTACTGGCCATGGTGTTTGGCACCTTGGCCTCGATCGGCCTGACCCGGGGCGACTTCCCCGGCAAGTCGTTGGTGATGGCGCTGGTGATCTCCCCGATGGTGGTGCCGGTGGTGATCATTGGTGTGGCCAGCTATCTGTTCTTCGCACCGTTGGGCATGGGCAACAGCTTCGTTTCACTGATTCTGGTGCATGCGGTGCTGGGCGTGCCGTTCGTGATCATCACCGTGTCGGCCACGCTGCAGGGGTTCAACTACAACTTGGTGCGCGCGGCGGCCAGCCTCGGGGCTTCGCCATTGCTGACCTTCCGTCGGGTGACATTGCCGCTGATTGCGCCGGGCGTGATCTCCGGGGCGCTGTTCGCCTTCGCCACCTCATTCGATGAAGTGGTGGTGACCCTGTTCCTCGCCGGGCCGGAGCAGGCGACCCTGCCACGGCAGATGTTCAGCGGCATCCGCGAGAACCTGAGCCCCACCATCGCGGCGGCGGCCACGTTGCTGATCGTGTTCTCGGTGATCCTGTTGCTGACCCTGGAGTGGTTGCGAGGGCGTAGCGAGAAGTTGAGAACCCAGCAACCTGCCTGAGGCAGTGCGGTTGTAGGAGCCGGCCTTGCCGGCGAACCAGGCGATGCTATGGTTGGCACCGGCTGTGCCGGTGTTCGCCGGCAAGGCCGGCTCCTACAGGGTTGCGGCACATCCTTGATACCAATCAGCCTCGATCTGCTTCCCTGGGTTACAATGCGCGCCACTGTGATTTCCGCCAACAGGTGCGCCATGCAGCCCTACGCTATTGCCCCCTCCATTCTTTCCGCCGATTTCGCCCGCCTGGGCGAGGACGTCGACAAGGTTCTGGCCGCCGGGGCCGACATCGTCCACTTCGATGTCATGGACAACCACTACGTCCCCAACCTGACCATCGGCCCGATGGTCTGCAGCGCGCTGCGCAAGTACGGCGTGACCGTGCCGATCGACGTGCACCTGATGGTCAGCCCGGTCGACCGTATCATCGGTGACTTCATCGAGGCCGGCGCCACCTATATCACTTTCCACCCGGAAGCCTCGCAGCACATCGACCGCTCGCTGCAGTTGATTCGCGACGGAGGCTGCAAGGCTGGCCTGGTATTCAACCCGGCGACCGGCCTGGACGCCCTGAAGTATGTGATGGACAAGGTCGACATGGTCCTGCTGATGAGCGTCAACCCAGGCTTCGGCGGGCAGAAATTCATCCCCGGCACCCTGGATAAGCTGCGTGAAGCACGCGCCCTGATCGACGCCAGCGGCCGGGATATCCGCCTGGAGATCGACGGCGGCGTCAACGTCAACAACATCCGCGAGATCACCGCCGCTGGCGCTGACACCTTCGTGGCCGGCTCGGCGATCTTCAACGCCCCGGACTACAAGGAAGTCATCGACAAGATGCGTGCCGAAATGGCGCTGGCCCGCGCATGAGCGGCTTCGAGCAGCTGTTCCCGGGGACGCTGCCCAGGCTGGTGATGTTCGATCTGGATGGCACCCTGATCGACTCGGTACCTGACCTGGCCGCAGCCGTCGACCGCATGCTGCTCGACCTCGGGCGCCCGCCTGCCGGGCTCGACGCCGTGCGCCATTGGGTGGGCAACGGTGCCCAGGTCCTGGTGCGCCGGGCGCTGGCTGATGGCATCGAGCACGACAAGGTGGACGACGAATTGGCCGAACGTGCCCTGGCCCTGTTCATGGAGGCCTACGCCGAGAGCCATGAGCTGACCGTCGTCTACCCCGGGGTGCGTGACACGTTGCGCTGGCTGAACAAGCAAGGCGTGGAAATGGCGCTGATCACCAACAAGCCGGAGCGCTTCGTCGCGCCTCTGCTTGACCAGATGAAGATCGGCCGCTATTTCCGCTGGATCATCGGCGGCGACACCCTGCCACAGAAGAAACCCGACCCTGCAGCCCTGCTATTTGTCATGAAAATGGCCGGTGTTGCCCCGGAGCAGTCGCTGTTCATCGGCGACTCGCGCAGCGACGTGCTGGCGGCCAAGGCCGCCGGGGTCAAGTGCGTCGGCCTTAGCTATGGCTACAACCACGGCCGCCCCATCGACGAAGAATCCCCCAGCCTGGTGATCGACGACCTGCGCCGCCTGCTGCCCGGTTGCTTAGTCACCGACACTGGGATAACGTTGGCGGACCTTCAAGCCCCGCAAAGCAGAGACAACAACGTGGTGGTCACTGGCAAATTCTGGATGAAAGTCATCAAGGCCCTGGCCCGCTGGCGCTGGCGCGCCTGACTCCCGCTCGCCGGCACCTGCCGGCCCGTCCGCTTGCCCGACCCCATTGCTGCTTGCCACGAGGCTACACATGACCCGCGAAGAATTCCTGCGCCTGGCCGCTGCCGGCTACAACCGTATCCCCCTTGCCTGCGAAACCCTGGCCGACTTTGACACCCCGCTGTCGATCTACCTGAAGCTTGCCGACCAACCCAACTCCTACCTGCTCGAGTCCGTGCAGGGGGGGGAGAAGTGGGGCCGCTACTCGATGATCGGCCTGCCGTCGCGCACCGTGATGCGCGTGCATGGCTACCACGTCAGCATCCTGCAGGATGGCGTCGAAGTGGAAAGTCACGATGTCGAGGATCCACTGGCTTTCGTCGAGGCGTTCAAGGACCGTTACAAGGTTGCCGACATCCCCGGTTTGCCACGCTTCAACGGTGGCCTGGTGGGTTACTTCGGCTATGACTGCGTGCGCTACGTCGAGAAACGCCTGGGCGCCAGCCCCAACCCGGATCCGCTCGGGGTGCCGGATATCCTGCTGATGGTGTCCGATGCCGTGGTGGTGTTCGACAACCTGGCGGGCAAGATGCACGCGATCGTCTTGGTCGATCCAGCCGAGGAGCAGGCGTTCGAGAACGGCAAGGCCCGCCTGGAGGGGTTGCTGGAGAAGCTGCGTCAGCCGATCGCCCCGCGCCGTGGCCTCGACCTCAGCGGGCCCATGGCCGCCGAGCCCGAGTTCCGCTCCAGCTACACCCGCGCCGACTACGAAAGCGCGGTGGATCGTATCAAGGAGTACATCCTTGCCGGTGACTGCATGCAGGTGGTGCCGTCGCAGCGCATGTCCATCGACTTCAAGGCCGCGCCCATCGACTTGTACCGTGCGCTGCGCTGTTTCAACCCCACGCCATACATGTACTTCTTCAACTTCGGTGACTTCCATGTCGTGGGCAGTTCCCCCGAAGTGCTGGTGCGTGTCGAGGACAACCTGGTCACTGTGCGCCCGATCGCCGGTACCCGCCCACGTGGTGCCACCGAAGAGGCCGACCGCGCCTTGGAAGACGATCTGCTGTCGGACGACAAGGAGATCGCCGAGCACCTGATGCTGATCGACTTGGGCCGCAACGATGTTGGCCGAGTGTCTGCCACTGGCAGCGTGCGCCTGACCGAGAAGATGGTGATCGAGCGTTATTCCAACGTCATGCACATTGTCTCCAACGTCACTGGCCAGTTGCGTGAAGGGTTGACGGCGATGGATGCGCTGCGGGCAATCTTGCCAGCGGGTACCTTATCCGGTGCGCCGAAGATCCGTGCCATGGAGATCATCGACGAGCTGGAGCCGGTCAAGCGTGGCGTCTACGGTGGTGCGGTGGGCTACTTCGCCTGGAATGGCAACATGGATACCGCCATCGCAATCCGTACTGCGGTGATCAAGGATGGCGAGCTGCATGTGCAGGCTGGTGGCGGCATTGTCGCGGACTCAGTGCCGGCGCTGGAGTGGGAAGAGACCATCAACAAACGCCGGGCGATGTTCCGTGCCGTGGCGTTGGCTGAGCAAACGCCCAGGTAATTCTGCAGCCCTTCGCCGGCAAGCCGGCTCCTACACGAACCCTGTAGGAGCCGGCTTGCCGGCGAACCGCGATTCAGAAATCTACGCTCACCGCCAGGCTCACCCCCTGCTGCCTCAGCTCGTCACTCTTGCGCCAGTTGTAGTTCCCCCGCAGGTTTACCCCCGGTACCAGTTCATGAGTCACCCCCAGGCTGGCGCGGGTCAGGTTGCTGTGTGGTGTATAGCCGGTCAGGGTGAAGTCGTTGGCCGGCAGTGTGGTCAGGTGCATGGTCAGGTCCTGTTGGTCATCCTCGAACTCATGCTCCCGGGCGACCTCGGCGAACAGTTTCGTGCCCTGCAGCACCTGCACGCTCCCCAGCATCCCAACGCCCAGGCGCCGCGACGTGCGTTCCTGATCATCGAAGCCCAGTGCTGTCGAGCGCCCACTTTTCTCCTCATAGCCATCCACCTTGACCCGTGCATAGTCGGCGCTGACGAAGGGGGCCAGTTGCCATTCGCTGCCGTCTGCTGCCAGGTTGTAGCCCAGGCGGCCGGTGACCGCCCAAGTCTCGCCATCGGTGTCGCCTTTTTCGCTACGGTCGTTCACGCCCAGGGCGAAGGTGCGCTTGAGGTCCCTGTAATCAAGATGCCCGGCGGTAAGCGCCGCGTCGGCCCACCAGCGGCCCTGGCGGAACTGGGCGAAGGCACTGGCAAGGTAGCTGTCGAGCTTGTAGTAAGAATCTTGTTGGCCCACCTCGAGCTTCTGCCGGTACACACCGGCGGCCAGGCCCAGCCGCCAGGCATCGTCGGGACGGTAGCTGCCACCCAGGGTCAGGTTATAGCCCCGGCCATCACCGCTGGCGGCGCTGCGTTGACTGCCGAAGTCCAGGTCCTGCGCGCCGGTGGCGACGAAGGCCTGCCACTGGCCGACTGCTTGCCAAGGTGTTTGCCATTGGTTGCGCAACTCGTCCTGGTGGGCGCGGACACTGGCGTGGGCTATTTCGGGAAGAAGGGTCAGTTCCCACGGCGCGGCGAGAATCGAATAGCCGTAGTCGGCGATCAGTTGCTGGCCGGCGATGGTTGGGTGCACGGAGTCGTTGAACAGCAGTTTGGTCGGGTCGGGCGTCGTGCCGTTGGCACCATAGACCGGGTTGCCCACGCAGTTGCCGCCGCTATAGCAGGTGCCGACCAGGTTCTGGCCGCTGGCCAGGCCGAACTGCGCAGGGCTGGCCAGGGCTTCCTGGAGCAGCACCGGTATGTTCAGGGGAATGATCTCGGCATCGATGCCGGCAAGTTGGCTGACCAGCGACTGGTTGAATACGCCGGACAGCTGCGACAGCGGGCCCTGTTGTGGCGTGCCACTGAAGCTCGGAGTCTGACCCAGGTCGGGCAGCAGCCACACCATGATGTAGCGAGCACCTGCCTGTTGCAGCGCCTGGGCACTGGCGGCCAGGCGGGCGCCGGACGCGGCGGCGCTGGCCGGGCTGGTGACCAGGCCCTGGAGGAAGTCGTTGCCGCCACCTGTCAGGTAGTACAGGGCGTTCGGGTCGGCGCCCAGGCCGTTGGCCAAGTAACCGGGGCGTTGGCGCAGTACCGTGCCGGCTCCGGGCTGCCCTGGCGGTATGACCGCTTTCGAGGTGGTGGTGATCGAGTCGAGGATCTGTTGCGTGGTGTAGCCGCCCACCGCCCAGTTGTTGCCGTCAGGTATGCCGCGCAGCTGGTTGGTCGGTGACGTCGAGGGGCCGAGCGAGCCGTCGCTGAAACCAAGCCGACCGCCGAGGATCATTGGCGACACCGGTGCATAGTTGCCGTTGGCGTCGCGGTTGGTAAAACGCATGCCCGCGGTACCACCGGTCAGGTCGGGAAACTGCCCGGCGTCACTCAGGCTGTCGCCGAAGACGACCAGCGAGCTGTAGGGAGAGGGCGCGGCCATGGCCTGGCTGCAGGCGAACACGAGGGCACCGAGTGAAGTGCGCAGGAAGGGAGCCTTGTGCATGCATGGATATCCTTTTCTTTGTTTTTATTGGAACAAGCCGCTTGACCTTAGCAAATTCCCGGTCTTTGCCTACCGTTCCATTCGTTTCCCTGTGTTTACGGGCATATTGCGCCCATCGTCACGGTAGGCTACTGTGCCGGAACGTATGAACGAGACCTACCCTGTGTTGATCGTCAGCAAACTCTTGATACACGTGATCAAGGCCATCGCCCGTTGGCGTTGGCGCGCCTGACTTTTTCTCCTGCCGGCATAACCGGCCCGTCCCCGTCTGCCTTCCTTTCGTTTCACCCGTCGCCTTGTCGCGCACCTGTTCGCGCACCCGTGATCGGCCGTGGAAGGCTCGAATCAAAAGTCAGTATTCAAGAGGTTCGTTCCAGATGTTACTGATGATCGACAACTACGACTCCTTCACCTACAACGTCGTGCAATACCTCGGCGAGCTGGGTGCCGAGGTCAAGGTCATTCGCAACGACGAAATGACCATCGCCCAGATCGAAGCCCTCAATCCCGAGCGCATCGTGGTCTCCCCCGGCCCCTGCACACCCAGCGAAGCGGGCGTGTCCATCGAGGCCATCCTGCATTTCGCCGGCAAGCTGCCCATCCTGGGCGTCTGTCTCGGCCACCAGTCCATCGGCCAAGCCTTCGGCGGTGACGTGGTGCGCGCACGCCAGGTGATGCACGGCAAGACCAGCCCGGTGCTCCACCGCGACTTGGGCGTATTCGCCGATTTGAACAACCCGCTCACCGTCACCCGTTATCACTCGCTGGTGGTCAAGCGCGAAACGCTGCCGGATTGCCTGGAAGTCACCGCCTGGACCGCCCACGAAGACGGTTCGGTCGACGAGATCATGGGCCTGCGTCACAAAACGCTGAATGTTGAAGGGGTACAGTTCCACCCCGAGTCCATCCTCACCGAGCAGGGCCATGAACTGTTCGCCAACTTCCTCAAGCAGACCGGCGGCCGCCGTTAAGGATCGATCATGGATATCAAGAGTGCTTTGAGCCGTATCGTCGGCCATCTGGACCTGTCCACTGAGGAAATGCGCGATGTCATGCGCCAGATCATGACTGGCCAGTGCAGCGAGGCGCAGATCGGCGCGTTCCTCATGGGCATGCGCATGAAGAGTGAAAGCATCGACGAGATCGTCGGCGCGGTATCGGTCATGCGTGAGCTGGCCGACAAGGTCGAACTCCAGAACCTCGACGGCGTGGTCGACATCGTCGGCACCGGCGGCGATGGCGCCAACATATTTAACGTGTCCACGGCGTCGGCCTTCGTTATCGCGGCGGCCGGATGCACCGTGGCCAAGCACGGCAACCGCGCGGTTTCCGGTAAGAGCGGCAGCGCCGACCTGCTGGAGGCTGCCGGCATCTACCTGAACCTGACACCGGTCCAGGTGGCGCGTTGCATCGACAGCCTGGGCATCGGCTTCATGTTCGCCCAGACCCACCACAGCGCCATGAAGCACGCGGCCGGCCCGCGTCGTGATCTGGGCCTGCGTACTTTGTTCAACATGCTCGGCCCGCTTACGAATCCGGCCGGCGTGAAGCACCAGGTGGTCGGGGTCTTCACTCAAGCCCTGTGCCGTCCACTGGCCGAAGTGCTGCAGCGCCTGGGCAGCAAGCATGTGCTGGTGGTGCATTCGAAGGACGGCCTGGATGAGTTCAGCCTGGCCGCTCCAACCTTCGTCGCCGAACTGAAAAATGACCAGATCACCGAGTACTGGGTCGAGCCGGAAGACCTTCGCATGAAGAGCCAGAGCCTGCACGGCTTGGCCGTCGAAGGCCCGCAAGCGTCGCTGGAGCTGATCCGTGACGCGCTGGGCCGGCGCAAGACCGAGAACGGGCAGAAGGCCGCCGAGATGATCGTACTCAACGCAGGTGCTGCCCTGTATGCCGCCGATCATGCAATGAGTCTGGCGCAAGGTGTGGAATTGGCCCATGACGTGCTGCACACCGGCCTGGCTTGGGAAAAACTGCAGGAGCTGGGTGCGTTTACCGCGGTATTCAAGGTGGAGAACGAAGCATGAGTGTCCCGACGGTGCTGGAAAGGATCATCGCACGCAAGTTCCAGGAAGTGGCCGAGCGTAGCGCGCGCGTCAGCCTCGCCGAGCTCGAGGCCATGGCCAAGTTGGCCGATGCGCCGCGTGGCTTTGCCAAGGCCCTGATCGAGCAGGCCAAGTGCAAGAAACCGGCGGTGATTGCCGAGATCAAGAAGGCCTCGCCCAGCAAGGGCGTGATCCGCGAAGACTTCGTGCCAGCAGACATCGCCGTCAGCTACGAGAAGGGCGGTGCGACCTGCCTCTCCGTGCTGACCGACGTGGACTACTTCCAAGGTGCCGACGCCTATCTGCAACAGGCCCGCGCTGCGGTTTCGCTGCCGGTGATCCGCAAGGACTTCATGGTCGATCCGTACCAGATCGTCGAAGCCCGTGCCCTGGGTGCCGACTGCGTGCTACTGATTGTTTCGGCGCTCGACGATGTAAAAATGGCCGAGCTGGCCGCCACCGCCAAGGATGTTGGCCTCGATGTGCTGGTGGAAGTGCACGACGGTGATGAGCTGGAGCGTGCGTTGAAAACCCTCGACACACCATTGGTCGGGGTCAACAATCGCAACCTACACACCTTCGAAGTCAGCCTCGAGACCACTCTCGACCTGCTGCCGCGCATTCCGCGTGATCGCCTGACCATTACCGAGAGCGGCATCCTCAACCGTGCCGATGTCGAGCTGATGGAAATCAACGAGGTGTATTCGTTTCTGGTCGGTGAAGCCTTCATGCGCGCCGAGCAGCCGGGGCTGGAGTTGCAACGGCTGTTCTTCCCGGACCAGGTGAAGAAAACCGTGGTTCAGCCACTGGACTGATCGAATCGAAGCCGGCGTTTGCCGGCTTTTTGTTGGCCTGTCACCGACCTTTCGTGGGCAAGTCCCGTTCCTGTATGCAGCGCCGTACCTGGGGACGCAGGCTTGCCCGCGAAGAGGCCCGAGAAAACAACATCAAAGGTGGATCAATGACCGATCAACCCCTGGCCCTGACCGTCGAGCAAGGCCTGCACGCCGAGCAGGACCTGCTGGCCGCCGTGTGTTGCGGTGATCGCGAGTCCGGTGTGCTGTTCTGGCGCCCGACCGACCATGCCCTGGTGATGCCACGACGCATGAGCCGTCTGGAAAACTTCGAAGCCGCCTGCGCTGAGCTGGCGATCGCCGGCTGGCCGGTGTTGCTGCGTGAAACCGGTGGTGAGCCGGTGCCGCAGTCCCACTCAACGGTGAACATCGCGCTGGTCTACGTGGCGCCGCGCAGCGAAGGCGACCATGGGCGGATCGAGAACGCCTACGAACGCCTGTGCCTGCCGTTATGTGATGTGTTGCGCGAATGGGGTGGGGTGGCTTCGGTCGGCGAGATCGACGGCGCCTTCTGTGACGGGCGCTACAACGTCAACCTCAATGGCCGCAAGCTGGTCGGCACTGCCCAGCGATGGCGCCAGGGCCTGGGTGGCAAGCGCCCTGTGGTGCTGGTGCATGGCGCACTGTTGCTGGATAACGAGCGCGAATCGATGGTGGCGGCGGTGAACCGCTTCAACGAGTGCTGCGAGCTGGACCAGCGCTGCCGCGCCGATAGCCACATTGCCCTGCATGAAGTGGTGCCCGAGGCACCTTGGTTCGAACGCCTCAACCAGGCTTATGCCGATGTGATCGGGGCATTGCCGAAGGATTAACGGGTACCGTAGACCACCATGGTCTTGCCCTTGACCTGCACCAGGCTGCGCTCCTCGAGGTCCTTGAGCACGCGGCCAACCATTTCACGGGAGCAACCGACGATCCGGCCGATCTCCTGGCGGGTGATCTTGATCTGCATGCCATCGGGGTGGGTCATGGCGTCGGGTTGCTTGCACAGTTCGAGCAGGCAGCGGGCAACTCGACCGGTCACATCGAAGAAGGCCAGGTCACCCACCTTGCGCGTGGTGTTGCGTAGGCGCTGGGCCATCTGGCTGCCGAGCGCATAGAGGATTTCCGGGTCCTGGCGCGCCAGTTCGCGAAACTTGTCGTAGCTGATCTCGGCCACTTCGCATTCGGTCTTGGCGCGTACCCATGCACTGCGCTGGTGCTCCTGGCCAACCGGCTCGAACAGGCCCAGCTCGCCAAAGAAATCGCCGTTGTTGAGGTAGGCGATGATCATTTCGTGGCCTTCGTCGTCCTCGATCAGGATGGTCACCGAACCCTTGACGATGAACGACAGCGTTTCGGCCCGGTCTCCCGCGCAGATGATGTTGCTCTTGGCCGCATAACGGCGGCGCTGGCAGTGCCCGAGCAGCTTGTCGATGTTCTTGATCTTGGCGGGAAGGGCTGAGGAGACCATCACGAAATCCTGTTCGATGCGACGCATTGGCTTTTATATAGTTGGCCTGCGCGATGCGCCAGGCATTTGGCGCCAGCTTATCAGACACTTTCGCTTGTATCGGCATAAAAGCGACGTGTCTTGAGCTTTTCCGACAGCGCCACAAGGACTAAGCTGACACCCTTTTACGAAATCGGGAGTCCGGATAGATGAAGGCACGCATCCAGTGGGCCGGTGAAGCGATGTTCCTCGGCGAGTCGGGGAGCGGTCATGTCGTCGTGATGGACGGCCCACCCGAAGCCGGTGGCCGTAACTTGGGCGTACGCCCCATGGAGATGCTGCTGTTGGGTCTCGGTGGCTGCAGCAGCTTCGACGTGGTCAGCATCCTGAAGAAGTCGCGCCAGGCCGTGGAAAGCTGCGAAGCCTTCCTGGAGGCCGAACGTGCCAGTGAAGACCCCAAAGTGTTCACCAAGATCCATCTCAACTTCGTGGTCAAGGGCCGCGGGTTGAAGGAGGCGCAGGTCAAGCGTGCGGTGGAGCTGTCGGCCGAGAAGTACTGCTCGGCCTCGATCATGCTGGACCGCGCGGGCGTCGAGATTACCCACGGTTACGAAATCGTCGAACTCGCCTGACGTGCGGGAGCGCCTGGCGCTCAGGTGCTCTGCTTGCGCAGTCGCTCAACGCCAAGCAGTAGCGCGAGCCCCGGGATGAGGGCGAGCAGCAACCAATGCGTGTTCACGCCCAACAGCATGAGCAGTTCCAGGGCGCTCCAGGTACTGCCGTAGCTTTCGGCAAAGTTCAAGCACTGCAACTGCGCGACGATGATCGCAAGCAGCACAAAAATGCCGATAAGTGTTCGACGGCTGTGGATAAAGCAGCCGAGCAGAAGGAACATCAGCTGCACCGGGGCGGTGAAGAGCAGCAGTTCGAGCGCGCTGTTGCTTTTGGGCTCGACGAGATAAGGCAGCTCCAGGCTGAACCCGGTTTGCCTGAGGCTTGCTGTCATCAGGCAAACGAAGAGATAGGCAACCAGAATCAGTCCCAGGCCTTGCAACAGGCGGGCGACGAACATTCGAACGCTCAACGGCGCAACGCTGGGAGCAGTTGCAAAAGGCGGGCAGGCACTTTTGCTCGTAGGTGTGCGCTTAATGCTTCCCGCTGCTTCTGGTAGAGCACGCCCAGCCCGATAACTGCGAGGCCGATCAGGGTCAGTACTACAGGGAACAGCAGGGAGTCGGCGAATACTTCGTAGGAAAGGTACCCAAGGTAAGCCGCCACCCCCATGGCTCCGAACACCATGAACACCGGCCTGCGCAAAAGCACGGCCAGGCCCATCAGGCCCAGGTTGATCAGGCAGTACACGAACTTGCCCCATTCGCTACCGCTGTCCATCAGCGTCAGCCCGCCCCAGAATGCCGCTAGCCCAGCGAGGTATCCCCAGAAGGCGTAATCGCGCTCGGTGCGCCCATCCACCACGAGAAACACCAGCAGCATGCCAAGGCCGAACCATAGCGAAACGGTGCGGCGTTGCTCCCAGTCGAAGACATCGCCGTAAAACCATTCGGTGAGGTCCATCGACATGAACCACAACGCCACGGCAATCGGCATGACAATGAAAGGGAAGGGCACCAGGCGCAGCATCAGCAGGCCGGCGAGCACGGTTGCCGCCTCCATGACCAGCCAACCGCCCTGTACATAGGTGTAGTACTGGTGATAGTCGCCCTGGGCATCATCCATTGGCCACCAACCGAGCAATCGCTCGATGGCGAACACCGCCAACGGCACGATGCTGACCGCCACCGCCGCCAGCACCCCTGCGGCGATGGGTTGGCCTCGGCGTTGCAGTGACAGGGCGAACAGGGTGATCGCGGCAATGTAGAGCAGCGCGATGGCCAGCAGCGCAGAATCGCCGATGCGCATCCAGGCTTCCGTGAGCAACCAGCCCATGGCGCCCATGATCAGTAATGCGCCGAAGTAGAACGCCACGTGAGCCAGCTGGAAGCTGCCGGAGGTTTGTGGCTGCTGGCGCAGGAAGTCCAGTAATGCCCGGTCTTGGCCGGGTTGCAGTATCCCGGCGCTCACGGCGCGTGCCAGGTCCCTGGCGTCGAAGCGTTCCATCCGGGTTACCTCAGATGCGATAGGTGCTCTTGGTCATGACCTTGGCCAGCAGGCTCATGCCGAAGCGGACCGGTGCCGGGAAACGATAGCCGCCGGCTTCCAGTGCGGATTCGGCATGATGCTCCTCGTCGATGCGCATCTGCTCGAGGATCGCGCGGGACTTGCCGTCGTTCACGGGGATCTGCTCTAGGTGCTCGTCCAGGTGCTTGCACACCTGATGCTCGGTAGCCGCGACGAAACCCAGGCTGACCTTGTCGCTGACCAGGCCGGCGAGGGCACCGATGCCGAAGGACATGCCATAGAACAATGGATTGAGCACGCTGGGGTGGCTGTCGAGCTGGCGAATACGCTGCTCGCACCAGGCCAGGTGGTCGATTTCTTCTTCGGCCGCATGCTCCATGGCCTTGCGCACCTGGGGTAGCTTGGCAGTCAGGGCCTGGCCCTGATAGAGCGCCTGGGCGCAGACTTCACCGGTGTGGTTGATGCGCATCAGGCCGGCGATGTGGCGGGTCTGCTGCTCGTCGAGTTCAGCGTCCGGCTGGATGATCGCCGGGGACGGACGAGCAGGTTGACCGCTGAAGGGCAGCAAGGTGCGCATGGCGGTATCGGCCTGCAGCAACAAGCGGTCGAGCGGCGAATAGTGACGTTCGGTAGCCATCGGGCACCTCCGCAAGAGTGTGCCCGACAGTTTACCGCAATCGGTTGAACCGAGCTTGCCTTGGATCAGCCCGGTGGCCAGTGCATCTGGCGCTGACCGAGCACATGCATATGGATGTGGTAGACGGTCTGGCCGCCTTTCGGGTTGCAGTTCATGACCACCCGGAAACCTTCCTCGCAGCCCTGCTCGACGGCCAGGCGCTGGGCGGTGAACAGGATGTGGCCGGCCAGGGCCTTGTCCTCTTCGGTCAGGTCGTTGAGGGTGCGGATGTGTTTCTTCGGTATGACCAGGAAATGTACTGGCGCCGCGGGGGCGATATCCTTGAAGGCCAGAATCTGGTCATCTTCGTAGATGATATCCGCCGGGATTTCCCGGTTGATGATTTTGAGGAATAGATCGTCCACAGTACTTGCTCCATGGTGAGTGTCCGGGCCGAGTGTACTGAGCCCGATGCCGCTCGCCCAGGGGTTATTCCATGCCGACCGGGCAGTAGCGTCGATGGATCACCCCTGCCAGTTTACGCGTCAGCCAGCGTGGTAGCAGGCGCGGGGCGAAGGCCAGCCAGCGGTTGCGTCGGCCTGGCATTATCAGTGCGCGGTTCTTGTCCAGGGCACGGACGGTGTACAGGGCAATTTCCTCGGGGCTGGGGCAGCGAGTGCGACCATCAAGCCTAGGTATCCTGCGCCGGGGTGAGCGTATCGGCCCCGGGCACAGCACTGAAACCTTGATTCCGGTACGCCGGAGCTCTTCACGCAACGCTTCGGAAAAGCTCATTACATAGGCTTTGCTGGCGGCATAGGCAGCCATCCAGGGGCCGGGAGCGACACCGGCGAGTCCCGCGACATTGAGAATCTGTCCACCACCCTGGATAGCCATCAAGTTGCCGATGGCGTGGCACAGCCGACTCAGGGCGAGGATGTTGACCTCGAGCAGGTCCTGCTCGTCGGCCCATTCATGGGCAAGAAACGGCCCATAGGTACGCTGTCCGGCGCAGTTGACCAGCAAGTCGATACGCCGCTCGCCTTCCTCCAGTTCGAGCACGAAGCCCGACAGGCGCAAGGGCTGGCTGAGATCGCAGGCACGGAACAGCACCTCGACCCCGAATCGTTGGGTGAGCTCGATGGCTACCGGTTCCAGCGTCTCGCGCTGGCGTGCCACCAGGATCAGGTTGCGCCCGCGCCGCGCCAGTGCCTCCGCCAGGGCAAGGCCCAGGCCGCTGGAGGCTCCAGTGATCATGGCGTAACGGGTCATGCAAGGCTCCTGGGGCGTGAGGGGCGCCTAGTGTACAGCCTGGCTGATTTGCTACAAGGCGTTGCCGCGTAGCTGCTGGCTACGATCAAGGGCGGCCTGGTATTCGTCGCGCAGACGCTCGATCAGCTCGGCGACACCAGGCAGGTCGTGGATATCGCCAACGCCCTGGCCGGCGGACCAGACGGTCTTCCACGCCTTTGCCTCGTCATCCAGTGGCTTGAGCTTGCCTGTTTCATGGTTGCTCTTCAGGGTGCCGAGATCGTACCCGGCCTGCTCCAGGCTCTCGCGCAGGAAACTGGCCGGGATGCCGGAGACTGCCGGGGTATGCACGATGTCAGCCGCGCCTGCGTCCAGAATCATCTGTTTGTAAGTTTCCTGGGCCTGGCTCTCTCGGGTGGCGATAAAGCGTGTGCCCATGTAACCCAGGTCGGCTCCCAGCAGTTGGGCGGCAAGCAATTGATTGCCGTGGTTGAGGCAGCCGGCCAGCAGGACGGTCTTATCGAAGAACTGTCGGATTTCCGCAACCAGAGCGAAGGGGCTCCAGGTCCCGGCATGGCCGCCCGCGCCTGCGGCGACGGCAATCAACCCATCGACGCCTGCTTCGGCGGCTTTTTCGGCATGACGGCGGGTGGTGACGTCGTGAAACACCAGGCCACCATAGCTGTGCACTGCATCCACTACTTCTTTCACCGCCCCCAGGCTGGTGATGACGATCGGCACGCGATGCTCGACGCACAGTATTAGGTCGGCCTGCAGGCGCGGGTTGCTCTGGTGCACGATCAAGTTCACCGCATAGGGCGCTGTTGCCTGCAATTGCGCCAGCCCAGCCTCGATCTGTTCCAGCCAGTCCTTGAAACCCGCACTGTCACGCTGGTTGAGCGCGGGAAAGCTGCCCACTACGCCATTCGCGCAGCATGCCAGCACCAACTGCGGGTTGGAAATCAGGAACATCGGTGCGGCCACCAGCGGCAAGCGCAGGCGTTGTTCGAGCGAAGCGGGCAGGGACATGGCGAAACTCCTGTAGGCGGTGGTTTACCGTCAGAACGGTTTGACCACCACGAGAATTACGATACCCAGCAAGATGAGGACGGGCACTTCGTTGAACCAGCGATAGTAGATATGGCTGCGGGTGTTGCTGCCCGTGGCGAAGCGCTTGCGCTGGGCGCCGCACATGTGATGGTAGACGGTGAGCAGGGCCACCAGGGTCAGCTTGGCGTGCAGCCAGCCCTGGCTCAGCCAGCCTGGGTTCAGATACAGCATCCAGCCGCCGAACACGTAGGTGGCGATCATCGCCGGGTTCATGATGCCCCGGTACAGCTTGCGCTCCATGGTGACGAAGCGATCCAGGCTGACGGCGTCCTGGCTCTGGGCGTGGTACACGAACAGGCGTGGCAGGTAGAACAGGCCGGCGAACCAGCAGACCACGCTGACGATATGCAGCGCCTTGATCCATAGATAGAGCATGGGGAGTTCCTTCAGGTTTTCACGGTCGTCAGATAGTAGAGTCCCAGCGCCCGAAGGGACATCCCAAGAGTTGTTACAGGCCTTTCACGCCCCTATTATCGTGCGCTTTCCAGTCGGTTCGTTGATAAGGGGCAAGCGTTATGATCAAGGTCGGTATCGTTGGCGGCACGGGTTACACCGGTGTCGAACTGCTTCGTCTGCTGGCGCAGCACCCACAGGCCGAAGTGGCGGTGATCACTTCGCGTTCCGAGGCGGGCGTCGCGGTTGCTGACATGTACCCGAACCTGCGCGGCCATTACGACGGGCTGACCTTCAGCGTGCCTGACAGCAAGACCCTCGGCGCCTGCGACGTGGTGTTCTTCGCCACCCCGCACGGGGTCGCCCACGCCCTGGCCGGTGAATTGCTGGCGGCGGGGACCAAGGTCATCGACCTCTCCGCCGACTTCCGCCTGCAGGACGCCGCTGAATGGGGCAAGTGGTACGGCCAGCCACACGGCGCGCCCGAACTGCTCAAGGATGCGGTCTATGGTCTGCCCGAAGTGAACCGCGAGAAGATCCGTCAGGCCCGCCTGATCGCTGTGCCCGGCTGTTACCCGACTGCCACCCAACTGGGCTTCCTGCCGTTGCTGGAAGCTGGCCTGGCCGACCCATTGCGCCTGATCGCCGATTGCAAGTCGGGTGTGAGCGGTGCCGGCCGTGGCGCTGCGGTGGGTTCGTTGTTCTGCGAGGCGGGCGAAAGCATGAAGGCCTATGCAGTCAAAGGCCATCGCCACCTGCCGGAAATCAGCCAGGGCCTGCGCCTGGCTGCGGGCAAGGACATCGGCCTGACGTTCGTGCCGCACCTGACCCCGATGATCCGCGGCATTCACGCCACCCTGTACGCCGCGGTCGCCGACACCTCCGTGGACCTGCAGGCGCTTTTCGAGAAGCGATATGCCAACGAACCGTTCGTCGACGTGATGCCGGCCGGCAGCCATCCGGAAACCCGTAGCGTGCGCGGCGCCAACGTCTGCCGCATCGCCGTGCATCGGCCGCAGGGTGGAGATCTCGTGGTGGTGTTGTCGGTGATCGACAACCTGGTCAAGGGCGCTTCCGGGCAGGCAGTACAGAACCTGAACATCCTGTTCGGCCTGGATGAGCGCATGGGGCTGTCCCACGCTGGCCTGTTGCCGTAAGCAGTCTCCGTGCATCAAGGCCCGCCCTGCGCGGGCCTTTTTCATGGGCGCGACTAAAGCCGCACAATTCTTGACCGATTTTCTCGGAGAAGCGGATAATGCGCGACATCGAGTTTTATGGCGGCACTGCGCCGGGAGAATCAACATGAGCGTCGAATCCTTCACCCCCACGGCTTTGGAGTTCACCCCAGGGGCTGCGCACAAGGTGAAGACTCTGGTCAGCGAAGAGGGCAATGACCGTCTGAAGCTGCGGGTATTCGTGACCGGCGGTGGTTGCTCGGGTTTCCAGTATGGCTTCACCTTCGATGAGGATGTGGCCGAGGACGACACCATCGTCGAGCGCGAAGGCGTTGCGCTGGTGGTCGATCCGATGAGTTTCCAATACCTCGCGGGTGCCGAAGTGGATTACCAGGAAGGCCTGGAAGGTTCGCGCTTCGTGATCAAGAACCCGAATGCCACCACTACCTGTGGTTGTGGTTCGTCGTTCTCGATCTGATTGCCGTGCTGCAATAGAAAACGCCGCGCAATAGCGCGGCGTTTTGCATTCTGCATGGTGGCTATGCCGGATAGATGGCGCCGAGGATGCGCAAGCCTTTGGCGGCGGTCACACTGGGGCGGTTGGCGGGGATGCCCTCCAGGCAGCAGTGGGCTAGCCAGGCGAAGGCCATGGCTTCTACCCAGTCAGGGTCCACGCCATGCGCCGCAGTGCTGGCAACCTGCGCCGCGGGCATCAATGCTGCCAGGCGGGCCATCAGCGTTCCATTGCGTGCGCCCCCGCCACACACCAGCAACGACTCGGTAGCGTCCTGGGCCTGGCGCAGCGAATCGATGATGCTGGTGGCGGTCAGCTCTAGCAGAGTGGCCTGAACATCTTCATCTCGGTACGCAGGCAAGCGCGCAAGATGTGTATCCAGCCAGGGCAGGTTGAACACTTCGCGGCCAGTACTCTTCGGGCCGCTCCCGGCAAAGAACGGATCACTCAGCAGCGCTTCAAGCAGGTCAGGCTGGACTGCGCCACCGGCTGCCCAGTTGCCATTGGCATCAAAGGCCAGGCCCTGCTTGCGTTCGATCCAGGCGTCCAGCAGTACGTTGCCAGGCCCGCAGTCGAAGCCATGCACCGGCTTGTCCTGATCGATCAGGCTCAGATTGCTGAAGCCCCCTATATTCAAGATCGCCACCCGTTGGCCAAGATGCCCGAACAAGGCCTCATGGAATGCGGGTACCAGTGGCGCACCCTGGCCGCCGGCAGCCACGTCACGGCGGCGAAAATCACCCACCACACAGATGCCGGTCAGTTCGCCGAGCAATGCCGGGTTACCGATCTGCACGGTAAAACCGCGAGCGGGTTCATGGCGGATGGTTTGCCCGTGGCTGCCGATGGCGCGGATAGCGTCAGGCTTCAGGCCTTGAGTGGCCAGCAGGTGGTTGATGCCGTGGGCGGCGAGGCTGGCCCAGCGATTCTCCGCCAGGGCTGCACGCGTAATCTCGTCCGGTCCGCTGGCGCAAAGGCCGAGCAAATCCTGGCGGAGATCGGCGGGCATGGGGATGTAATGGGTGGCGAGCAGCTTTGGCTGCTCGTGTTGTTCGATCAGGGCAATGTCCAGGCCATCGAGGCTGGTCCCGGACATTACCCCCAGGTAGAGCGCCATGCCGTCAGCGCTTGTTGGCGGCAAGCAGGGTGGCCTTTTCCTGATCCATGCGGGCGATCAAGGGTTGGCTCTGCTGGTTGAAACGCGCGCGCTCGGCCTTGGCGATCGGGTCAGCCATCGGCACCTTCTGGCTCAACGGGTCGACGTGCACGCCATTGACCTGGAACTCGTAGTGCAGGTGCGGGCCGGTCGACAGGCCGGTGGTGCCGATATAGCCGATGATCTGGCCCTGTTTCACGCTCCCGCCCGTCTTGATGCCCTTGGCAAAGCCCTGCATATGACCGTAGAGGGTCTTGTAGGAGTTGCCGTGGGCAATGATCACGGTGTTGCCGTAGCCACCGCGACGGCCAGCCAGTTCGATGCGGCCATCGCCAGCGGCTTTGATCGGTGTGCCGCGAGGGGCAGCGTAATCCACACCCTTGTGGGCGCGGATCTTGTTCAGGATCGGGTGCTTGCGGCCAGCGGAGAAGCGCGAGCTGATGCGGGCGAAGTCCACTGGTGTGCGGATGAACGCCTTGCGCAGGCTATTGCCGTCGGCGGTGTAGTAGTTGGTGTTGCCCTGCTTGTTGGTGTAGCGCACGGCGGTGTAGGTCTTGCCGCGGTTGGTGAAGCGGGCGGAGAGGATGCTGCCGGTGCCGACCACCTTGCCATCCATTATCTTCTGCTCGTAGACCACGTCGAATTCGTCGCCTGGGCGAATGTCCTGGGCGAAGTCGATGTCGTAGCCAAGGATCTTGGCCATGTCCATGGTCATGCTGTGGGACAGGCCAGCACGCTGCGCCGAGGCTGACAGCGAACTCTTGATCACTCCATGCGCGTAGGCGGTGCGTACCACCGGTTTGCTGATCTCGCGGTCAAAAGTGAAGCCCTTGTCGGTGCGGGTCAGGCGAATGGTCTCAAGATTACTGACCTTGCTGTGCAGGCTGGTCAGTTGGCCATCCTTGTCCAGTTCGAACTGCAGCACCTGGCCATGCTTGAGTTGGCTGAACTGCTTGGCCTGCTTGTTACTGGCGAGGATGTCGTGGACTGCATTGGCGGGTAGACCGACCTTGTTGAACAGGGTGGAAAGCGTATCGCCACGGGAGACGACCACTTCACGATGGCCCGGAGCTTTCTCTTCCTGCTTGGCGACAGGAGCGGGTTCGGTCTTGGTCTGGGCGGTATCCGCCTCGTCACTTTCGATCTGGGCAAAAGGGGAATCGGTGTTCTGCTCGGCCTGCACCAGAGGCGCGGCCCGGGACTCGTCCTTCAGCTGCTCGGCCGGGCTTTCCAGCTCCAGGCTGAGGGTGGTTTTCTTGGCTTCGACTTCGCTGGAAGGGAAGACCAGCAGCGCCAGGCTGAGCAGGGCAGCAATGCCGCTGGCGGCCAACAGATGGCTTTTCGGATAAAGCGGGGGCGCTTTAGGCGTTTCGTTGGTCATAGGTGAAGTGACTTTGAAAAAATGAAGTGGAAAAGATGAATGACATGATGAAGATGAAATAACTGTATAAAATATAACCAAATCCGTTCTCGCGCAAGGGCGCGTAGACGCCATCGCGCGTCGTTCGGGTCACATTTCATTGCGAAACTTGTAATTGATGGCCGATCTTGTATGGTTGGCTCCCCTTGAATCTGAGCCTTGCGGGTCTGTCTATGAAGTCGGTTGAAGAGCAGCTGGCGCTTATCAAGCGCGGTGCGGAAGAGGTACTGGTCGAGTCGGAATTGGTGGAGAAGCTCAAGCGCGGCCAACCGCTGCGCATCAAGGCGGGCTTCGATCCAACCGCGCCCGACCTGCACCTGGGTCACACCGTGCTGATCAACAAGCTGCGCCAGTTCCAGGAGCTTGGCCATCAGGTCATTTTCCTGATCGGCGACTTCACCGGCATGATTGGTGATCCGAGCGGGAAGAGTGCCACGCGCCCGCCGCTGACCCGCGAGCAGGTACTGGAGAACGCCGAGACGTACAAGCAGCAGGTGTTCAAGATTCTTGATCCCGCGAAGACCGAGGTGGCGTTCAACTCCACCTGGATGGATCAGCTCACGCCTGCCGACTTTATTCGCCTGGCTTCCCAGTACACGGTCGCACGCATGCTCGAGCGCGATGACTTCGACAAGCGCTACACCAGCAATCAGCCGATCGCGATTCATGAGTTTCTCTATCCGCTGGTGCAGGGGTATGACTCCGTGGCACTGAGGGCCGATGTGGAGCTGGGAGGTACCGATCAGAAGTTTAACCTGCTGATGGGGCGTGAGTTGCAGCGCGCCTACGGGCAGGAAGCACAGAACATTGTCACCATGCCGTTGCTCGAAGGGCTGGATGGTGTGAAGAAGATGTCCAAGTCACTGGGCAATTATGTTGGTATCCAAGAAGCGCCTGGGGTGATGTACAGCAAGCTTGTGTCGATCCCGGATACTTTGATGTGGCGTTACTTTGAGCTCCTGAGCTTCCGTTCCATGGAAGAGATCGATCAATTCCGTGCGGATGTCGAGAAGGGCGCTAATCCGCGGGATATCAAGATCAAGCTGGCTGAAGAGATCGTTGCTCGCTTCCATGGTGAAGAAGCTGCTGCCAATGCTCACCGTGCGGCGGGTAACCGCATGAGAGATGGCGAGTTGCCGGAAGATCTGCCGGAGATCGAAGTCGCTGCGGCGGAAGACTTGCCGATCGCGGCTGTGTTGAACCGTGCGGGGCTGGTGAAAAACTCGGCTCAGGCGCGGGACTTATTGAGTGGTGGTGCCGTCAAGGTTGATGGCGCGGTGGTCGAGCGTGACTTCATGTTTGTGCTTGGTGCGACTCATGTGTGCCAGGCGGGCAAGAAGTCCTTTGCGCGAGTTACGTTGAAGGCGCAGTGAGGCTTGGTTCTTTCTATATAGAGGGAGCGGAAGCGGGGAGGTCAGTAGGCCTCCCTGTTTTGTTTTTGGGGTTGGCTCTTTCTTCTACATGGGCGTCGGGGTCGCTAGGCGCTTGTCTTGAGACCGTTTTGGCCCCGATAGGTGCCTGTCTTGGGTTTCTCTGGCGCTATCTTCAGGGCGCAGCAAGGCTCATGGCGGGCCCCTGGAGGGCGCGGAACGACCTTTTCGCTAATTATTTGAAAATATTGAAATTAAAGGTTGACGGGGTTTCAGATCCCCTTATAATGCGCCCCACTTCCAGCGACAACGGAACGCGGAACTCCTTGAGAATCAACGAGTTAAGCGAATTTGAAGTGGCTGGAAGGGCTTCGGTTTCACATCGAAAGCGGTGAAAAGGTGGTTGACAGCAGGTTGTAACGCTGTATGATTCGCCTCCCGCTACGAGAGATCGCAGCGAGTCAAGTGTTTGAAGTTAAACGAAAAACTTCGAAAATAACGCTTGACACGAAATGAGGCTAGCGTAGAATGCGCGCCTCGGTTGAGCTGAAAAGCGCTTAACCAATCGCTCTTTAACAAATTGAATCAAGCAATTCGTGTGGGTGCTTGTGAGTACGGACTGATAGTCACCAAGATTATCAGCATCACAAGTGGCCATGCGAGAAATCACATAGTCATTTGAGATTGCTGAGCCAAGTTTAGGGTTTATTAAAAACCCAAGCAGTATTGAACTGAAGAGTTTGATCATGGCTCAGATTGAACGCTGGCGGCAGGCCTAACACATGCAAGTCGAGCGGATGACGGGAGCTTGCTCCTTGATTCAGCGGCGGACGGGTGAGTAATGCCTAGGAATCTGCCTGGTAGTGGGGGACAACGTTTCGAAAGGAACGCTAATACCGCATACGTCCTACGGGAGAAAGCAGGGGACCTTCGGGCCTTGCGCTATCAGATGAGCCTAGGTCGGATTAGCTAGTTGGTGGGGTAATGGCTCACCAAGGCGACGATCCGTAACTGGTCTGAGAGGATGATCAGTCACACTGGAACTGAGACACGGTCCAGACTCCTACGGGAGGCAGCAGTGGGGAATATTGGACAATGGGCGAAAGCCTGATCCAGCCATGCCGCGTGTGTGAAGAAGGTCTTCGGATTGTAAAGCACTTTAAGTTGGGAGGAAGGGCAGTAAGTTAATACCTTGCTGTTTTGACGTTACCGACAGAATAAGCACCGGCTAACTCTGTGCCAGCAGCCGCGGTAATACAGAGGGTGCAAGCGTTAATCGGAATTACTGGGCGTAAAGCGCGCGTAGGTGGTTCGTTAAGTTGGATGTGAAAGCCCCGGGCTCAACCTGGGAACTGCATCCAAAACTGGCGAGCTAGAGTATGGTAGAGGGTGGTGGAATTTCCTGTGTAGCGGTGAAATGCGTAGATATAGGAAGGAACACCAGTGGCGAAGGCGACCACCTGGACTGATACTGACACTGAGGTGCGAAAGCGTGGGGAGCAAACAGGATTAGATACCCTGGTAGTCCACGCCGTAAACGATGTCAACTAGCCGTTGGAATCCTTGAGATTTTAGTGGCGCAGCTAACGCATTAAGTTGACCGCCTGGGGAGTACGGCCGCAAGGTTAAAACTCAAATGAATTGACGGGGGCCCGCACAAGCGGTGGAGCATGTGGTTTAATTCGAAGCAACGCGAAGAACCTTACCAGGCCTTGACATGCAGAGAACTTTCCAGAGATGGATTGGTGCCTTCGGGAACTCTGACACAGGTGCTGCATGGCTGTCGTCAGCTCGTGTCGTGAGATGTTGGGTTAAGTCCCGTAACGAGCGCAACCCTTGTCCTTAGTTACCAGCACGTTATGGTGGGCACTCTAAGGAGACTGCCGGTGACAAACCGGAGGAAGGTGGGGATGACGTCAAGTCATCATGGCCCTTACGGCCTGGGCTACACACGTGCTACAATGGTCGGTACAGAGGGTTGCCAAGCCGCGAGGTGGAGCTAATCTCACAAAACCGATCGTAGTCCGGATCGCAGTCTGCAACTCGACTGCGTGAAGTCGGAATCGCTAGTAATCGCAAATCAGAATGTTGCGGTGAATACGTTCCCGGGCCTTGTACACACCGCCCGTCACACCATGGGAGTGGGTTGCACCAGAAGTAGCTAGTCTAACCTTCGGGGGGACGGTTACCACGGTGTGATTCATGACTGGGGTGAAGTCGTAACAAGGTAGCCGTAGGGGAACCTGCGGCTGGATCACCTCCTTAATCGACGACATCAGCCTACTGATGAGCTCCCACACGAATTGCTTGATTCAGATGTAAAGACGATCAAGACCCTATATAGGTCTGTAGCTCAGTTGGTTAGAGCGCACCCCTGATAAGGGTGAGGTCGGCAGTTCAAATCTGCCCAGACCTACCAATATGCGGGGCCATAGCTCAGCTGGGAGAGCGCCTGCCTTGCACGCAGGAGGTCAGCGGTTCGATCCCGCTTGGCTCCACCACTTTCTGTTGTGTCTAGTTGATCAGAACTTAGAAATGAGCATTCGTTGATGAATGCTGATTTCTGACTTTTGTCAGATCGTTCTTTAAAAATTCGGATATGTGATAGAAATAGACTGAACACCCGTTTCACTGCGGGTGGATCAGGCTAAGGTAAAATTTGTGAGTTCTGCTCGAAAGAGCGACGTGCGAATTTTCGGCGAATGTCGTCTTCACAGTATAACCAGATTGCTTGGGGTTATATGGTCAAGTGAAGAAGCGCATACGGTGGATGCCTTGGCAGTCAGAGGCGATGAAAGACGTGGTAGCCTGCGATAAGCTTTGGGGAGTCGGCAAACAGACTGTGATCCAGAGATCTCTGAATGGGGGAACCCACTCAGCATAAGCTGAGTATCTTGTACTGAATACATAGGTGCAAGAGGCGAACCAGGGGAACTGAAACATCTAAGTACCCTGAGGAAAAGAAATCAACCGAGATTCCCTTAGTAGTGGCGAGCGAACGGGGACCAGCCCTTAAGCTGGTTTGAGATTAGTGGAACGCTCTGGAAAGTGCGGCCATAGTGGGTGATAGCCCCGTACACGAAAATCTCTTGCCAGTGAAATCGAGTAGGACGGAGCACGAGAAACTTTGTCTGAACATGGGGGGACCATCCTCCAAGGCTAAATACTACTGACTGACCGATAGTGAACCAGTACCGTGAGGGAAAGGCGAAAAGAACCCCGGAGAGGGGAGTGAAATAGAACCTGAAACCGTATGCGTACAAGCAGTGGGAGCCTACTTTGTTAGGTGACTGCGTACCTTTTGTATAATGGGTCAGCGACTTATATTCAGTGGCGAGCTTAACCGAATAGGGGAGGCGTAGCGAAAGCGAGTCTTAATAGGGCGCTTTAGTCGCTGGGTATAGACCCGAAACCGGGCGATCTATCCATGGGCAGGTTGAAGGTTAGGTAACACTGACTGGAGGACCGAACCGACTACCGTTGAAAAGTTAGCGGATGACCTGTGGATCGGAGTGAAAGGCTAATCAAGCTCGGAGATAGCTGGTTCTCCTCGAAAGCTATTTAGGTAGCGCCTCATGTATCACTGTAGGGGGTAGAGCACTGTTTCGGCTAGGGGGTCATCCCGACTTACCAAACCGATGCAAACTCCGAATACCTACAAGTGCCGAGCATGGGAGACACACGGCGGGTGCTAACGTCCGTCGTGAAAAGGGAAACAACCCAGACCGTCAGCTAAGGTCCCAAAGTCATGGTTAAGTGGGAAACGATGTGGGAAGGCTTAGACAGCTAGGAGGTTGGCTTAGAAGCAGCCACCCTTTAAAGAAAGCGTAATAGCTCACTAGTCGAGTCGGCCTGCGCGGAAGATGTAACGGGGCTCAAACCATGCACCGAAGCTACGGGTATCACCTTTGGTGATGCGGTAGAGGAGCGTTCTGTAAGCCTGTGAAGGTGAGTTGAGAAGCTTGCTGGAGGTATCAGAAGTGCGAATGCTGACATGAGTAACGACAATGCGAGTGAAAAACTCGCACGCCGAAAGACCAAGGTTTCCTGCGCAACGTTAATCGACGCAGGGTTAGTCGGTCCCTAAGGCGAGGCTGAAAAGCGTAGTCGATGGAAAACAGGTTAATATTCCTGTACTTCCAGTTATTGCGATGGAGGGACGGAGAAGGCTAGGCCAGCTTGGCGTTGGTTGTCCAAGTTTAAGGTGGTAGGCTGAAATCTTAGGCAAATCCGGGATTTCAAGGCCGAGAGCTGATGACGAGTGCTCATTAGAGCGCGAAGTGGTTGATGCCATGCTTCCAAGAAAAGCTCCTAAGCTTCAGATAACTGGGAACCGTACCCCAAACCGACACAGGTGGTTAGGTAGAGAATACCAAGGCGCTTGAGAGAACTCGGGTGAAGGAACTAGGCAAAATGGCACCGTAACTTCGGGAGAAGGTGCGCCGGTGAGGGTGAAGCACTTGCTGCGTAAGCCCACGCCGGTCGAAGATACCAGGCCGCTGCGACTGTTTATTAAAAACACAGCACTCTGCAAACACGAAAGTGGACGTATAGGGTGTGACGCCTGCCCGGTGCCGGAAGGTTAATTGATGGGGTTAGCGCAAGCGAAGCTCTTGATCGAAGCCCCGGTAAACGGCGGCCGTAACTATAACGGTCCTAAGGTAGCGAAATTCCTTGTCGGGTAAGTTCCGACCTGCACGAATGGCGTAACGATGGCGGCGCTGTCTCCACCCGAGACTCAGTGAAATTGAAATCGCTGTGAAGATGCAGTGTATCCGCGGCTAGACGGAAAGACCCCGTGAACCTTTACTATAGCTTTGCACTGGACTTTGAGCTTGCTTGTGTAGGATAGGTGGGAGGCTTTGAAGTGGGGACGCCAGTTCTCATGGAGCCATCCTTGAAATACCACCCTGGCAACCTTGAGGTTCTAACTCAGGTCCGTTATCCGGATCGAGGACAGTGTATGGTGGGTAGTTTGACTGGGGCGGTCTCCTCCCAAAGAGTAACGGAGGAGTACGAAGGTGCGCTCAGACCGGTCGGAAATCGGTCGTAGAGTATAAAGGCAAAAGCGCGCTTGACTGCGAGACAAACACGTCGAGCAGGTACGAAAGTAGGTCTTAGTGATCCGGTGGTTCTGTATGGAAGGGCCATCGCTCAACGGATAAAAGGTACTCCGGGGATAACAGGCTGATACCGCCCAAGAGTTCATATCGACGGCGGTGTTTGGCACCTCGATGTCGGCTCATCACATCCTGGGGCTGAAGCCGGTCCCAAGGGTATGGCTGTTCGCCATTTAAAGTGGTACGCGAGCTGGGTTTAGAACGTCGTGAGACAGTTCGGTCCCTATCTGCCGTGGACGTTTGAGATTTGAGAGGGGCTGCTCCTAGTACGAGAGGACCGGAGTGGACGAACCTCTGGTGTTCCGGTTGTCACGCCAGTGGCATTGCCGGGTAGCTATGTTCGGAAGAGATAACCGCTGAAAGCATCTAAGCGGGAAACTTGCCTCAAGATGAGATCTCACTGGAGCCTTGAGCTCCCTGAAGGGCCGTCGAAGACTACGACGTTGATAGGTTGGGTGTGTAAGCGCTGTGAGGCGTTGAGCTAACCAATACTAATTGCCCGTGAGGCTTGACCATATAACACCCAAGCAATTTGCTCATGCGAATTGCGGTGGTGAAGACGAAACGAACCGAAAGTTCGCGACGAACCACAAGATCACATATCCGAATTGGCTGGAGTATCCATCTGGATCTTCTGGCAACAGAATTTCTTGACGACCATAGAGCATTGGAACCACCTGATCCCATCCCGAACTCAGCAGTGAAACGATGCATCGCCGATGGTAGTGTGGGGTTTCCCCATGTGAGAGTAGGTCATCGTCAAGATTCATTTCGCAAAACCCCTATCTGCGCGAGCAGGTAGGGGTTTTGTCTTTGCGCGATCGAAACGCAGCCCCCTGTAGGCGCCGGCATGCCGGCGAACACCGGCACCGCCGCGCGCCCTTCGCCGGCAACGCCGGCTCCTACGGGGGTAACCCGATGGGCCCCTTTTCCTATGCAAGCCTACTACCCATAGCTATCATGCCAGCCTTATTTAAAATCGAGACTGGCATGCTGAAGTTGTTGAATCTTCTCAAGGATGGCCGGTTCCATTCTGGCGAGGCTCTGGGGGCTGCCCTCGGAGTGAGTCGCAGCGCCGTGTGGAAGCAGCTGCAGCACCTCGAGGGCGATCTGAACCTGACCGTACACAAGGTTCGTGGGCGTGGCTATCAACTGGCTTCTCCGCTGAACTTGCTGGAAGAACAGGCAATTGCTGGCTTTTCGCAAGGAGAACAGTGGCCGCTGTTCATACATAGGGATATCGACTCGACCAATGCAGAAGGGTTGCGGCTTGTCGCTGCCGGGCAAAGCGCTCCGTTCGTGGTGCTGGCGGAGCGTCAGCGCGCCGGGCGCGGGCGCCGTGGTCGGCAATGGGTCAGTCCATTCGCAGAAAACCTCTATTACAGCGTGGTGCTGCGCGTCGAAGGTGGTATGCGTCAGCTGGAAGGGTTGAGTCTGGTCGTGGGGTTGGCCGTCATGCGTACTCTGCAGGCCTTTGGGCTTCAGGACGTGGGGCTCAAGTGGCCCAATGATGTGTTGGCCAGCGGTAAGAAAATCACTGGCATTCTGCTCGAGCTGGTGGGTGATCCCGCAGATGTCTGCCATGTCGTGCTGGGTATCGGTATCAATGTGAACATGCAGAGCAATGACCAGGTCGATCAGGCCTGGGCCTCGATGCGGACGCAGATGGGCAAGGTAATCGATCGTAACCACCTGGTCGCTTTGCTCTCCCAGCAGTTGCAGCATGAGCTGGCTCGTCATCGTCGGTATGGTTTTGCGGTATTCCAGGAGGAGTGGGAGCAGGCGCACTTATGGCAGGGGCGGAAAGTTTCGCTCGTGGCGGGCAATACCCGGATCGACGGGGTGGTGCTCGGAGTGGACGGCCAGGGCGGGTTGCGTCTTGATGTAGATGGTGTGGAAAAGAGCTACAGCGGTGGTGAGCTCAGCCTGAGGTTGCGTGATGATTCTTGAGCTCGACTGTGGAAACAGCTTTATAAAGTGGCGTGTCATCCATGTTGCGGATGCCACGATTGCCGGAGGCGGCGTCGTCGACTCCGATCAGGCGCTATTGGCAGCGGTTGCTGCGTTACCGGCGTTACATCTTGCCGGTTGCCGAATGGTCAGTGTGCGCAGTGAGGAGGAGACATCTTCCTTGTGCACATTGCTCCAGGGGGCTTTCGCAATAGAGGTGTGCGTGGCACAGCCGGTAAAGGAAATGGCCGGCGTACGCAACGGCTATGAGGATTACCAGCGCTTGGGTATGGACCGCTGGCTCGGTGCTTTGGGGGCCTATCACCTGGCGAAAGGTGCTTGCCTGGTAATCGATTTCGGAACTGCGGCCAAGGCCGACTTCATTGCTGCTGATGGTGAGCACTTGGGGGGATACATCTGCCCTGGCATGCCATTGATGCGCAGCCAGTTGCGTACTCATACCCGCCGCATTCGCTATGACGATGCTTCCGCCGAGCGTGCGCTGAACAGCCTCGAGCCAGGCCGCTCGACGGTCGAGGCGGTAGAGCGCGGTTGTGTATTGATGCTCCAGGGCTTTGCTCGTACGCAGGTGGAGCAAGCAGGTGCGCTTCTGGGGGAAGGCTTTACAGTTTTCCTTACTGGAGGTGATGCGCCCCTGGTGCGCGAGGCTGTGCCCCAGGCGCGAATTGTCCCGGACCTGGTATTTGTCGGCTTGGCCATCGCCTGCCCGTTGAGTTGAGGTGACTATGCGCTGGTTGTTTCTGCTGTTGGTCGTGTTGAACGTCTTTTATTACGTCTGGCATCAGCAGGAAGCTCCTTTGAAGGCCAAGGAGGTCGCCCCACTGTCTTTGTACAAGGGTTCCCAGCAGGAGATACGCCTGCTGCGTGAGACTGGTGCCGCGACGCCGGCTCGGCGTCGCGATGAGTGCCTGGTAGTGGGGGGGATGCCTGCTCGTGAGCAACTGGATATGCTGCGCCAGCGCCTGTTGAGCCTGGATATTTCCGCGCAGCCGCTTGCTGGGCAGCTGCCTGGTGCGGAAGGTTTCTGGCTCAAAGTCGCACCGGAGAGCGAGCGTTTGCTGGATCAAGCGGTACTGGCGGCTCTTTCCAAGGATTTCAAAGACTTAAAACACAAAATTATTTTGTGCGAGGGTATTGCAACTGCTGATTAGCTTGATAGAATGGCGCCCGCTTCACAGGGAACACCACTGAGGTGGTAGAGCTGGAAGCGGTGTCAAAGTAGCTAAGTTTCAGATTTGATTGAAAAAATCTGAAAAAAAGCTTGACACTGAGGCGGCGGGCAAATAGAATGCCGGCCACATCTGGAGGGATTCCCGAGCGGTCAAAGGGGACGGACTGTAAATCCGTTGCGAGAGCTTCGAAGGTTCGAATCCTTCTCCCTCCACCAGTTTTAGCGAGAGCCGCAAGCTCCGCGGGTATAGTTTAGTGGTAGAACCTCAGCCTTCCAAGCTGATGATGCGGGTTCGATTCCCGCTACCCGCTCCAAGTTTGCTGTTGTTGCGCAAGGTGTTTCGCTCTTGTAGCTCAGTTGGTAGAGCACACCCTTGGTAAGGGTGAGGTCAGCGGTTCAAGTCCGCTCAAGAGCTCCATATAAACAAGGCAGATATGAAAATATCTGCCTTTGTTTTATCAGCGGTATATCTATTTCTTCTGCGGAGGATTGTATCGATGGCTAAGGAAAAGTTTGATCGTTCCCTACCTCACGTTAACGTCGGCACCATCGGCCACGTTGATCACGGTAAGACCACTCTGACTGCAGCGCTGACTCGCGTCTGCTCCGAAGTTTTCGGTTCGGCCGTCGTTGAGTTCGACAAGATCGACTCGGCTCCAGAAGAAAAAGCGCGCGGTATCACCATCAACACCGCTCACGTCGAGTACAACTCGAACATTCGTCACTACGCTCACGTTGACTGCCCAGGTCACGCTGACTACGTGAAGAACATGATCACCGGTGCTGCCCAGATGGACGGCGCGATCCTGGTTTGCTCGGCCGCCGATGGTCCGATGCCACAAACCCGTGAGCACATCCTGCTGTCCCGTCAGGTTGGCGTTCCGTACATCGTGGTCTTCCTGAACAAGGCTGACCTGGTAGACGACGCTGAGCTGCTGGAGCTGGTCGAGATGGAAGTTCGCGACCTGCTGTCCACCTACGACTTCCCAGGCGACGACACTCCGATCATCATCGGTTCGGCTCGTATGGCCCTGGAAGGCAAAGACGACAACGAAATGGGCACTACCGCTGTCAAGAAGCTGGTAGAAACTCTGGATGCCTACATCCCTGAGCCAGTTCGTGCCATCGACCAGCCGTTCCTGATGCCGATCGAAGACGTATTCTCGATCTCGGGTCGTGGTACCGTTGTTACCGGTCGTATCGAGCGTGGTATCGTCCGCGTTCAAGACCCGCTGGAAATCGTTGGTCTGCGTGACACCACCACCACCACCTGCACCGGCGTTGAGATGTTCCGCAAGCTGCTGGACGAAGGTCGTGCTGGCGAGAACTGCGGCGTCCTGCTGCGTGGTACCAAGCGTGACGACGTTGAGCGTGGCCAGGTTCTGGTCAAGCCAGGTTCGGTCAAGCCGCACACCAAGTTCACCGCAGAAGTCTACGTCCTGTCGAAGGAAGAAGGCGGCCGTCACACTCCGTTCTTCAAAGGCTACCGTCCTCAGTTCTACTTCCGTACCACTGACGTGACCGGTAACTGCGAACTGCCGGAAGGCGTTGAGATGGTAATGCCAGGTGACAACATTCAGATGACTGTCACCCTGATCAAGACCATCGCAATGGAAGACGGTCTGCGCTTCGCCATCCGTGAAGGCGGTCGTACCGTCGGCGCCGGCGTCGTAGCAAAAATTATTGAATAAGTAGTTGATTTAAATGATCAGGCCGGTATAATTGCCGGCCTGATACAGCGTTATAGGTCAGTAGCTCAATTGGCAGAGCGACGGTCTCCAAAACCGTAGGTTGGGGGTTCGATTCCCTCCTGACCTGCCATTCACCTCGGTGTGATTGGCTTTCTTCTCACAGGATCCTCCTCGATGACTCCCAAAACTGAAGCCCAAGAATCGCGTTTTGATCTGTTCAAGTGGCTGGCTGTTGTTGCATTGGTAGTCGTAGGTGTTGTGGGTAATCAGTATTACTCCGCCTCCCCGATCCTGTATCGCGTGCTCGTTCTGCTCGCTTTGGCTGCAGTCGCTGGCTTCGTTGCCTTGCAGACCGCCAAAGGCAAGTCGTTCTTTGCGCTGGCGAAGGAAGCTCGTACCGAGATCCGTAAAGTCGTGTGGCCAACTCGCCAAGAAACCACTCAGACCACGCTGATTGTCGTGGCTGTAGTCCTGGTTATGGCGCTGCTGCTGTGGGGGCTCGACTCCCTGCTCGGCTGGTTGGTCTCCTTGATCGTTGGCTAAGGGTGTCTCGTGGCTAAGCGTTGGTATGTTGTTCATGCTTACTCGGGTTACGAGAAGCATGTCATGCGCTCCCTGATCGAGCGTGTCAAGCTGGCTGGCATGGAAGACGAATTCGGCGAGATCCTGGTCCCGACCGAAGAAGTTGTCGAAATGCGCAACGGCCAGAAGCGCAAGAGCGAGCGAAAATTCTTCCCTGGCTATGTATTGGTCCAGATGGAAATGAATGAAGGGACTTGGCACCTTGTCAAGGATACTCCTCGGGTCATGGGTTTCATTGGTGGTACCGCAGACAAGCCTGCGCCGATCACCGATAAAGAGGCAGAGGCCATCCTGCGTCGCGTAGCCGACGGCAGTGACAAGCCGAAGCCGAAGACACTGTTCGAGCCGGGTGAAGTGGTTCGCGTCATTGACGGTCCGTTCGCCGACTTTAACGGTAGTGTCGAAGAGGTTAACTACGAAAAGAGTCGCCTGCAGGTTGCGGTGCTCATTTTCGGTCGCTCTACTCCGGTGGAGCTCGAGTTCAGCCAGGTCGAGAAGGTCTAGCGGAACGCAGCATCCCATACCCCGCAGCCCTATGTGCTGCGGGGTTTTGTCGTCACTGGGATAAAACGCAAGTCATCCGGGGAGCCATCTGGCGTTCGTACCCGATTTTGGAGTAGCTCATGGCTAAGAAGATTCAGGCTTACATCAAGCTGCAAGTAAAGGCCGGCCAGGCCAACCCAAGCCCACCCGTTGGTCCAGCACTGGGTCAACACGGTGTGAACATCATGGAATTCTGCAAGGCCTTCAACGCCCGTACTCAGGGTCAAGAGCCAGGTCTGCCGACTCCAGTGATCATCACTGTCTACAGTGACCGTAGCTTCACCTTCGAAACCAAGAGCACCCCTGCTTCGGTTCTGCTGAAGAAAGCTGCTGGTCTGACCAGCGGTTCGGCTCGCCCGAACACCGTCAAGGTCGGTACTGTTACCCGTGCTCAGCTGGAAGATATCGCCAAGACTAAGCAGGCTGACCTGACCGCCGCTGACCTGGACGCAGCTGTACGCACCATCGCTGGCTCTGCCCGCAGCATGGGCCTGAACGTGGAGGGTGTGTAATGGCTAAGCTGACCAAGCGTCAAAAGGCAATCGCCGAAAAAATCGAAGCAGGCAAGGCCTACAACTTCGAAGAAGCTGCAACCCTGCTGGCTTCGCTGCCGACTGCCAAGTTCGTAGAGTCCTACGACATCGCCGTTAACCTCGGTGTTGACCCGCGTAAATCCGACCAGGTCGTTCGTAGCGCTACCGTGCTGCCACACGGCACTGGCAAGACCGTACGTGTTGCCGTCTTCACCCAGGGTCCAGCTGCTGAAGCCGCTCTGGCTGCCGGCGCTGACCGTGTAGGCATGGACGATCTGGCTGCCGAAATGAAAGGCGGCGACCTGAACTATGACGTCGTCATCGCATCGCCTGATGCAATGCGCGTTGTAGGTCAGCTGGGTCAGGTTCTCGGTCCTCGCGGCCTGATGCCTAACCCGAAAGTCGGTACCGTTACTCCAGACGTAGCCACTGCCGTGAAAAACGCCAAGGCCGGTCAGGTTCGCTACCGTACCGACAAGAACGGTATCATCCACACCTCCGTTGGCAAGGTTGGCTTCGAAGCTGGCAAGCTGAAGGAAAACGTTGAAGCCCTGATCGCTGATCTGAAGCGTATCAAGCCAGCTTCCTCGAAAGGTATCTACGTCAAGCGCGTTACCCTGAGCACCACCATGGGCCCAGGTCTGATCATCGATCAGAGCTCGCTGAACGTGTAATGCTCGGCCGGTGCGACCTAGTCGCACCGGCTGCTGAAAATTGGGGTCCCTGCCTGGCGGGGGCTATCCAAGACCGTAGGCGGCGCAAGCCTTAAACCTCAAGCCTACGCAGATGGTGCTCCCGATTCGTTCGCGAATCAGACACCAAAACGACATCCGGCTCCGGCCAGATGAAACGGTAGAAACCAGGAGTAAACCCGTGGCAATTAAACTCGAAGACAAGAAGGCCATCGTCGCTGAAGTCAACGAGGCTGCCAAAGTCGCTCTGTCCGCTGTCGTGGCTGATGCCCGTGGTGTGACTGTAGGCGCAATGACCGGACTCCGTAAAGAGGCCCGCGAAGCTGGCGTATACGTACGTGTCGTACGTAACACCCTGCTCAAGCGCGCTGTTGAAGGCACCGAATTCTCGATCCTCAACGACGCGTTCAAAGGCCCGACCCTGATTGCTTTCTCCAACGAACACCCGGGCGCCGCTGCTCGTCTGTTCAAAGAGTTCGCCAAGGGTCAGGACAAGTTCGAGATCAAGGCAGCTGCGTTTGACGGCAAGTTCCTTGCCGCTAACCAGATCGACGTGCTGGCAACCCTGCCAACTCGCGACGAGGCTATCGCACAGCTGATGAGCGTAATCCAAGGTGCAACCAGCAAGCTGGCTCGCACTCTGGCAGCTCTGCGCGACCAGAAAGAAGCTGCTGCTGCCTAAGGCACGCGCAACCCTTTCAAAATCATATGTTTAATTTGATGGCTGCGTAGGCTGTCACCCCAATACAGGATTTAAGTCATGTCTCTGACTAACGAGCAAATCATCGAAGCAATCGGCCAGAAAACCGTTCTGGAAATTGTTGAGCTGATCAAAGCGATGGAAGAAACCTTCGGCGTTACCGCTGCTGCCGCTGTTGCCGCTGGCCCAGCTGTTGCCGCTGCTGCTGCTGAAGAGCAAACCGAGTTCAACGTCGTTCTGACCGAAGCTGGCGACAAGAAGGTCAACGTGATCAAGGCAGTTCGTGAACTGACTGGTCTGGGCCTGAAAGAAGCCAAAGAGAAAGTCGACGGCGCTCCTCAGGTTATCGCTGAAGGCGTTTCGAAAGAAGCCGCTGAAGACGCGAAGAAGAAGCTGGAAGAAGCAGGCGCTAAAGTCGAGCTGAAGTAATTTCGACTTTGCGACTCCAGTCCGAGCGTTAAGCGAAGGGCTGATGGCTGGTGGCTTATGCCACCGGCCTTTTTCCGTTATTGGTGGCCGATCAGGTCGGCCCCGATAACGAGCGGCAACCACCAAGACGGTGGCGCAAACCAAGGGGTTTGCACGATTTTCTGGCTGCTCCCGCCGGGAGATGCCAAACAAGCAGGTGACCAAGCTGGGGAATGCTGATGGCTTACTCATACACTGAGAAAAAACGTATCCGCAAGGACTTTAGCAAGTTGCCGGACGTCATGGATGTGCCTTACCTCCTGGCCATCCAGCTGGATTCGTATCGCGAATTCCTGCAGGCGGGAGCATCCAAGGATCAGTTCCGCGACGTCGGTCTGCATGCGGCCTTCAAATCGGTATTCCCGATCATCAGCTACTCCGGCAATGCTGCCCTGGAGTACGTCGGCTATCGCCTGGGCGAGCCGGCCTTCGATGTGAAGGAATGTGTCCTGCGCGGTGTGACCTTTGCGGTCCCGCTGCGGGTGAAGGTGCGCCTGATCATCTTCGACAAGGAATCGTCGAACAAAGCGATCAAGGACATCAAAGAGCAAGAAGTCTACATGGGTGAAATCCCCCTGATGACTGAAAACGGTACCTTCGTTATCAACGGTACCGAGCGTGTAATCGTATCTCAGCTGCACCGTTCGCCGGGTGTGTTCTTCGACCACGACCGTGGCAAGACCCACAGCTCCGGCAAGCTGCTGTACTCCGCACGCATCATCCCTTACCGCGGTTCCTGGCTGGACTTCGAGTTCGACCCGAAGGACTGCGTATTCGTGCGTATCGACCGTCGCCGCAAACTGCCGGCCTCGGTACTGCTGCGTGCCCTGGGTTACAGCACTGAAGAAGTACTCAACACCTTCTACACCACCAACGTGTTCCACCTGTCCGGCGAGAAACTCAGCCTGGAACTGGTGCCACAGCGCCTGCGTGGTGAAGTCGCGGTCATGGACATCCATGACGGCAGCGGCAAGGTCATCGTCGAGCAGGGCCGCCGTATTACCGCGCGCCACATCAACCAGCTGGAAAAAGCTGGCGTGAAAGAGCTGGACGTTCCGCTGGAGTACGTACTGGGCCGCACCACCGCCAAGGCGATCGTGCACCCGGCTACCGGTGAGATCCTGGCCGAATGCAACACCGAGCTGACCACTGATCTGCTGGTCAAGATCGCCAAGGCCCAGGTCGTTCGCATCGAGACGCTGTACACCAACGACATCGATTGCGGTCCGTTCATTTCGGACACCCTGAAGATCGATACCACCAGCAACCAACTGGAAGCGCTGGTCGAGATCTACCGCATGATGCGTCCAGGCGAGCCGCCAACCAAGGACGCCGCCGAGACCCTGTTCAACAACCTGTTCTTCAGCGCCGAGCGTTACGACCTGTCCGCTGTCGGTCGCATGAAGTTCAACCGTCGTATCGGTCGTACCGAGATCGAAGGTTCGGGCGTGCTGAGCAAGGAAGACATCGTCGAGGTCCTGAAGACCCTGGTCGATATCCGTAACGGCAAAGGCATTGTCGACGACATCGACCACCTGGGTAACCGTCGCGTCCGTTGCGTCGGCGAGATGGCCGAGAACCAGTTCCGTGTTGGCCTGGTGCGTGTAGAGCGCGCGGTCAAAGAGCGTCTGTCGATGGCTGAAAGCGAAGGCCTGATGCCTCAGGACCTGATCAACGCCAAGCCAGTAGCGGCGGCGGTGAAAGAGTTCTTCGGTTCCAGCCAGCTCTCGCAGTTCATGGACCAGAACAACCCGCTCTCCGAGATCACTCACAAGCGCCGTGTCTCCGCACTCGGCCCTGGTGGTCTGACCCGTGAGCGCGCAGGCTTCGAAGTCCGTGACGTACACCCGACCCACTACGGCCGTGTGTGCCCGATCGAAACGCCGGAAGGCCCGAACATCGGTCTGATCAACTCCCTGGCCGCTTATGCCCGCACCAACCAGTACGGCTTCCTGGAAAGCCCGTACCGCGTGGTGAAAGAGGGTGTGGTCAGCGACGACATCGTGTTCCTGTCGGCGATCGAAGAAGCGGATCACGTCATTGCACAGGCTTCGGCCGCAATGAACGAGAAGAAGCAGCTGATCGACGAGCTGGTAGCCGTTCGTCACCTGAACGAATTCACCGTCAAGGCGCCGGAAGACGTCACCCTGATGGACGTTTCGCCGAAGCAGGTAGTCTCGGTCGCAGCGTCGCTGATTCCGTTCCTCGAGCACGACGACGCCAACCGTGCGTTGATGGGTTCGAACATGCAGCGTCAGGCTGTACCAACCCTGCGCGCCGACAAGCCGCTGGTGGGTACCGGCATGGAGCGCAACGTCGCCCGTGACTCTGGTGTCTGCGTGGTTGCTCGCCGCGGTGGTGTGATCGACTCGGTTGACGCCAGCCGTATCGTCGTACGCGTGGCTGACGACGAAGTCGAAACCGGTGAAGCTGGTGTGGATATCTACAACCTCACCAAGTACACCCGCTCGAACCAGAACACCTGCATCAACCAGCGTCCGCTGGTAAGCAAAGGTGATGTGGTCGCGCGTGGCGACATCATGGCTGACGGTCCGTCCACCGACATGGGTGAGCTGGCACTGGGCCAGAACATGCGCATCGCGTTCATGGCGTGGAACGGCTTCAACTTCGAAGACTCCATCTGCCTGTCCGAGCGTGTGGTCCAGGAAGACCGTTTCACCACGATCCACATTCAGGAGCTGACCTGTGTGGCCCGTGACACCAAGCTTGGCCCAGAAGAAATCACCGCGGATATCCCGAACGTGGGTGAAGCTGCGCTGAACAAGCTGGACGAAGCCGGTATCGTTTACGTGGGTGCCGAAGTCGGCGCTGGCGACATCCTGGTCGGCAAGGTCACCCCGAAAGGCGAGACCCAGCTGACTCCGGAAGAAAAACTGCTGCGCGCGATCTTCGGTGAGAAGGCCAGCGACGTCAAAGACACCTCCCTGCGCGTACCAACCGGTACCAAAGGCACCGTCATCGACGTACAGGTCTTCACCCGTGATGGCGTAGAGCGCGACAGCCGCGCCCTGGCCATCGAGAAGATGCAGCTGGACGAGATCCGCAAGGACCTCAACGAAGAGTTCCGCATCGTCGAAGGTGCAACCTTCGAGCGTCTGCGTTCCGCCCTGAACGGCCAGGTGGTCGACGGTGGTGCGGGCCTGAAGAAAGGCACCGTGATCACTGATGACGTGCTGAACGGTCTGGAGCACGGCCAGTGGTTCAAGCTGCGCATGGCAGAAGATGCACTGAACGAGCAGCTGGAAAAGGCTCAGCAGTACATCGTCGATCGCCGTCGCCTGCTGGACGACAAGTTCGAAGACAAGAAGCGCAAGCTGCAGCAGGGCGACGACCTGGCACCGGGCGTGCTGAAGATCGTCAAGGTCTACCTGGCAATCCGCCGTCGCATCCAGCCGGGTGACAAGATGGCCGGTCGTCACGGTAACAAGGGTGTCGTCTCGGTGATCATGCCGGTCGAAGACATGCCGCACGACGCCAACGGTACTCCGGTCGACGTCGTACTGAACCCGCTGGGCGTACCTTCGCGTATGAACGTCGGTCAGATCCTCGAAACCCACCTGGGCCTCGCGGCCAAGGGCCTGGGCGAGAAGATCGACCGCATGATCGAAGAGCAGCGCAAGGCCGCTGAACTGCGTACCTTCCTCACCGAAATCTACAACGAGATCGGTGGTCGTCAGGAGAACCTGGAAGAGTTCACCGACGAAGAGATCATGGCTCTGGCAAACAACCTGAAGAAAGGCGTGCCTATGGCCACTCCAGTCTTCGACGGTGCCAAGGAGCGTGAGATCAAGGCCATGCTGAAGCTGGCAGACCTGCCGGAAAGCGGCCAGATGCAGCTGTTCGACGGCCGCACCGGCAACAAGTTCGAGCGTTCTGTGACCGTTGGTTACATGTACATGCTCAAGCTGAACCACTTGGTGGACGACAAGATGCACGCGCGTTCCACTGGTTCCTACAGCCTGGTTACCCAGCAGCCGCTGGGTGGTAAGGCGCAGTTCGGTGGTCAGCGTTTCGGGGAGATGGAAGTGTGGGCGCTGGAAGCATACGGCGCGGCATACACCCTGCAAGAAATGCTCACAGTGAAGTCGGACGACGTGAACGGCCGTACCAAGATGTACAAGAACATCGTGGATGGCGATCACCGTATGGAGCCGGGCATGCCCGAGTCCTTCAACGTGTTGATCAAAGAGATCCGTTCGCTCGGTATCGATATCGATCTGGAAACCGAATAACACGTGACGCGAAGGGGAGTGGGGCAGGTAATGCCCGCTCCCTGCTCCGCCAGGAGGAAAGGCCTTGAAAGACCTACTGAATTTGCTGAAAAACCAGGGTCAAGTCGAAGAGTTCGACGCCATCCGCATCGGTCTGGCGTCGCCTGAAATGATCCGTTCGTGGTCGTTCGGTGAAGTCAAAAAGCCGGAAACCATCAACTACCGTACGTTCAAGCCTGAGCGTGACGGCCTGTTCTGCGCCAAGATCTTTGGCCCAGTCAAGGACTACGAGTGCCTGTGCGGTAAGTACAAGCGCCTGAAGCACCGTGGCGTGATCTGCGAGAAGTGCGGCGTTGAAGTCGCCCTGGCCAAGGTTCGTCGTGAGCGCATGGCGCACATCGAACTGGCCTCGCCGGTTGCCCACATCTGGTTCCTGAAGTCGCTGCCGTCCCGTATCGGCCTGCTGATGGACATGACCCTGCGTGATATCGAGCGCGTGCTCTACTTCGAGAGCTACGTCGTTATCGACCCGGGTATGACCACCCTGGAAAAGGGCCAGCTGCTGAACGATGAGCAGTACTTCGAAGCGCTGGAAGAGTTCGGTGACGACTTCGACGCCCGCATGGGTGCCGAGGCTGTCCGCGAACTGCTGCACGCTATCGACCTGGAACACGAGATCGGCCGCCTGCGCGAAGAGATTCCGCAGACCAACTCGGAAACCAAGATCAAGAAGCTGTCCAAGCGCCTGAAGCTGATGGAAGCTTTCCAGGGCTCGGGCAACCTGCCTGAGTGGATGGTCCTGACCGTCCTGCCAGTACTGCCGCCGGACCTGCGTCCGCTGGTACCGCTGGATGGTGGCCGCTTCGCGACCTCCGACCTGAACGACCTGTATCGTCGGGTGATCAACCGTAACAACCGTCTGAAGCGCCTGCTCGATCTGTCGGCGCCGGACATCATTGTGCGCAACGAAAAGCGCATGCTGCAGGAAGCGGTCGACGCCCTGCTCGACAACGGCCGTCGCGGTCGCGCCATCACTGGCTCGAACAAGCGTCCGCTGAAGTCGCTGGCTGACATGATCAAAGGTAAGCAAGGTCGTTTCCGTCAGAACCTGCTCGGTAAGCGTGTGGACTACTCCGGCCGTTCGGTAATTACCGTAGGCCCGACCCTGCGTCTGCACCAGTGCGGTCTCCCCAAGAAAATGGCCCTCGAGCTGTTCAAGCCGTTCATTTTCGGCAAGCTGGAAATGCGTGGTCTGGCGACCACCATCAAGGCTGCCAAGAAGATGGTCGAGCGCGAGCTGCCAGAGGTGTGGGACGTTCTCGCTGAAGTGATTCGCGAACACCCCGTGCTGCTCAACCGTGCACCGACCCTGCACCGTCTGGGTATCCAGGCGTTCGAGCCGGTTCTGATCGAAGGTAAGGCCATCCAGCTGCACCCTCTGGTCTGCGCCGCGTACAACGCCGACTTCGACGGTGACCAGATGGCTGTGCACGTGCCGCTGACGCTGGAAGCCCAGCTGGAAGCGCGCGCGCTGATGATGTCGACCAACAACATCCTGTCGCCAGCCAACGGTGAGCCAATCATCGTTCCGTCGCAGGACGTTGTACTGGGTCTGTACTACATGACCCGCGAAGCCATCAACGCCAAGGGCGAAGGTCGCGTGTTTGCCGACCTGCAGGAAGTCGACCGCGTATTCCGCGCCGGCGAAGCCGCCCTGCACGCGAAAATCAAGGTCCGTATCAACGAGACCGTGAAAGATCGCGATGGCAGCATCACCAAGAACACCCGCATTGTCGACACCACTGTCGGCCGCGCGCTGCTGTTCCAGGTTGTACCGGCAGGCCTGCCGTACGATGTGGTCAACCAGCCGATGAAGAAAAAGGCGATCTCCAAGCTGATCAACCAGTGCTACCGCGTGGTTGGTCTGAAAGAGACCGTGATCTTCGCCGACCAGTTGATGTACACCGGTTTCGCCTACTCGACCATTTCCGGCGTTTCGATCGGTGTTAACGACTTCGTTATCCCGGACGAGAAAGCCCGCATCATCGGTACCGCTACCGACGAAGTGAAGGAAATCGAGAGCCAGTACGCCTCCGGCCTGGTAACCCAGGGCGAGAAGTACAACAAGGTCATCGACTTGTGGTCCAAGGCGAACGACGAAGTCTCCAAGGCGATGATGGCCAACCTCTCGAAAGAGAAGGTCATCGACCGCAATGGCGACGAAGTCGAGCAAGAGTCCTTCAACTCGATGTACATGATGGCCGACTCCGGTGCTCGTGGTTCCGCGGCTCAGATCCGTCAGCTGGCCGGTATGCGTGGCCTGATGGCCAAGCCGGACGGCTCGATCATCGAGACGCCGATCACCGCGAACTTCCGTGAAGGTCTGAGCGTACTGCAGTACTTCATCTCGACCCACGGTGCTCGTAAGGGTCTGGCGGATACCGCGTTGAAGACTGCGAACTCCGGTTACCTGACTCGCCGTCTGGTGGACGTTGCCCAGGATCTGGTCGTGACCGAGATCGACTGTGGCACCGAACAGGGCCTGTTGATGACCCCGCACATCGAAGGCGGCGACGTTGTCGAGCCGCTGGGTGAGCGTGTACTGGGTCGTGTCATCGCCCGTGACGTGTTCAAGCCAGGCACCGAGGACGTCATCGTTCCGGCCGGCACTCTGGTCGACGAGCAGTGGGTCGAGTTCATCGAGCTGAACAGCATCGACGAAGTGATCGTGCGTTCGCCGATCAACTGCGAAACCCGCTATGGCATCTGCGCCAAATGCTACGGTCGCGACCTGGCTCGCGGTCACCAGGTGAACATCGGTGAGGCTGTTGGCGTTATCGCTGCACAGTCGATCGGTGAGCCGGGTACCCAGCTGACCATGCGTACGTTCCACATCGGTGGTGCTGCAAGCCGTACCTCGGCTGCCGACAGCGTCCAGGTGAAGAACGGCGGTATGGTGCGTCTGCACAACCTGAAGCAGGTCGTGCGCGCCGACGGTAACCTGGTTGCCGTATCGCGTTCCGGCGAGCTGGCCATTGCCGACGAATTCGGTCGTGAGCGTGAGCGTTACAAGCTGCCTTACGGTGCGGTGATTTCGGTCAAGGAAGGTGAGAAGGTCGAAGCTGGCGCCATCGTCGCCAAGTGGGACCCGCACACCCACCCGATCGTTACCGAACTGAAAGGTACCGTGACCTTCGTGGGCATGGAAGAAAACATCACCATCAAGCGCCAGACCGATGAACTGACCGGCCTGACCAACATTGAAGTGATGGATGTCAAGGATCGCCCTGCCGCTGGCAAGGAAATCCGTCCGGCGATCAAGATGGTCGACGCCAATGGCAAGGACCTGTACCTGCCAGGTACCGACGTACCGGCTCAGTACTTCCTGCCGGCCAACGCCCTTGTCGGTGTGGCTGACGGTGCCCAGATCGGTGTCGGTGACGTTATCGCGCGTATCCCGCAAGAAACGTCGAAGACCCGTGACATCACCGGTGGTCTGCCACGCGTTGCCGACCTGTTCGAAGCGCGTCGTCCGAAAGAAGCCTCGATCCTGGCTGAAGTCAGCGGCACCATCGCGTTCGGTAAAGAGACCAAGGGCAAGCGTCGTCTGGTCATTACTCCGACCGACGGTAGCGATCCGTACGAAGAGCTGATTCCGAAGTGGCGCCACCTGAACGTCTTCGAAGGCGAACAGGTAAACCGCGGCGAAGTTATCTCCGACGGCCCGAGCGATCCGCACGACATCCTGCGTCTGCTGGGTGTGAGCGCGCTGGCGAAGTACATCGTCAACGAGATCCAGGACGTTTACCGCCTGCAAGGCGTTAAGATCAACGACAAGCACATCGAGACCATCCTGCGTCAGATGCTGCGCAAGGTCGAGATCGCCGAGTCGGGTGACTCCAGCTTCATCAAGGGCGACCAGATGGAACTGACTCAGGTGCTGGTCGAGAACGAGCGTCTCGCCGCCGAAGACAAGTTCATCTCGAAGTACACCCGTGTGCTGCTGGGTATCACCAAGGCCTCGCTGTCCACCGAATCGTTCATCTCGGCGGCTTCCTTCCAGGAAACCACCCGCGTACTGACCGAAGCGGCGGTAACCGGCAAGCGCGATTACCTGCGCGGCCTGAAAGAGAACGTGGTCGTGGGTCGTCTGATCCCGGCCGGTACTGGTCTGGCCTACCACAGCGAGCGCAAGCGTCGCCGTGATGCCGACAAGCCGCTGCGTGTGAGCGCCAGTGAGGTGGAAGCCGCACTGACCGAAGCGCTGAACTCCAGCGGTAACTAAGTGCAGGGCAAGGCCCCGGCGCCCCTCGCAAGACCATCGGCGACATGAATTGTTGCCGATGATCGGGCGGGGAGGGCCGGGGCCTCGTCTTGACTGGGTGCAAGATCCTCTTTAGACTTTTGTACCCTTAAATTTGGTGAGGCTCCGTCTCGCCAATTTTTGGCTTTCTTGCAAGACAATAGAGTCGCAAGACAATCAGTGGAGCTAGTAGATGGCAACTATCAACCAGCTGGTACGTCAGCCGCGTAAGCGTTCGGTCGAGAAGTCCGACGTTCCTGCGCTGCAGAACTGCCCGCAGCGTCGTGGCGTGTGCACCCGCGTGTACACCACCACGCCGAAAAAACCTAACTCGGCACTGCGTAAAGTATGCCGTGTGCGTCTGACCAACGGTTTCGAGGTTTCCTCGTACATCGGTGGTGAAGGCCACAACCTGCAAGAGCACAGCGTCGTCCTGATCCGTGGCGGCCGTGTAAAAGACTTGCCAGGTGTTCGTTACCACACCGTTCGCGGCTCTCTGGATACTTCGGGCGTCAAAGGCCGTAACCAGGGTCGTTCGAAGTACGGTACCAAGCGTCCGAAGTAATCGGCCGTTTGCAGACATCCATTTTTTTGAGTCGATAAGAGTAAGGTCGGGCGTGGGTCGAATAGACCTGGTCCCGGGCTAACCTGAAGACCGTTTGAGGGCTTATCATGCCAAGACGTCGTGTAGCAGCAAAACGTGAGATCCTTGACGATCCGAAGTACGGATCCCAGATCCTCGCCAAGTTCATGAACCACGTGATGGAAAGCGGCAAGAAGGCCGTAGCCGAGCGCATCGTTTACGGTGCCCTGGATACCGTCAAAGCACGCAAGAACAGCGACCCCCTGGAAATCTTCGAGAAAGCTCTCGACGCCATCGCTCCGCTGGTCGAAGTAAAGTCCCGCCGTGTCGGCGGTGCCACTTACCAGGTCCCGGTTGAAGTTCGTCCGTCCCGTCGTAACGCTCTGGCAATGCGCTGGCTCGTAGACTACGCCCGCAAGCGCGGCGAGAAGTCGATGGCTCTGCGCCTGGCTGGCGAGCTGCTGGATGCTGCTGAAGGCAAGGGTGCTGCAGTCAAGAAGCGTGAAGACGTTCACCGTATGGCTGAAGCCAACAAAGCGTTCTCGCACTACCGCTTCTAATTCAAGCATCAATCATTTTGCGAGGGCTTTATGGCTCGTACTACAGCAATTAACCGCTACCGTAACATTGGTATCTGCGCGCACGTTGACGCGGGCAAGACTACCACTACCGAGCGGATCCTGTTCTACACAGGTCTGAGCCACAAGATGGGCGAGGTGCACGACGGCGCCGCGACCACCGACTGGATGGTGCAGGAGCAGGAGCGCGGTATCACCATTACCTCCGCTGCCGTTACCACCTTCTGGAAAGGTTCCCGTGGTCAGTACGACAACTACCGCGTAAACGTCATCGATACCCCCGGCCACGTTGACTTCACCATTGAAGTAGAGCGTTCGCTGCGTGTACTCGACGGCGCGGTCGTTGTGTTCTGCGGTACCTCCGGCGTTGAGCCGCAGTCCGAAACCGTATGGCGTCAGGCCAACAAGTACGGCGTTCCACGTGTTGTCTACGTGAACAAGATGGACCGTGCCGGTGCAAACTTCCTGCGCGTTGTCGGCCAGATCAAGAACCGTCTGGGGCACACCCCGGTTCCGGTCCAGCTGGCTATCGGTGCTGAAGATGACTTCCAGGGTCAGGTTGACCTGATCAAGATGAAAGCCATCTACTGGAACGATGACGACAAAGGTACTACCTACCGCGAGGAAGAAATTCCTGCCGAGCTGGTGGACCTGGCCAACGAATGGCGCAGCAACATGGTTGAGGCTGCTGCCGAGGCCAACGAAGAGCTGATGAACAAGTACCTTGAAGAAGGTGACCTGTCCGTCGAAGACATCAAGGCTGGTCTGCGCGCCCGTACCCTCGCGAGCGAGATCGTTCCTGCTGTCTGCGGTTCCTCGTTCAAGAACAAGGGCGTTCCCCTGGTTCTCGACGCCGTTATCGACTTCCTGCCTGCTCCGACCGAAATCCCGGCGATCAAGGGTATCCACCCTGACCTGATCGACGTGCCGAAGGACGAAGTCACCCCAGAGCAGTACGACGAGCGTCCTGCTGACGACAACGAGCCGTTCTCGGCCCTGGCGTTCAAGATTGCCACCGACCCGTTCGTGGGCACTCTGACCTTCGTTCGCGTCTACTCGGGCTTCCTGACCTCCGGTGACTCCGTCATCAACTCGGTCAAGGGCAAGAAAGAGCGCGTTGGTCGTATGGTGCAGATGCACGCCAACCAGCGTGAAGAGATCAAAGAAGTACGCGCTGGCGACATCGCTGCTCTGATCGGCATGAAGGACGTCACCACCGGTGACACCTTGTGCAACGCCGACAAGCCGATCATCCTCGAGCGTATGGACTTCCCTGAGCCGGTGATTTCGCTCTCCGTAGAGCCGAAAACCAAGGCTGACCAGGAGAAGATGGGTATCGCTCTGGGCAAGCTGGCCCAGGAAGACCCGTCGTTCCGCGTCAAGACCGACGAAGAAACCGGCCAGACCATCATCTCCGGTATGGGTGAGCTGCACCTGGACATCCTCGTTGACCGCATGAAGCGCGAATTCAACGTCGAGTGCAACGTCGGCAAGCCGCAGGTTTCGTACCGCGAGAAGATCACCAAGTCCAACGTCGAGATCGAAGGCAAGTTCGTTCGTCAGTCGGGTGGTCGTGGTCAGTTCGGTCACTGCTGGATCCGTTTCTCGGAGCCGGACGTGGACGACAAGGGCAACATCACCGAAGGTCTGGTGTTCACCAACGAAGTCGTTGGTGGTGTGATTCCTAAGGAATTCATCGCCCCGATCCAGAAGGGTATCGAAGAGCAGATGAAAAACGGCGTTGTTGCCGGCTATCCGCTGCTCGGCCTGAAGGCTACGGTATTTGACGGTTCGTACCACGACGTCGACTCCAACGAAATGGCGTTCAAGATCGCCGCTTCGATGGCGACCAAGCAACTGGCCCAGAAGGGCGGTGGCGTGGTACTTGAGCCGATCATGAAGGTCGAAGTTGTAACCCCGGAAGACTACCTGGGTGACGTGATGGGTGACCTGAGCCGTCGTCGCGGGATGATCCAGGGTAATGAAGACTCGGTGTCCGGCAAGGTAATCACTGCTGAGGTACCGCTCGGAGAGATGTTCGGTTACGCGACCGACGTTCGTTCCATGTCTCAGGGTCGCGCAAGCTACTCCATGGAATTCTCCAAATACGCCGAAGCTCCGTCGAACATCGTCGAAGCACTCGTTAAAAAACAAGGCTAATCCCCTTTAGGCAAGAGGTTCACTGTCGTGGCTAAAGAAAAATTTGATCGTTCCCTTCCCCACGTTAACGTCGGCACCATCGGCCACGTTGACCACGGTAAGACCACTCTGACCGCAGCTCTGACCCGCGTCTGCTCCGAAGTTTTCGGTTCGGCCGTCGTTGAGTTCGACAAGATCGACTCGGCTCCAGAAGAAAAAGCGCGCGGTATCACCATCAACACCGCTCACGTCGAGTACAACTCGAACATTCGTCACTACGCTCACGTTGACTGCCCAGGTCACGCTGACTACGTGAAGAACATGATCACCGGTGCTGCCCAGATGGACGGCGCGATCCTGGTTTGCTCGGCCGCCGATGGTCCGATGCCACAAACCCGTGAGCACATCCTGCTGTCCCGTCAGGTTGGCGTTCCGTACATCGTGGTCTTCCTGAACAAGGCTGACCTGGTAGACGACGCTGAGCTGCTGGAGCTGGTCGAGATGGAAGTTCGCGACCTGCTGTCCACCTACGACTTCCCAGGCGACGACACTCCGATCATCATCGGTTCGGCTCGTATGGCCCTGGAAGGCAAAGACGACAACGAAATGGGCACTACCGCTGTCAAGAAGCTGGTAGAAACTCTGGATGCCTACATCCCTGAGCCAGTTCGTGCCATCGACCAGCCGTTCCTGATGCCGATCGAAGACGTATTCTCGATCTCGGGTCGTGGTACCGTTGTTACCGGTCGTATCGAGCGTGGTATCGTCCGCGTTCAAGACCCGCTGGAAATCGTTGGTCTGCGTGACACCACCACCACCACCTGCACCGGCGTTGAGATGTTCCGCAAGCTGCTGGACGAAGGTCGTGCTGGCGAGAACTGCGGCGTCCTGCTGCGTGGTACCAAGCGTGACGACGTTGAGCGTGGCCAGGTTCTGGTCAAGCCAGGTTCGGTCAAGCCGCACACCAAGTTCACCGCAGAAGTCTACGTCCTGTCGAAGGAAGAAGGCGGCCGTCACACTCCGTTCTTCAAAGGCTACCGTCCTCAGTTCTACTTCCGTACCACTGACGTGACCGGTAACTGCGAACTGCCGGAAGGCGTTGAGATGGTAATGCCAGGTGACAACATTCAGATGACTGTCACCCTGATCAAGACCATCGCAATGGAAGACGGTCTGCGCTTCGCCATCCGTGAAGGCGGTCGTACCGTCGGCGCCGGCGTCGTAGCCAAAATCATCGAGTAATCACTCGATCGGTTGAAAAAACCCCCGCTCAGCGGGGGTTTTTTTTATTGGGTTGACACTAAATTGGGGCGTCTATAGAATCACGCCTCCTTTTAACGGGCGTAGTGCGCCCGATGGGAACAGCCTGGAGTCTGAAATCCAATGCAAAATCAGCAAATCCGTATCAGGTTGAAGGCTTTCGACCATCGCCTGATCGACCAATCCACCCAGGAAATCGTGGAAACCGCGAAACGTACTGGTGCACAAGTGCGTGGTCCAATTCCACTGCCAACCCGCAAAGAGCGTTTCACCGTTCTGATCTCCCCGCACGTCAACAAGGACGCGCGTGATCAGTACGAGATTCGCACTCATAAGCGTGTTCTGGACATCGTCCAGCCAACGGATAAAACCGTTGATGCGCTGATGAAGCTTGATCTCGCGGCAGGCGTGGAAGTGCAGATCAGCCTCGGCTAAGACTTCGGTCTGGTCGTGTAACGCTCTGAAATGGGCGGCCATAGCGGGTGAAAGCCCCGTACACTCATGAGGTTTACAACATGACTATTGGTGTAGTCGGTCGAAAAGCGGGCATGACCCGTATTTTCACCGAAGAAGGTGTCTCCATTCCGGTCACGGTCATCGAGATCGAGCCGAATCGCGTCACCCAGTTCAAAACTGAAGAAACCGATGGCTACCGTGCAGTGCAAGTCACTGTCGGCGAGCGTCGTGCTTCGCGTGTGACTGCCGCTCAGGCAGGCCACTTCGCCAAGGCTAACGTTGCCGCTGGTCGCGGTGTCTGGGAGTTCCGTCTTGAAGAAGGCGATTTCCAGGCTGGCGATCTGATCAAAGCTGAACTCTTCACTGCAGGCCAGCTGGTAGACGTAACCGGTCAGTCCAAAGGTAAAGGCTTCGCCGGTACCATCAAGCGTTGGAACTTCCGTGGTCAGGACAATACCCACGGTAACTCCGTATCGCACCGTGTCCCTGGCTCCATCGGCCAGTGCCAGACTCCTGGTCGTGTATTCAAGGGCAAGAAAATGTCCGGTCACATGGGCGCCGAGCGCGTGACTGTTCAGTCCCTGGAAGTAGTACGCGTAGACGCTGAACGCAACCTGCTGCTGATCAAGGGTGCCGTCCCAGGCGCTACTGGCGGCGACGTGGTCGTGCGTCCGGCTGTCAAGGCTCGCGGTTAAGGGGAAACTGACATGCAACTTAATGTAAATGACGCTCAGGCGATCGAAGTTTCCGAACTGACCTTCGGTGGCGAATTCAACGAGACGCTGGTACACCAAGCAGTCGTGGCCTATATGGCCGGCGGCCGTCAGGGCACCAAGCAGCAGAAGACCCGTTCTGACGTGGCCGGTGGCGGTAAGCGCCCATGGCGTCAGAAAGGTACTGGCCGCGCTCGTGCCGGTACTACCCGTGGTCCGATCTGGCGTGGCGGTGGTGTAACCTTCGCAGCTCGTCCTCAAGATCACTCGCAGAAGCTCAACAAGAAGATGTACCGCGCAGCCCTGCGCTCCATCCTCGCCGAGCTGGTGCGTAGCGACCGTCTGGTCGTGGTTCAGGACTTCGCTGTTGAAGCACCGAAAACCAAGGATCTGCTGAACAAGCTGAACGGCATGGGTCTGAACGACGTTCTGATCGTTTCCGACGCTGTTGATCAGAACCTGTACCTGGCTGCTCGCAACCTGCCGCACGTCGACGTACGTGACGTTCAAGGTTCCGACCCGGTCAGTCTGATCGCATACGAGAAAGTGTTGATCACTGTCTCGGCCGTGAAGAAATTCGAGGAGCTGCTGGGATGAACCAGGAACGCGTATTCAAAGTCCTCCTTGGCCCGCACGTTTCCGAGAAGGCTACCGTTCTGGCTGAGAAAAAAGGTCAGTTCGTATTCAAGGTTGCTACCGATGCAACCAAGCTGGAAATCAAGAAAGCTGTCGAAGGCCTGTTCAACGTAAAAGTTGAAAACGTGTCGACTGTTAACGTTCTGGGTAAAACCAAGCGTACCGCACGTGGTCTGGGCAAGCGTAATGACTGGAAGAAGGCGATCGTCTCCCTTCAGCCAGGCCAAGATCTCGATTTCAGCAGCAGTGCTGAGTAAGGAAGGGGTGCATCATGGCAATCGTTAAATGCAAACCGACTTCCCCTGGCCGCCGTTTTGTGGTCAAGGTGGTCAACAAGGAGCTGCACAAAGGCGCTCCTCACGCACCGCTGATCGAGAAAAAATCGAAGTCTGGTGGTCGTAACAACAATGGCCGCATCACCACTCGTCACGTTGGTGGTGGTCATAAGCAGCATTACCGTCTGGTCGACTTCCGTCGCAACGACAAAGATGGCATTCCAGCCACTGTCGAGCGTATCGAATACGACCCGAACCGTACTGCTCACATCGCCCTGCTGTGCTACGCAGACGGTGAGCGTCGCTACATCATCGCCCCTAAAGGCGTGAGTGCTGGCGACCAGCTGATCGCAGGTGCACTGGCCCCAATCAAGGCCGGTAACTCCCTGCAGCTGCGCAACATCCCAGTAGGTAGCACCGTTCACGGCATCGAACTGAAGCCGGGTAAAGGTGCTCAGATCGCTCGTTCTGCTGGTGCTTCCGCTCAGCTGATCGCGCGTGAAGGCGTCTACGTGACTCTGCGTCTTCGCTCTGGCGAAATGCGTAAAGTACTGGCTGAGTGCCGTGCGACCCTGGGCGAAGTCTCGAACTCCGAGCACAGCCTGCGTTCGCTGGGTAAAGCGGGTGCCAAACGCTGGCGCGGCGTTCGCCCAACCGTTCGTGGTGTTGCCATGAACCCGGTTGACCACCCGCATGGTGGTGGTGAAGGTCGTACCTCCGGTGGTCGTCATCCGGTATCGCCATGGGGCTTCCCAACCAAGGGTGCTAAAACCCGCGGTAATAAGCGTACCGACAACATGATCGTCCGTCGTCGCAAGTAACTAGAGGGATACGACAGTGCCACGTTCTCTGAAAAAAGGTCCTTTTATCGATCTTCACCTGCTGAAGAAGGTCGAAGTGGCGGTGGAGAAGAACGATCGCAAGCCAGTTAAAACCTGGTCGCGCCGTTCGATGATCCTGCCACAAATGGTCGGTCTGACCATCGCGGTACACAACGGTCGCCAACACGTCCCAGTTCTCGTGAACGAAGACATGGTCGGCCACAAACTGGGCGAGTTCGCCGGTACCCGCACCTACCGCGGGCACGTGGCTGACAAGAAAGCCAAGCGTTAAGGGGTAAGGAAATGGAAGTAGCCGCTAAGTTGTCGGGCGCTCGCATCTCCGCCCAGAAAGCCCGCTTGGTCGCCGACCAGATCCGCGGGAAGAAGGTGGGCGAAGCGCTCAACCTGTTGGCCTTCAGCAGCAAAAAAGCCGCTGAAATCATGAAGAAAGTCCTCGAGTCGGCCGTTGCCAACGCCGAACACAACGAAGGCGCAGACGTTGATGACCTGAAGGTCTCCACCGTCTTCGTCAACGAAGGGCGTTCGCTGAAGCGCATCATGCCGCGTGCTAAAGGCCGCGCTGATCGCATCGTCAAGCGGTCTTGCCATATCACTGTCAAGGTTGCGGACAAGTAACGGAGTCGATCAGATGGGTCAGAAAGTACATCCCACTGGCATTCGCCTGGGAATCGTCAAGGAGCACACCTCCGTCTGGTACGCAGACGGCGCGACTTACGCAGATTACCTGTTGAAGGATCTGCAGACGCGTGAGTACCTCCAAGACAAACTAAAAAGCGCGTCCGTAAGCCGTATCGATATTCATCGTCCGGCTCAAACTGCACGCATCACCATCCACACCGCTCGTCCCGGTATCGTTATCGGTAAGAAAGGTGAAGATGTTGAGAAACTGCGTCAGGACCTGACCAAGCAGATGGGTGTGCCTGTGCACATCAACATCGAAGAGATCCGCAAGCCGGAACTCGACGCCATGCTGGTTGCTCAGAGCGTTGCCCAGCAGCTGGAACGCCGCGTTATGTTCCGTCGCGCCATGAAGCGCGCCGTGCAGAACGCCATGCGTATTGGTGCCAAAGGCATCAAGATCCAGGTGAGCGGTCGTCTCGGCGGTGCCGAGATCGCACGTACCGAGTGGTATCGCGAAGGTCGTGTGCCTCTGCACACCCTGCGTGCCGATATCGACTACAACACCTACGAAGCTCACACCACCTACGGTGTGATCGGTGTGAAGGTTTGGATCTTCAAAGGCGAAGTGATTGGTGGTCGCCAGGAAGAGCTGAAGCCTCAAGCACCAGCGCCTCGTAAAAAAGCTGCTAAGTAAGGGGTACGCCAAATGTTGCAACCAAAGCGTACAAAATTCCGCAAGCAGATGACTGGCCACAACCGTGGTCTGGCACTGCGCGGTAGCAAGGTCAGCTTCGGCGAGTTCGCTCTGAAAGCTGTCGCTCGCGGTCGTCTCACCGCCCGCCAGATCGAGTCGGCACGTCGTGCTCTGACCCGTCACGTAAAACGTGGCGGCAAGATCTGGATCCGTGTATTCCCGGACAAGCCGGTTACCAAGAAGCCTCTCGAAGTGCGTATGGGTAAAGGTAAGGGTTCCGTGGAGTACTGGGTTGCCCAGATCCAGCCAGGCAAAGTCCTGTACGAGATCGAGGGTGTTTCTGAAGAGCTGGCGCGCGAAGCTTTCGCCCTGGCTGCTGCAAAGCTGCCTCTCGCCACCTCCTTTGTTAAGCGGACGGTGATGTGATGAAAGCGAATGAACTTCGTGAAAAATCGGCACAGCAACTGAATGAGCAACTGCTCGGCTTGCTGCGCGACCAGTTCAATCTGCGCATGCAGAAAGCAACTGGCCAGTTGGGGCAGTCGCACCTGCTCTCGCAAGTTAAGCGTGACATCGCTCGCGTGAAAACTGTGCTCAACCAGCAGGCAGGTAAGTGATCATGGCTGAAGCTGAAAAAACCGTCCGTACGCTGACTGGCCGTGTCGTCAGCGACAAAATGGACAAGACCATCACCGTTCTGATCGAGCGTCGCGTCAAGCACCCGATCTACGGTAAATACGTTAAGCGTTCGACTAAGCTGCACGCGCACGACGAATCCAACCAGTGCAAGATCGGCGACAAGGTTTCCATCCGTGAAACCCGTCCGCTGGCCAAGACCAAGTCCTGGGCACTGGTTGAAGTCCTCGAACGCGCTGTTGAAGTCTAAGGGCTAGGGGTCGGAGAAATTTTATGATTCAGACTCAATCCATGCTCGATGTGGCCGATAACAGCGGCGCTCGTCGCGTCATGTGCATCAAGGTGCTCGGCGGTTCTCACCGCCGTTACGCCGGCATCGGTGACATCATCAAGGTTACCGTCAAGGAAGCAATTCCGCGCGGTAAGGTCAAAAAAGGCCAAGTGATGACCGCTGTTGTCGTCCGTACCCGTCACGGTGTACGTCGCGCTGACGGTTCCATCATTCGTTTCGACGGCAACGCTGCTGTTCTGCTGAACACCAAGCAAGAGCCGATCGGCACTCGCATCTTCGGGCCAGTGACCCGTGAACTTCGTACCGAGAAGTTCATGAAGATCGTCTCGCTCGCCCCTGAAGTGCTCTAAGGAGATCCGACATGCAAAAGATTCGTCGTGACGACGAGATCATCGTGATCGCCGGCAAAGACAAAGGTAAGCGCGGTAAGGTGCTGAAGGTTCTGGCTGATGACCGTCTGGTCATCGGTGGTGTGAACCTGGTCAAGCGTCATACCAAGCCTAACCCGATGGCGGGCGTCCAGGGCGGTATCGTCGAGAAAGAAGCGCCTCTGCACGCTTCCAACGTTGCCATCTTCAACGGTGAAACCAACAAGGCTGACCGCGTTGGTTTCAAAGTAGAAGACGGTAAGAAAATTCGTGTCTTCAAGTCGACCCAAAAAGCGGTTGATGCTTGAACACTGCTAGGTAGAAGACCATGGCACGACTGAAAGAGATTTACCGGAACGAAATCGCTCCTAAGCTTAAGGAAGAACTTAAGCTGTCGAACGTGATGGAAGTTCCGCGCGTTACCAAGATCACCCTGAACATGGGTCTGGGCGAAGCGATCGGCGACAAGAAAGTCATCGAGCACGCTGTTGCCGACCTGGAAAAGATCACCGGTCAAAAGCCGGTTGTGACTTTCGCTCGTAAATCCATCGCGGGCTTCAAAGTCCGTGAGGGCTGGCCGATCGGCGTCAAGGTGACCCTGCGTCGCGACAAGATGTACGAATTCCTGGACCGCCTGCTGGCGATCTCCCTGCCTCGGGTTCGCGACTTCCGCGGCCTGAATGCCAAGTCCTTCGACGGTCGTGGCAACTACAGCATGGGCGTGAAAGAGCAGATCATCTTCCCGGAAATCGACTACGACAAGATCGATGCTCTGCGCGGTTTGGACATCACCCTGACCACCACTGCTCGTTCGGACGACGAAGGCCGCGCTCTGCTGCGTGCATTCAAGTTCCCGTTCCGCAACTGATTGGAGTAGGAAAATGGCCAAGAAGAGCATGAAAAACCGCGAGCTGAAGCGTCAGCTCACGGTAGCCAAGTTCGCTAAGAAGCGTGCTGAGCTGAAAGCGACCATCGTCAACCTGAACGCCTCTCCAGAAGAGCGTTTCGCTGCCGTTGTCGCTCTGCAGAAGCAACCACGTGACGCCAGTGCCTCGCGCCTGCGTAACCGTTGCCGCCTGACCGGTCGTCCGCACGGCGTGTACCGCAAGTTCGGCCTCGGCCGTAACAAGCTGCGCGAAGCCGCCATGCGTGGTGACGTGCCAGGTCTGGTCAAGGCCAGCTGGTAATTCAGTTGGCGTGACCGCCGGCGGAAGGGGAGTGATCTTCCGACCGCCGGTGACCTCGCAACGAAACAAGCCCCTATATGGGGCTTGTTTCGTTTCTACCTTGTGTCTAGAATGACCGGCTCACCCGAGCCTGGGTTTTTTCCCCTGCGCGTTTGGGTGGTTGTGATAGCCGCAAGGCTAATAATTCTTGTATCAGGAGCATCTAGCCCATGAGTATGCAGGACCCGTTAGCGGACATGCTAACTCGCATCCGTAATGCCCAGATGGCTGAAAAGTCTGTCGTAAGCATGCCTTCCTCCACCCTGAAGGTCGCGGTTGCCAAAGTACTGAAAGACGAAGGTTACATCGCCGGCTATGAAGTCACTGGCGAAGCCAAGCCTTCTCTGTCGATCGAACTGAAGTACTTCGAAGGCCGTCCGGTCATTGAGGAACTGAAGCGTTCCAGCCGTCCTGGCCTGCGCCAGTACAAGGCCGTTACCGAGCTGCCGAAAGTACGTGGCGGCCTGGGCGTGTCTATCGTCTCCACCAACAAAGGTGTGATGACTGACCGCGCTGCGCGCGCTGCCGGTGTCGGCGGCGAAGTTCTGTGCACAGTGTTCTAAGGGGAGATAGGCATGTCTCGCGTCGCTAAGAACCCCGTTAAGCTGCCAGCAGGCGTCGAAGTCAAATTCGCCGGTCAGCAGCTTTCGGTGAAGGGTGCCAAGGGCACTCTCGAACTGAACGTTCACTCGTCTGTTGAAGTTACCGAAGAAGCTGGTGAGCTGCGTTTCTCCGCTCGCAACGGTGACCAGCAAGCTCGCGCCATGGCCGGTACCACCCGCGCCCTGGTGAACAACATGGTCCAAGGCGTAAGCCAAGGCTTCGAGCGCAAGCTCCAGCTGGTCGGTGTTGGTTACAAGGCACAGGCCAAAGGCACCGTCCTGAACCTGGCTCTGGGCTTCTCGCATCCAGTGGATTACGAACTGCCAGCTGGTATCACCGCTGAAACCCCAAGCCAGACCGACATCCTGATCAAGGGTATCGACAAGCAGCTGGTAGGTCAGGTGGCCGCTGAAGTCCGCGGTTTCCGTCCGCCAGAGCCTTACAAGGGCAAGGGTGTGCGTTACGCGGACGAAGTAGTCCGTCGTAAAGAAGCCAAGAAGAAGTAGGGCCTAGCAAATGACCGACAAAAAAGTTACTCGACTGCGTCGCGCTCGCAAAGCACGCCTGAAAATGCACGAGCTCGAAGCCGTGCGTCTGTGCGTGTTCCGCTCCTCGCAGCACATCTACGCCCAGGTCATTTCGGCCGACGGCAGCAAGGTTCTGGCAAGTGCCTCGACCTTGGACAAAGAACTGCGTGATGGCGCCACTGGCAACATCGACGCGGCCACTAAGGTTGGCAAGCTGGTAGCTGAGCGCGCGAAAGCCGCCGGTGTATCTCAAGTTGCCTTTGACCGTTCCGGCTTCAAGTACCATGGCCGCGTCAAAGCGCTGGCTGATGCTGCTCGTGAAGGCGGGCTGGAGTTCTAAGTTATGGCAAATAACGATCAAAAGCGCGACGAAGGCTACATCGAGAAGCTGGTTCAAGTTAACCGCGTAGCCAAAACCGTAAAAGGCGGCCGTATCTTCACCTTCACCGCGCTGACCGTGGTAGGTGATGGCAAGGGTCGTGTTGGCTTCGGCCGTGGCAAATCGCGCGAAGTACCAGCCGCGATCCAGAAAGCCATGGAAGCTGCTCGTCGCAACATGATTCAGGTTGACCTGAAAGGCACCACCCTGCAGTACGCCACCAAGGCCGCCCACGGCGCCTCGAAGGTCTACATGCAGCCTGCCTCGGAAGGTACCGGTATCATCGCCGGCGGCGCAATGCGTGCCGTCCTGGAAGTTGCTGGTGTTCAGAACGTCCTGGCCAAGTGCTACGGTTCGACCAACCCAGTGAACGTGGTTCATGCCACCTTCAAGGGTCTGAAAGCCATGCAATCCCCTGAGTCCATTGCTGCCAAGCGCGGCAAGACTGTCGAGGAGATCTTCTGATCATGGCAACCGTAAAAGTAACGCTGATCAAGAGCGTCTCGGGCCGTATCCCTAACCACAAGCTGTGCGTCAAGGGCCTGGGTCTGCGTCGTATCGGTCACACTGTAGAAGTCCAGGATACTCCCGAGAACCGCGGGATGATCAACAAGGCCTACTACATGCTGAAGGTCGAGGGTTAATCGATGAAACTCAATGATCTGAGTCCAGCGCCGGGTTCCCGTCGCGAGAAGCACCGTCCGGGCCGTGGTATCGGTAGCGGTCTGGGTAAGACCGGTGGTCGCGGCCACAAAGGTCAGACCTCCCGTTCCGGTGGTTCCATTGCTCCAGGCTTCGAAGGCGGTCAACAGCCGCTGCACCGTCGCCTGCCGAAGTTCGGCTTCGTCTCCCTCAAGGCCATGGACCGCGCTGAAGTGCGTCTGTCCGAGCTGGCCAAGGTGGAAGGCGATCTGATCACCGTTCAGTCCCTCAAGGACGCCAACGTGATCGGCCAGCACGTACAGCGCGTGAAAATCATGCTGTCGGGCGAAGTCACTCGCGCAGTCACCCTCAAGGGTATCGCCGTCACCAAAGGTGCACGTGCGGCTATCGAAGCAGCTGGCGGCAAGTTCGAGGAATAAATGGCTAAGCAAGGTGCTCTCTCTTCGCTCGGTAAGGGCGGGATGTCGGAACTCTGGGCTCGTCTGCGTTTTCTGTTCATGGCGATCATCGTCTATCGAATCGGCGCGCACATCCCGGTACCAGGCATTAACCCGGACCGTCTTGCGGATCTGTTCCGGCAGAATGAGGGGACCATTCTTAGCTTGTTCAACATGTTTTCCGGCGGCGCGCTGGAGCGCATGAGCATTTTTGCACTGGGGATCATGCCGTACATCTCGGCGTCGATCATCATGCAGCTCATGACCGCTGTCAGCCCGCAGCTGGAGCAGTTGAAGAAGGAAGGTGAAGCTGGCCGTCGCAAGATCAGCCAGTACACCCGCTACGGCACCGTTATCCTGGCGCTGGTTCAAGCCATTGGCATGTCCATTGGCCTGGCCAACCAGGGCGTGGCGTTTTCTGCTGGCCTCGGCTTCCATGTCGTCGCCGTCTCCACCTTCGTGGCAGGCGCGATGTTCATGATGTGGCTGGGTGAGCAGATCACCGAGCGCGGTGTGGGCAACGGTATCTCGATGTTGATCTTCGCAGGTATCGTTGCCGGTCTTCCGAGAGCAATCGGGCAGTCTTTCGAGTCTGCGCGCACAGGCGATATCAACATATTCGCCCTGGTCGCTATCGGTTTGCTGGCAGTAGCGATTATCGGCTTCGTGGTGTTCATTGAGCGTGGTCAGCGTCGTATCGCCGTTCACTACGCCAAGCGTCAGCAGGGCCGCAAGGTCTTCGCTGCGCAGACTAGCCACCTGCCGCTGAAGGTGAATATGGCGGGCGTAATCCCGGCCATTTTCGCGAGCAGCATTCTGCTGTTCCCGGCTTCGCTGGGTGCCTGGTTCGGTCAGTCCGAGGGTATGGGCTGGCTGCAGGACATCTCGCAGTCGATCGCTCCTGGTCAGCCGTTGAACATTCTGCTGTTTAGTGCAGGGATTATTTTCTTCTGCTTCTTCTACACAGCGTTGATGTTCAACCCGAAAGACGTAGCGGAAAACCTGAAGAAGTCCGGTGCCTTTATTCCGGGTATCCGTCCTGGTGAGCAGTCGGCACGCTACATTGATGGCGTCCTGACCCGTTTGACCATGTTCGGTGCTCTTTACATGATGGCCGTCTGCCTTCTGCCCCAGTTCCTGGTGGTAGCAGCAAACGTGCCGTTCTACCTTGGCGGGACCTCGTTGCTGATTGTGGTAGTGGTTGTGATGGACTTCATGTCCCAAGTACAATCGCACCTCGTTTCGCACCAGTACGAATCCCTGATGAAGAAAGCCAACCTGAAAGGCTACGGCGGCAGCGGTCTGCTGCGCTGATTTAGCCCCCTAAGGTTCGAGGAGTCGGTAATGAAAGTTCGTGCATCGGTGAAAAAGCTGTGCCGTAACTGCAAGATCATTCGTCGCGAAGGTATCGTGCGCGTGATCTGCAGCGCGGAACCGCGTCACAAGCAGCGCCAAGGCTGAGTGTGATCTGCGCTTCAAACCCAGCAGCTAGTGTGCTGCTGGGTTGATTATTCGTTTCTACAGCGATATTATCTCGCGCCCTATTTCTTGGCTTCCGGGGCGTAGGTAGCTGTCAATTGGAGTCCCACTGAATGGCCCGTATTGCAGGCGTCAACATTCCAGATAACAAGCATACTGTTATCTCGCTGACCTACATCTATGGTGTCGGTCGCACAACTGCACAGAAGATCTGTGCAGACGCTGGTGTCAACCCAGCCGCTAAGATCAAGGATCTGAGCGACGAGCAAATCGAAACCCTGCGTGGCGAAGTCGCGAAGTTCACCACCGAAGGTGACCTGCGTCGTGACATCAACATGAAGATCAAGCGCTTGATGGACCTGGGTTGCTACCGCGGCCTGCGTCATCGTAAAGGTCTGCCGGTTCGCGGTCAGCGCACCAAGACCAACGCACGCACCCGTAAGGGCCCGCGTAAGCCGATCCGCAAGTAATCGCCCAGGAATATAGACATGGCAAAACCTGCTGCTCGTCCTCGTAAGAAAGTCAAAAAGACAGTGGTTGATGGCATCGCCCACATCCATGCGTCTTTCAACAACACCATCGTGACCATCACCGACCGTCAGGGCAACGCACTGTCCTGGGCTACTTCCGGTGGTTCGGGTTTCCGTGGTTCGCGCAAATCCACCCCGTTCGCAGCCCAGATCGCTGCTGAGCGTGCTGGTCAAGCTGCGCTGGAATATGGTCTGAAGAACCTCGACGTCAACGTCAAGGGTCCAGGTCCAGGTCGTGAATCCGCCGTTCGTGCACTGAACAGCTGCGGCTACAAGATCGCCAGCATCACCGACGTGACGCCAATCCCGCATAACGGGTGCCGTCCGCCGAAGAAGCGTCGCGTGTAATCAGGAGACAGATAAATGGCACGTTACATTGGTCCAAAATGCAAACTGTCTCGCCGTGAAGGCACTGACCTGTTCCTGAAGAGTGGCGTTCGCGCTCTGGAATCGAAGTGCAACATCGAAGCAGCCCCAGGTATCCACGGCCAGCGCCGTGGCCGTCAGTCCGACTACGGTACCCAGCTGCGCGAGAAACAAAAAGTCCGTCGTATCTACGGCGTGCTGGAGCGTCAATTCCGCGGTTACTACCAAGCGGCTGCCTCGAAGAAAGGCGCCACTGGTGAGAACCTGCTGCAGATGCTCGAGTGCCGTCTGGATAACGTCGTCTACCGTATGGGCTTCGGCTCGACTCGTTCCGAGTCCCGCCAGCTGGTTTCGCACAAAGCGATCAGCGTCAACGGTAAGACTGTGAACATTCCATCCTACCAAGTTCGTCCGGGTGACGTGGTCTCGGTTCGCGAGAAGTCGCTGAACCAGCTGCGCATTGTTCAAGCCCTTGAACTGTGCGCCCAGCGTGGCCGCGTTGAGTGGGTAGACGTGGATACTGCTAAAAAGTCGGGCGTTTTCAAGAACGTTCCTGCTCGCAGCGACCTGTCCGCCGACATCAACGAAAACCTGATTGTCGAGCTCTACTCCAAGTAAGGGCTAGAAAATAGGTGCATCCATGCAGATTTCGGTAAATGAGTTTCTGACACCCCGCCACATCGATGTGCAGGTTGTCAGTCCAACCCGCGCCAAGATCACGCTCGAGCCTCTCGAGCGTGGCTTCGGCCATACCCTGGGCAACGCGCTGCGCCGCATCCTGTTGTCCTCCATGCCTGGCTGTGCAGTAGTCGAGGCCGAGATCGACGGCGTACTCCATGAGTACTCCGCGATCGAAGGTGTACAGGAAGACGTCATTGAAATCCTGTTGAACCTGAAAGGCCTGGCTATCAAACTGCACGGTCGTGACGAAGTTACGCTGACCTTGTCGAAAAAGGGTTCGGGGGTGGTTACCGCTGCCGATATTCAGCTGGATCACGATGTCGAGATCGTCAACCCCGATCACGTAATCGCGAACCTGGCGTCCAACGGCGCCCTGAACATGAAGCTCACCGTAGCTCGTGGTCGCGGTTACGAGCCGGCCGACTCCCGTCAGACCGACGAAGATGAAAGCCGCAGCATTGGTCGCCTTCAGCTGGACGCTTCGTTCAGCCCGGTGCGTCGTATCGCCTATGTGGTCGAGAACGCCCGTGTTGAACAGCGTACCAACCTGGACAAGCTGGTCATCGATCTGGAAACCAACGGTACCCTGGATCCTGAAGAGGCCATCCGTCGTGCCGCGACCATCCTGCAACAGCAGTTGGCCGCGTTCGTCGACCTCAAAGGTGACAGCGAGCCGGTTGTGGTCGAGCAGGAAGACGAGATCGATCCGATCCTGCTGCGCCCGGTTGACGACCTGGAACTGACCGTACGTTCGGCCAACTGCCTCAAGGCGGAGAACATCTACTACATCGGCGACCTGATTCAGCGTACCGAAGTAGAGCTGTTGAAGACTCCTAACCTGGGCAAGAAGTCCCTGACTGAAATCAAGGACGTCCTGGCCTCCCGTGGTCTGTCTCTCGGCATGCGCCTCGACAACTGGCCGCCTGCAAGTCTTAAGAAGGACGACAAGGCGACTGCCTGATCGTCGTAATCACCGAACGTAGTGTTTGGTAAGGAATGAATCATGCGTCATCGTAAAAGTGGACGTCACCTGAGCCGTACCAGCTCTCACCGCAAGGCTATGTTCCAGAACATGGCAGTGTCGCTGATCGAGCACGAGCTGATCAAAACCACCCTGCCGAAAGCCAAGGAACTGCGCCGCGTTGCCGAGCCGCTGATCACCCTGGCCAAGGAAGACAGCGTAGCCAACCGTCGTCTGGCCTTCGACCGTACCCGTTCGAAGTCCGCCGTTGGCAAACTGTTCAACGATCTGGGCAAGCGTTACGCCACCCGTCAGGGCGGCTACCTGCGCATCCTGAAGTGCGGTTTCCGCGCTGGCGACAACGCGCCTATGGCGTATGTCGAGCTGGTTGATCGTCCAGTCGGTGGTGCTGTAGAAGCTGCCGAGTAAGACGTTCTGTCTGCTGCAAGGAACCGGGCCTAGTGCCCGGTTTTTTGTGTCTGCGGTAATCAGAATTTTCTATCATATTTGCAAGAATAATGAATTAGCTCAAAGATCTGACCTTGAGGATACTTCATGGTATGCCACTAAGTGGCCACTGAAGCCGATAAGGAGAGCCCATGAGCAAGATTCTCACCACCGCCAGCGGTGCCCCCGTTGCTGATAACCAGAATTCCCGTTCCGCCGGCCCACGTGGCCCGTTGCTGCTCGACGACTTCCACCTGATCGAGAAACTGGCCCACTTCAACCGCGAGAACATCCCTGAGCGCCGCGTACATGCGAAGGGCTCGGGCGCCTACGGTACCTTTACCGTCACCCGTGATATCAGCGGTTACACAAGCGCCAAGCTGTTCGATGCCATCGGCAAGCGCACCGAAACCTTCCTGCGCTTTTCCACGGTAGGTGGCGAACGCGGTTCCGCCGACACCGAGCGTGACCCGCGCGGCTTCGCGTTGAAGTTCTACACAGAGGAAGGCAACTGGGACATCGTTGGCAACAACACCCCGGTGTTCTTCATCCGTGACCCGTTGAAGTTCCCGGACTTCATCCACACCCAGAAGCGCCACCCGCAGAGCAACCTGAAGAATGCCCAGATGATGTGGGACTTCTGGTCGTACTCGCCGGAAGCACTGCACCAGGTCACCATCCTCTTCTCCGACCGCGGCATCCCCGATGGCTACCGCCATATGCACGGTTTCGGCAGCCACACCTACAGCCTGATCAACGCCAAGGGTGAGCGCACTTGGGTCAAGTGGCACTTCAAGACCCAGCAGGGCATCAAGAACCTGGCGCCTGCCGACGCAGCGCGCCTGGCTGGTACCGACCCAGACTACGCCCAGCGCGACCTGTTCGAGGCTATCGGGCGTGGTGATTTCCCGCGTTGGACCGTGTGCATCCAGGTGATGAGCGAGGCCGAAGCGGCTGCCCGGGCAGAGAACCCCTTCGATGTGACCAAGACCTGGTCGCAGAAGGAGTACCCGTTGATCGAAGTGGGTGTGCTGGAACTCAACCGCAACCCACTCAACTACTTCGCCGAGGTCGAGCAGGCCACCTTCGGCCCGAGCAACATGGTCCCGGGTGTTGGCCTGTCGCCGGACCGCATGCTGCAAGGTCGGGTGTTCGCCTACGCCGATGCGCACCGCTACCGGGTGGGCACCAATCACCAGCAGTTGCCGGTTAATGCTTCGCGCAGTCCGGTCAACAGCTACCAGCGCGATGGTTCGATGGCCATGGGGGGCTACGGCAGCGCGCCGAACTATGAGCCCAACAGCCACGCCGACGCGCCGAAGCAGTCGCCCCGCCATGCCGAGCCGGCGCTGGCACTCAATGGCGCGGCGGATCGCTACGATCACCGTGAGGACACGGATTATTACAGCCACGCTGGGGCGCTGTTCCGCCTGATGAACGCCGAGCAGAAGGCGTTGTTGATCAGCAATATCGCCGGCACCATGGCCGGAGTCAGCGAAGATGTGGTCCAGCGCCAGTTGCAGCACTTCTTCAAGGCCGATCCGGCTTATGGCGAAGGCGTCGCCAAGGCCCTGGGTGTGAATCTCGCCTAAGTCGAAGTGATAAGAAAAATCGCCCTCATTTGGGCGGTTTTTCAATGAATATCACTACTGTTTAGTCGATTTTTTACCTCGGATTGCGCATTTTCAGTGACCACGAGCAAAAGCTGGTTCACACTAGTGGTCATTGACGCATTCATAGGGAGAAGCAGGGCGATGCAAGGTCACCCGGACGTAATCAACTACCTCGTCACGTTGCTGAAGGGCGAACTGGCAGCACGCGATCAGTATTTCATCCACTCGCGCATGTACGAAGACTGGGGCTTGGGGAAGCTCTACGAGCGTATCAACCACGAGATGGAAGAAGAGACGCAGCACGCCGATGCCCTGATGCGTCGTATTCTGATGCTCGAAGGCACTCCCGACATGCGCGCCGATGACCTCGAAGTCGGCAGCACGGTCCCGGAGATGATCGAGGCCGATCTCAAGCTCGAGTACAAGGTGCGTGCCGCGTTGTGCAAGGGTATCGAACTGTGCGAGCTGCACAAGGACTACATCAGCCGCGATATCCTGCGGGCGCAGCTGGCAGATACCGAAGAAGATCACACCTACTGGCTGGAGAAGCAGCAGGGGCTGATCAAGGCCATTGGCCTCGAGAACTACCTGCAATCGCAGATGTAAAAGCCTGGGGGCTGCAACGCAGCCCCCTTGTTGTATCAGGCCCGATCCCGCTCCAGCAGCGGTTTCAGGTAATGCCCGGTGTAGGACTGCTTCTTCTCGGCCAGCTCTTCCGGCGTGCCACAGGCAATGATCTGCCCCCCCTTGGAACCACCCTCCGGCCCCAGGTCCACCAGCCAGTCGGCAGTCTTGATCACATCCAGGTTGTGCTCGATCACCACCACTGTATTGCCGTGGTCGCGCAGTCGGTGCAGCACATCAAGCAGTTGCTGGATGTCGGCGAAGTGCAGGCCTGTGGTGGGTTCGTCGAGGATGTACAAGGTCTTGCCGGTATCACGCTTGGACAGCTCGCGGGATAGCTTGACCCGTTGTGCCTCGCCGCCGGACAGGGTAGTCGCCGACTGCCCCAGCTTGATGTAGGAAAGCCCGACGTCCATCAGTGTCTGCAGCTTGCGCGCCAGGGCCGGGACCGCGTCGAAGAACTCGCGGGCATCCTCGATGGTCATTTCCAGCACCTCGTGGATGTTCTTGCCCTTGTACTTGATCTCCAGGGTTTCGCGGTTGTAGCGCTTGCTCTTGCACACGTCGCAGGGCACGTAGATGTCCGGCAGGAAGTGCATCTCAACCTTGATCAGGCCGTCGCCCTGGCAGGCCTCGCAGCGCCCGCCTTTGACGTTGAACGAGAAGCGCCCAGGGCCGTAGCCGCGTGAGCGGGCCTCCGGCACGCCGGAGAACAGTTCACGGATCGGCGTGAAGATGCCGGTGTAGGTTGCCGGGTTCGAGCGTGGGGTGCGGCCGATTGGGCTTTGGTCGATGTCGACCACCTTGTCCAGATGCTGCAGGCCGTCGACGCTGACGTGCGGCGCCGCCTCCAGGCTGCTCGCACCGTTGAGCGCGGTGGCGGCCAAAGGGAACAGGGTGTTGTTGATCAGTGTCGACTTGCCCGAGCCGGACACGCCGGTCACACAAGTCAGCAGGCCGATCGGTACTTCCAGGTCGACGTTCTGCAAGTTGTTGCCGCGCGCGCCCTTTAGCTTGAGCGAGAGCTTCTTGTTGCGCGGGGTGCGCTTGGCGGGCACGACGATCTTCTTGCGCCCGGACAGGTATTTGCCGGTCAGTGAGTCAGGGTGCGCCATGACTTCTTCCGGCGAGCCTTCGGCGACGATCTGCCCGCCATGCACGCCGGCGCCCGGGCCAATGTCCACCACGTAGTCGGCCAGGCGGATGGCATCCTCGTCGTGTTCCACCACGATCACCGTGTTGCCCAGGTCTCGTAGGTGGTTGAGGGTGGCCAGCAGGCGGTCGTTGTCGCGCTGGTGCAGACCGATGGACGGCTCGTCGAGGATGTACATCACGCCCACCAGGCCGGCACCGATCTGGCTGGCCAGGCGGATGCGCTGGGCCTCACCGCCGGACAGGGTGTCAGCGCTGCGGTCGAGCGTCAGGTAGTCGAGGCCGACGTTGACCAGGAACTGCAGGCGCTCGCAGATCTCCTTGAGGATCTTCGCGGCAATCTCACCGCGTCGGCCGGTCAGGGTCAGGTCGCCGAAGTACGCGCTAGCTTCGCCGATTGGCAGATTGGTGACTGCCGGCAAGGTTTTCTCACCTACCCACACATGCCGCGCCTCACGGCGCAGGCGCGTACCGCGGCAGTCGGGGCAGGGCTGGGTGCCGAGGAACTTGGCCAGTTCTTCGCGCACGGTGGCCGACTCGGTCTCGCGGTAGCGGCGCTCGAGGTTGGGCACGATACCTTCGAACGGGTGCGAGCGCTTGACGATGTCGCCACGGTCGTTGAGGTACTTGAAGTCGACGCTTTGCTTGCCGCTGCCGTGCAGGATCACTTTCTGGTGATCGGCCGAGAGCTCGCCGAAGGGTTCTTCAAGACTGAAACCGTAGTGCGCGGCCAGTGAACCGAGCATCTGGAAGTAATAGACGTTGCGCCGGTCCCAGCCGCGTATAGCGCCCTCGGCGAGGGTGAGTTCGGCGTTGACCAGGCGCTTGGTGTCGAAGAACTGCTTCACCCCCAGGCCATCACAGGTCGGGCAGGCACCGGCCGGGTTATTGAAAGAGAACAGCTTCGGTTCTAGTTCGCTGATCGCATGGCCGCAGATCGGGCAGGCGAAGCGGGCGGAGAAGATCACTTCATCGCCTTCCTCGTCGTCCATTGGCGCCACCAGGGCAATACCGTCGGCCAGCTTGAGCGCGGTCTCGAACGATTCGGCCAGGCGCTGCTGCAGGTCGGCGCGGACTTTGAAGCGGTCCACCACCACATCAATGCTGTGCTTCTTCTGCTTATCCAGCTTGGGCAGTTCGTCGAGCTCGTAGAGCTTGCCGTTGACCCGGGCGCGTACGAAGCCCTGGGCACGCAGTTCGTCGAACACCGCCAGGTGCTCGCCCTTGCGCTCGCGGATTACTGGGGCCAGCAGCATCAGCTTGCTACCCTCGGGCTTTTCCAGCACCAGGTCGACCATCTGGCTGATCGTTTGCGCTTCCAGCGGGATGTCATGGTCCGGGCAGCGTGGTGTGCCGACGCGGGCATAGAGCAGGCGCAGGTAGTCGTAGATCTCGGTGATGGTGCCCACGGTCGAGCGCGGGTTGTGCGAGGTCGACTTCTGTTCGATGGAGATGGCCGGCGACAGGCCTTCGATAGTATCGACGTCGGGTTTTTCCATCATCGACAGGAACTGCCGGGCGTACGCCGACAGCGATTCCACGTAGCGGCGCTGGCCTTCGGCGTACAGGGTGTCGAACGCCAGGGACGACTTGCCGGAACCGGACAGGCCGGTGATCACGATCAGCTTGTCCCGCGGTAGCGTGAGGTCGATGTTCTTCAGGTTGTGGGTGCGTGCCCCACGGATCAGGATCTTGTCCACTGCAGCCTCGCTCGGCGGGCATAAACACAGGAGTATACGGCGCGCTGCCATTACGCGGCAAAGCGTCACGTGTATGCCGTCAACGCGTCGGACTGATAGAATCGCCGCCGGTTCACACGAGGTTATTCCATGCACGACACCCACAACGAACGCATGAGTGGCAGCGAAACCCGCGCCGCTAGCGGCCTGGCCCTGGTCTTTGCCTTTCGTATGCTGGGCATGTTCATGGTACTGCCGGTGCTGGCCACCTACGGCATGGACCTGGCTGGCGCCACCCCCGCGCTGATCGGCCTGGCCATCGGTGCCTATGGCCTGACCCAGGCCGTGCTGCAGATCCCGTTCGGGGTGATTTCCGATCGCATCGGCCGACGCCCGGTGATTTACCTGGGGCTGGTGATCTTCGCCCTGGGCAGCGTGTTGGCGGCCCAGGCCGATTCGATCTGGGGTGTGATCGCCGGGCGCATCCTGCAGGGTGCCGGTGCCATCTCCGCGGCGGTGATGGCGCTGCTTTCCGATCTCACCCGCGAACAGCACCGGACCAAGGCCATGGCGATGATCGGCATGAGCATCGGCTTGTCGTTCGCCGTGGCGATGGTGATCGGGCCGTTGTTGACCCGCGCCTTTGGCTTGTCAGGATTGTTCCTCGCCACCGCAGGACTTGCCCTGGTCGGTATCGCCCTGATCGCTTTTGTCGTGCCCAACACCCATAGCACCATGCAGCATCGCGAATCCGGTGTGGCCCGCCAGGCGCTCGGCCCGACCCTCCGTCATCCGGACCTTCTGCGCCTGGACGCGGGCATTTTCATCCTCCACGCTATTCTCATGGCCAGCTTCGTGGCGCTGCCGCTGGCGTTCGTCGAGCGAGGTGGTTTGCCGAAAGAGCAGCACTGGTGGGTGTACCTGACCGCGCTGCTCGTTTCATTTTTTGCAATGGTCCCGTTCATCATCTACGGGGAGAAGAAGCGCAAGATGAAACGCGTGCTGCTTGGCGCGGTCAGTGTGTTGCTGCTGGTGGAGGTGTTCTTCTGGCAGTGGGCTGACAACTTGCGCGGACTGGTGATCGGCACCGTGGTATTCTTTACTGCCTTCAACCTGCTGGAGGCATCTCTGCCTTCGCTGGTCAGCAAGGTGTCGCCCGCCGGCGGCAAGGGGACTGCGATGGGGGTGTACTCCACCAGCCAGTTCCTGGGTGCCGCGCTGGGAGGAATCATCGGTGGCTGGTTGTTCCAGCACGGTGGCCTGAGCATGGTGTTTCTTGGTTGCGCGGGCCTGTGCGCCTTGTGGCTGCTCACCGCGTTGCGCATGAACGAGCCGCCCTACGTGACCAGCCTGCGCATGCCGCTGACGCCGGAGGCGGTCCGGGAAGCCGGGCTGACCGAGCGCTTGATGGCCGTGCCGGGTGTGACCGACGCCGTGGTGGTGGCAGAAGAAGCCGCCATCTATATCAAACTGGATACGAAAATTTTGGACCGTACGACCCTCGAGCGTCTGGTGAACCCAGCCTCTTCGGCGTGCGAAGCCTAGGAGAACGTTATGGCCCGTGGGGTTAACAAAGTCATTCTGGTCGGTACCTGCGGTCAGGATCCCGAAGTCCGCTACCTGCCCAACGGTAACGCCGTGACCAACCTGAGCCTGGCCACCAGCGAGCAGTGGACCGACAAGCAGTCCGGCCAGAAGGTCGAGCGTACTGAATGGCACCGCGTGTCGCTGTTTGGCAAGGTCGCCGAGATCGCCGGCGAGTACCTGCGCAAGGGTTCGCAGGTGTACATCGAGGGCAAGCTGCAGACCCGCGAGTGGGAAAAGGACGGCATCAAGCGCTACACCACCGAGATCATCGTCGACATGCAGGGCACCATGCAGCTGCTCGGCGGCCGTCCGCAGAACCAGCAGCAAGGTGGCGACCCGTACAACCAGGGTGGCGGTAACTACAACCAGGGCGGCCAGCAGCAGTACAACCAGGCGCCGCGCCAGCAGGCCCCACGCCCGCAGCAGGCTCCTCAGCGTCCGGCACCGCAGCAGCCTGCCCCGCAGCCGGCCGCTGACTTCGACAGCTTCGACGACGATATTCCGTTCTAAGCCGAAGTGTGACCGTTGGTTGCGAACCCCCTAGGCGAGAGCTTCGGGGGTTTTTTGTTGCCGAGTATGCTTGCGCGGTACTCAGTTCGAAACCACAGCATATTTGAAAACAACTTGATGGCACTATGCCATAGTTGAGGCATTTCGTCGGCTTTAACAATTCGATTTGGTTCTGATCATAACTTTTCCTACGTGCGTTTCAAAAAAATCTGAGCTCAGAATGGCTGCGATTTCTTTTAACGGCTGTTAAATTTTTCAAAGAGTTATCCACGATACCTGATTGAGTTTCGTCAATAAGTTTTGCAATTGCCTCAGGGATAATATTAGTCGGCATCAGGGAAACCCTGAGATGGTGTATTCGCTCTGCTTTTGCCTATCCTTTTGAGTGGTTGCAATGTGTCATTGATGGCATTAGGCTATTCATCCGCTTGACCACCTGTTCACTGGATTGTGAACTGAATCGATAGAACTTCCCGACAGCAAAGTTCTGGAACTCAGGTTCCAGAATCGATGTGCGAGTTCTAAATGCGAGAAATGGATGTCTTATTCTTCTAAATTGGCTGCGCGCTATCTGGAACTCGGCAAGAATGCCGTCTCGCCGGGCTCATTCGGCGGTGACGACGTGCGCTTCTCCACCGAGTTCGAAGCCCTCGAAGGTGAGCTGACCCGGGCGCAGTCGATCCATGCCAGCGGCCAGGTGGACTGGCTGAAGATCCTCGAGAACAGTGAAGCGCTGCTGCGCGACCAGTCCAAGGATCTGCGCGTGGCCTCTTGGCTGACCTGGGCCCTGTTCCAGCGCGAATCCTACGCCGGCCTGCTGGCGGGTATCAGCCTGCTGCGCGAGCTGTGCGAGCACCACTGGGAGGACGTCCATCCCGCCAAGCCCCGTACCCGTTCCGCCGCCATCGGTTGGCTGGTGCCACGCCTCGAGCAGGCGCTGGGCGCCGACATTGCGATCAAGGAACAGTTGCCGCTGTTCCAGCAGATGGTCGAGCAACTGGGTGGATTGGAAGCGGCGCTATCCGCCCAGCTGGGCGACGATGCGCCGCTGCTGCTGCCGATCTGCCGTGCACTCAAGGGCCAGGTCCAGCGTTCGGCCGACAACGAGCCGCAACCTGGCGCGGTCGGCGCCATCGTCGCTCAGGTCAAGCAGGCCGCCACCCAGCTGTTCACCCCGGGCGAGCCGGTGGAGAACGAGAAGGACGCCACCAAGGCCCTGCGTGCCCAGCAGGAACAGGGCCGCCAGCTGTGCGTATGGTGGCAGCGGCAGAAAGCCACCGATCTGCGCGCTCTGCGCCTGAACCGCACGCTGCTGTGGCTGCCCATCGAGGCGATGCCGGAGCGTAATGCTGAAAACGTTACCGCATTGCGTGGCCTGCCTGCTGACAAGCTCAAGAACTACCGGGAGCGTTTCGAGCAGGGCAACTATGCCGACCTGCTAGTGGAGCTGGAGAACAGCGTGGCCAAGGCGCCGTTCTGGTTCGATGGCCAGCGCCTGGTCTGGGAGTGCTGCCAGGCCTTGAACGTCGAGGCCGGCATGCGTGAGGTGGAGATGAACTTCGCCTCGCTGTTGCAGCGCCTGCCCAGCGTGATCGAGCTGAAGTTCCACGACGGTACTCCCTTCGCTGACCCCGAAACCCGTGCCTGGGTCGCCGCCCAGGTCACCCCCCACTTGCAGGCCGAGGTGGCCCAGCCGGTCACTGAGCCCGGCGCGCGCCAGGCGCCCTGGGAGGAAGCCCTGGAGGCGGTGCAGCCGATCCTGCGCAAGGATGGCCTCAAGAGCGCGGTGCAACACCTCAAACAGCAGATGCAGGGCGCCCACGGCGGGCGTGAGCGCTTTTTCTGGCAGTTGAGCCAGGCGCGCCTCTGCTACACGGCCAAGAAATACGAGCTGGCCAAGACCCAGCTGGAAGCCCTCGACGAACAACTGCGCCAAGCCGGCCTGGACGTCTGGGAGCCCGACCTGTCGCTGCAGGTGCTGCACCTGCTGCATACCTGTTGCGAGCTGCTGCCGCAGAACCATGTGGTGCGCGAACGCAAGGACGAGATCTACCGCCGACTGTGCCATCTCGATCTCGAAGTCGTACTCGAATAGGCCCAAGGGCCATAACCCTCAAGGAGAAAACCAATGGCCAAAGAAGGCTCGGTAGCCCCCAAGGAACGCATCAACGTCACGTTCAAACCCGCCACCGGTGGGGCTCAGGAAGAGATCGAACTGCCGTTGAAACTACTGGCGATCGGTGACTACACCCTGCGTGCCGACGATCGCAAGATCGAAGACCGCAAGCCGATCAGCATCGACAAGATGAACTTCGACGAGGTGCTGGCCAAGCAGGAGCTGAGCATGACCCTGGCCGTGCCCAACCGCCTGCAGGAAGGCGCCGAAGGCGACGAGCTGGCGGTCAGCCTGCGCGTCAACACCATGAAGGACTTCAACCCGGCCAGCTTGGTCGAGCAAGTGCCGGAGCTGAAGAAGCTGATGGAACTGCGTGAAGCCCTGGTCGCCCTGAAAGGCCCGTTGGGTAACGCCCCAGCGTTCCGCAAGGCCATCGAAGGCGTGCTGGCCGACGGTGAGTCCCGCGAGCGCGTGCTCGGCGAACTGGGCCTGAACGCCGCGCCTGACGCCTGATCCCCCTAGTCAAGGAAGCTAATTGCCATGAGCACCGCCGCACAACAACAGAGCGCCGAGAACAGCGAATTCAGCATTCTCGACAGCATCATCGCCGAAACCCGACTGACCCCGGACGACGAAGCCTACGACATCGCCAAGCGTGGTGTGTCGGCTTTCATCGAAGAACTGCTCAAGCCGCAGAACGACGGTGAGCCGGTCAAGAAGGCGTTGGTCGACCGCATGATCGCCGAGATCGATGCCAAGCTCAGCCGCCAGATGGACGAGATCCTCCACCACCCGGACTTCCAGGCCATGGAATCGGCCTGGCGTGGGCTGCAACTGCTGGTCGACCGCACCAACTTCCGTGAAAACATCAAGATCGAGATCCTCAACGTCTCCAAGCAGGACCTGCTGGATGACTTCGAAGACTCGCCGGAAGTGATGCAGGCCGGCCTGTACAAGCACATCTACACCGCCGAGTACGGCCAGTTCGGTGGCCAGCCGGTGGGCGCGGTCATCGCCAACTACTACCTGTCGCCGAGCTCGCCGGACGTCAAGCTGATGCAGTACGTCTCCAGCGTCTCCTGCATGTCCCACGCGCCATTCATCGCCGCTGCCGGCCCGAAATTCTTCGGCCTGGAAAGCTTCACCGGCCTGCCGGACCTGAAGGACCTGAAAGATCACTTCGAAGGCCCGCAGTTCACCAAATGGCAGAGCTTCCGTGAGTCCGAGGACGCGCGCTACATCGGCCTGACCGTGCCGCGCTTCCTGCTGCGCAACCCGTACGACCCGGAAGAGAACCCGGTCAAGTCGTTCGTCTACAAGGAAACCGTGGCCAACAGCCACGAGCACTACCTGTGGGGCAACACCGCGTACGCCTTTGGTACCAAGCTGACCGACAGCTTCGCCAAGTTCCGCTGGTGCCCGAACATCATCGGCCCGCAGAGCGGTGGCGCGGTGGAAGACCTGCCGCTGCACCACTTCGAGAGCATGGGCGAGATCGAGACCAAGATCCCGACCGAAGTGCTGGTGTCCGACCGTCGCGAGTACGAGCTGGCCGAAGAGGGCTTCATTGCCCTGACCATGCGCAAGGGCAGCGACAACGCGGCGTTCTTCTCGGCCAACTCGGCGCAGAAACCGAAGTTCTTCGGTATCAGCGCGGAAGGCAAGACCGCCGAGCTGAACTACAAGCTGGGCACCCAGCTGCCGTACATGATGATCGTCAACCGCCTGGCCCACTACATCAAAGTCCTGCAGCGCGAGCAGCTGGGCTCCTGGAAGGAACGCACCGACCTGGAGCTGGAGCTGAACAAGTGGATCCGCCAGTACGTGGCCGACCAGGAGAACCCGAGCGCCGAAGTGCGTGGCCGTCGTCCGCTGCGCGCCGCCCAGGTGATCGTCAGCGACGTGGAAGGTGAGCCGGGCTGGTACCGCGTCAGCCTGAACGTGCGTCCGCACTTCAAGTACATGGGCGCCGACTTCACCCTGTCGCTGGTCGGCAAGCTGGACAAGGAGTAAGCGTCGATGATGGAAGGTTACGGAAGCCTGTTCGAACGCCTGAGCGGCGAAGCCGACCAGCGTGCCAACTGGCGGCGTGAAGACGCCGCCATGGCTTCCGTGGCCGCTCATCTGGCGAAAATGCTCAGCACCCGTGCCGGCAGCGTGCAGACGCTCGCCGACTACGGGTTGCCGGACCTCAACGACATGCGCCTGAGTTTGCACGACGCACTCAGCCAGGCCCGCCGGGCTATCGAGTATTTCATCGAAGCCTACGAGCCCCGCATGTCCGATGTCCGGGTGATTTCCCGACCGCGTGATCACGATCAGCTCAAGCTGGCTTTCAGTATCGAAGGCCAGCTTGAGGTGGACGGCATCAAGCGCTCTGTCAGTTTTGCCGCGCGCCTGGATGGCAGCGGGCAAGTCAGTGTCAGTCAAGGAGACTAACGATGTCGCGCCTCCCATAAACCTGGATTTCACGAACCCTGCGCCACTGGCGGTACTCGAGATCTGAATTCAGGCGGAACGACGGATGTCCTTCAACTATTACTACCAAAGCGAGCTGACGGCGCTGCGCCAGCTGGGGCGACGCTTTGCCGAACGCAGCCCGGCGCTGGCGCCGTTCCTCGGCCAGGCTGGGCGCGACCCGGACGTCGAGCGCCTGCTCGAGGGCTTCGCCTTCCTCACCGGCCGCCTGCGGCAGAAGCTCGACGATGAGCTGCCTGAACTCACACACTCGCTGATGCACCTGCTGTGGCCGAACTACATGCGTCCGCTACCGGCGTTCAGCATCCTCCAGTTCGACCCCCTGCGCCAGGCCGGCCCGGCCCTGCGGGTCGAGCGCGACACGCCGGTGGAAGGCAAGCCGATCGATGGCGTCAGCTGCCGCTTTCGCACCTGCTACCCGACCGAAGTGCTGCCGCTGCGCCTGAGCGCGCTGAACTACTCGCTCAATGGCCAGGGCGCGCTGCTGAGCCTGCGCCTGGAGATGAACTGCGACGGCAACCTGGGGGATGTGAAGCTGAACAAGCTGCGCCTGCACCTGGCCGGTGAGCGCTACATCAGCCAGATGCTCTACCTGAGCCTGCTGCGCAGCCTGGCCGGTATCGAGCTGATGCCGCTGGACAGCCACGGCAAGCCGATGCTCAATTCCAAGGGCGAGCCGTTGCTGCTGCGCGCGCCGGCGGCCAAGGTGCACCCGGTGGGGTTCGCCGAGGAAGAGGCGCTGATCCCCTATCCACTGAACACCTTCCGCGGCTACCGCTTCCTGCAGGAGTACTTCGCCTTCCAGGACAAGTTCCTGTTCGTCGACGTGACCGGCCTGGAGGTGCTGCAGAGCCTGCCGGAGGAAACCCTCAAGCAGGTGCATGGCGTCGAGCTGCGCTTCGACATCCGCCGTGGCGAGGCCCAGCGCCTGCGCCCGACCCTGGACAACGTCAAGCTGTACTGCACACCTATCGCCAACCTGTTCAAGCACGACGCCCTGCCAATCCGTCTGGATGGCAAGCAGGACGAATACCTGCTGCTGCCGGCCGAGCTCGACCTGGAGCATTGCGGGGTGTTCTCGGTCGATAGCGTGACCGGCTGGAGCCCCGGTGGCCTGGGCTATCAGAACTACGTGCCGTTCGAATCGTTCGAGCACGACGCCAGTTTCGACGTGCCACAGAACCGCCCGCACTACAGCATCCGCCAGCGCTCCTCGCTGCTGCACGACGGCCTGGACACCTACCTGAGCTTCGGCGTGCACCAGGCCGAATCCCACGAGACGCTGTCGATCGAGCTGACCTGCACCAACCAGAACCTGCCGCGTCGGCTCAAGCTTGGCGACATCTGCATGCTCAGCGAGGAGACCCCCGAGTTCCTCACCTTCCGCAACATCACGCCGGTCACCGCCAGCTACGCGCCGCCGCTGAACCGCGACTTCCTGTGGAAGCTGATCAGCAACATGTCGCTGAACTACCTGTCGCTGGCCGACGTCGATGCGCTCAAGGTGATCCTCGAGACCTACGACCTGCCGCGCTACTACGACCAGCACGCCGAGAAAGTCAGCCGCCGCCTGCTCGGTGGGCTCAAGTCGATCCGCCACCAGCACGTCGACCGCCTGCACCGTGGCCTGCCGCTGCGCGGCTTGCGCACCGAACTGACCATCGACCCGGAAGGCTACATAGGCGAGGGCGACTTGTTCGTCTTCGCCTCGGTGCTCAATGAATTCTTCGCGCTCTACGCCAGCCTCAACTCGTACCACGAGTTGCGGGTGAAAAGCACACAAGGGGAGGTGTACCAATGGACACCACGCATGGGCCTGCAACCGCTGCTGTAAGCCGGCTGAGCCGGAGCATCCGCGAGTACTCGCTGTTCCAGGCGGTGCTGCTGGTGATGGAGCAGTTGCGCGAGGCCTACCCGTACCTGGAGGACGAGGAACTCTACGACCTGGTGGAGTTTCAGGCCAACCCCAGCCTGGGCTTCCCCGGCAGCGACGTCGACCGCATCGAGTTCTTCCACGAGCACGGCCAACTGCGCGCGCGCATGCGCTTCAACCTGATCGGCCTGGTCGGTTCCAGCTCGCCGCTGCCAGCGTTTTATGGCGAGCAGGCACTAGGCGACAACGAGGACGGCAACCCGACGCGGATGTTCCTCGACCTGTTCCACCACCGCCTGCAACGTTTGCTGCTGCCGATCTGGCGCAAGTACCGCTACCGCGCCAGTTTCGAGAGCGGCGCGCTGGACGGCTTCTCGTCGCACCTGTTCGCCCTGATCGGGCTGGGTGGCGAAGAGATTCGCCGGGCCAAGGAGCTGAACTGGAAACGCCTGCTGCCGTACCTCGGCGTGCTCAGCCTGCGCGCCCACTCGGCGGCGCTGATCGAGGCGGTGCTGCGTTACTACTTCAAGCACGCCGACCTGGTGATCGAGCAGTGCCTGGAGCGGCGCGTGGACATCCTCGAGGAGCAGTGCAACCGCCTGGGCCTGGCCAACAGCCTGCTGGGCGAAGACGCCGTGCTGGGGGAGCGCGTGCGCGACCGCAGCGGCAAGTTCCGCATCCATATCACCCAGCTGGACTGGCAGCGCTTTCACGAGTTCCTGCCGATCGGCTTCGGTTACCAGCCGCTGTGTGCGCTGACGCGTTTCACCCTGCGCGACCCGCTGGACTACGACATCCGCCTGGAGCTGCGCCGCGAAGAGATCCGCGAGCTGCGCATCGGCGAACAGAACGTCTGCCACCTGGGCTGGACCAGTTGGCTGGGTCGCGAGCGCGCCGATGGCGTGGTGACCCTGGGAAGCAAAATTCATTAAGGACCAATGGCCATGATCAACGTAGACCTGCAACAACTCGTCCAGGCCCTGGACGCCGACAGCCGCCGCGACCTGGAGCGCTCCGCCGAGCGCTGCGTGGCCCGCGGCGGCAGCAAGATCCTGGTGGAGGACCTGCTGCTGGGGCTGCTCGAACGCAGCGACAGCCTGCTGCAGCGTGCGCTGCAGGACGCGGCAGTCGACGTCGGCGAGTTCAGCGCCGCGCTGCAGCCGAATGTCGAGCACAGCGCCACCCGCAACCCGGTGTTCGCGCCGGAGCTGGTGCAGTGGCTGCAGGATGCGTTGTTGGTTTCCAACCTCGAGCTGGGCCAGAGCCAGGTTGACCAGGGCGCGCTGATCCTCGGCCTGCTGCGTAACCCGCTGCGCTACGGCGGCAGCCGTTATCACAAACTGCTGTCGGGGCTGGATATCGAGCGCCTCAAGGGTTATGCGCTGTCGCAACAGCCGGCCGCGCCGAAGGCCGCTGGCGCGCCCCAGGGCGAGTCGATGCTGCAGCGCTTCACCCACAACCTCACCCAGCAGGCCCGTGACGGCAAGCTCGACCCGGTGCTGTGCCGCGATGCGTCGATCCGCCAGATGATCGATATCCTCGCCCGCCGCCGCAAGAACAACCCGATCGTGGTCGGCGAGGCCGGCGTGGGCAAGACCGCCGTGGTCGAGGGCCTGGCCGCGCGCATCGTCGCTGGTGAAGTACCGCCGGCGCTGCAAGGTGTCGACCTGCTGGCGCTGGACATGGGCCTGCTGCAGGCCGGGGCCAGCGTCAAGGGTGAGTTCGAACGTCGCCTGAAAGGCGTGATCGACGAGGTCAAGGCCGCGCCGCGCCCGGTGATCCTGTTCATCGACGAAGCCCATACGCTGATCGGCGCGGGCGGCAATGCCGGTGGCTCCGACGCCGCCAACCTGCTCAAGCCGGCGTTGGCGCGTGGCGAGCTGCGTACTATCGCCGCGACTACCTGGGCCGAGTACAAGAAGTACTTCGAGAAGGACCCGGCCCTGGCCCGGCGCTTCCAGCCGGTGCAACTGCACGAGCCGACCGTGGGCGAGGCGGTGACCATCCTGCGCGGCCTGGCCCAGCTGTACGAGAAGAGCCACGGCATCTACCTGCGTGATGACGCCGTGGTTGCCGCGGCCGAACTGTCGGCGCGCTACCTGACTGGCCGCCAGTTGCCCGACAAGGCCGTCGACGTGCTCGACACGGCCTGTGCCCGTGTACGCATCAGCCTGGCTGCGGCGCCGGACAGTCTTGAACGCCTGCGCGCCGAGCTGGCCGAGGGCGAGCGTCAGCGCAACGCCTTGCGCCGCGATGCCGAGGCCGGGCTGGAGATCGACCAGGAGGCCTTCGAGCGCCTGGAGCAGCGCCTGGCTGAAGCCCATGACCAGGAGATTGAGCTGGATGCCCGTTGGGCCCGTCAACGTGAGCTGGCCGAGCAGGTGCTGGAGCTGCGCCAGCAGGTCGCCAACGCCCCCATCGAAGTGCCAGCACAAACTGAAGGCGAGGAGGGCGAGGACGCCGTTGTCGGCGAAAGCCGCGAACAGCTTCAGCAGCGCCTGGCCGAGACCCACCAAGCCCTGCTCGACGCCCAGGCCGAGGAACGCCTGGTCAGCGCCGAAGTGTGCCCGCGCCTAGTGGCCGAAGTGATCAGCGCCTGGACCGGTGTGCCGCTGAGCCAGTTGGCCCGTGAGCACAACGCCAAGGTGATCAGCTTCGCCGACGACCTGCGCGCGCGCATCCGTGGCCAGGAGCAGGCCGTGCACGCTCTCAACCGCGCCATGCGCGCCACCGCCGCAGGCCTTAACAAACCCGATGCGCCGGTGGGGGTGTTCCTGCTGGTTGGCCCCAGCGGCGTCGGCAAGACCGAGACCGCGCTGGCGCTGGCCGACCTGCTGTACGGTGGCGACCGCTTCATCACCACCATCAACATGTCCGAGTTCCAGGAGAAGCACACCGTCTCGCGCCTGATCGGTGCGCCACCCGGCTACGTCGGTTACGGCGAGGGCGGCATGCTCACCGAAGCGGTGCGCCAGAAGCCGTATTCGGTGGTGCTGCTGGACGAGGTGGAGAAGGCCGACCCGGACGTGCTCAACCTGTTCTACCAGATCTTCGACAAGGGCGTGGCCAACGACGGCGAAGGGCGCCAGATCGACTTCCGCAACACACTGATCCTGATGACTTCGAACCTGGCCAGCGAGCAGATCAGCGCCCTGTGCGAAAACGGTGAACGCCCGGACGCCGAGCTGCTCGAACAGCACATCCGCCCGGTGCTCAGCCGCCACTTCAAGCCGGCCCTGCTGGCGCGTATGCGCGTAGTGCCCTACTACCCCGTGGGCGGCCCGGTGCTGCGCGAGCTGATCGAGATCAAACTGGGCCGCCTGGGCGAGCGTCTGCAACGCCGGCAACTGGCGTTCAGCCACTGCCAGGCGCTGGTCGACCACCTGGCCGAGCGTTGCAGCCAGAGCGAAAGCGGCGCGCGCCTGATCGACCACTTGATCGACAGCCATGTGCTGCCCAAGGTGGCCGACCGCCTGCTCGACGCCATGGCCAGCGGCGAGGCGATCAGCCGCGTGCACGCCACCCTCGACGCGGATGCTGGCGTGATCTGCGAGTTCGCCTGAGGTGGGTGTGATGTTCGCGCACGTGCCGCATCCGCTGGCCTATGCCGAGTCGCTGCTGGGCACCTTCACCGACCTGGCCCGGGCGGCGGACGACCAGTGCCTGTTGCAGGCGCTGGTGCAGGCCGTGGCCGGGCTCAGCGGCTGCCCGCTGGTGCAGGTGTACCTGCTCGACCCGACCCATACCCGGCTCGGGCTCGAAGCCGCCTGGCTCGACGGCAAGCTGCTGGCGCGCGACTGCTCCAGCCTGCCGGCCGACTACAACGGCGAGCAGCTGTTGCAGTTCGCCCTGTGCCAGAACCGTGTGGTGAACATCGCCGAACTGTCCGCCAGCCTCTTTGACACCAGCTTCCTACCCTGCCAGAACACACCCTGGCAGGCGCTGCTGGCGGTGCCATTGGTGACCGCGCAGCAGCGCGTGGCCGGGGTGTTGCTGTGCGTGAACCGCGAGCGCGGCGCGTTGGAAGGCTTCGCCGACTCCCTCGGCCGCCTGGGTGGTTTCGCCATGGGCCAGTTGCAGTTGTTGCGTCGCCTGCGCCAGCCCGGGCCACAACTCCAGGCAACCAGCACAGCGCCGATTGCCGCCAGCAGCTACGGCCTGATCGGCCAGAGCCAGGCCATGCGCCAGACTTGCCAGATGATCAGCAAGGTCCTGCACAGCCCCTACACCGTGTTACTGCGCGGTGAGACCGGCACCGGCAAGGAACTGGTGTCCCGCGCCATCCACGACTACGGCCCGCGCCGTTCGGGCGCGTTCGTGGTGCAGAACTGCGCGGCCTTCCCCGAGAGCCTGTTGGAAAGCGAGCTGTTCGGTTATCGCAAGGGCGCCTTCACTGGCGCCGAGCGTGACCGCCCGGGGCTGTTCGACGCCGCCGATGGGGGCACCCTGTTGCTCGACGAAATCGGCGACATGCCCCTGGCCCTGCAGGCCAAGCTGCTGCGTGTGCTGCAGGAAGGCGAGATCCGCCCGCTGGGCTCCAACGCCACCCACAAGATCGATGTGCGCATCATCGCCGCCACCCACCGCGACCTGGCGCAGATGGTCAGCGACGGCCTGTTCCGCGAAGACCTGTACTACCGTCTGGCGCAGTTCCCCATCGAGCTGCCGCCGCTGCGCCAGCGCAACGGCGATGTCATCACCCTGGCCCGGCACTTCTGCGACAAGGCCTGCGACTTCCTCCAGCGCAGCCCGGTGGGTTGGTCCCAGGCCGCCCTGGACCACCTCGACGGCTATGCCTTCCCCGGCAACGTGCGCGAACTCAAGGGCCTGGTGGAGCGCGCGGTGCTGCTGTGCGAAGGCGATGAGCTGGAGGTCGGCCACTTCGCCTTGAACCTGGCCGAGCCGCCACCGGAAGACAGCGAGCTGAACCTGCGCGAGCGGCTGGAGAAGGTCGAGCGCCGCCTGCTGCTCGACTGCCTGCGCAAGCACGACGGCAACCAGACCCTGGCAGCCCGCGAGCTCGGCCTGCCGCGGCGTACCCTGCTGTACCGGCTGGGGCGCCTGAACATCCAGATCGGCGATTGCGAGGGCTGACCGGCATGACCCCGAAACTTACCCCCTTCAACCCAGGCGCGCCCGTGGCGGCGCATGCCTCATCCGTACATGGAGTCGTTCCGATGTTTCACCGTCACTGGCGGGTCACGTTGCTGGCCCTGGTTACCGCGTTCGCCCTGGCAGGTTGCGGTGGCAACTACAAGTTCGACGACGACAGCTACCGCCCCCTGGGAGATCCCCAGGCCCTCAACCGTGGCAACTGAGCACAAGGAGCCCTGACCATGGAACTGGTTTTCGAACTGCTCGACAAACGCCAGCACGGCCGCACCGACTCGCCGACCAAGACCTTCGGCCGCGCCGGTGGCGAGATCGGCCGGGCCAAGGACTGCCACTGGTGCATCGAGGATGACAAACGCCACCTGTCCAGCCATCACGCCCAGGTCACCTACCAGAACGGCGGGTTCTTCCTGACTGACATCAGCAGCAACGGCGTGCGCCTGGCCAGCAGCGGCGCCCAGCTGCGCAAGGGCGAGCCGTACCGCATCGAGCAGGGCGCGGTGTACCGCCTGGGTGACATCGAAGTGCGCGCGCGGCTGATCGACAGCGAGCCAGGCATGGATGTCAGCCTGGGCATGCCGGGCGGCAACATCATCCCCGACGACGCCTTCCTCGAACTCGACCCGATCACCGCGCTGGACCAGGAAGAGTCCCGCCTGCAACCGATGGACGAGCTGGCGGCCATGGCCATGCCCGAGCCACCGGCTCGCCAGCGCGCCGACTACGCGCAGATCGACCGCGAAAGCCTGATCGTGCCGACCCTGGTGCCGGCCGTAGCCGCCGAGCCCGCGCCTGCGCCGGCCCCGCGCGAGCGCCGTGACGATGCCTTCTGGAAGCGCTTCGGCGCCGCCCTTGGCGTGGACCTGGACAACCTCGACGAGCAGGCCCGCGAAGACCTGGCGGTGCAGGCCGCCGGGCTGCTGCGCCACAGCATCGGCGGTTTGCAGCAGAGCCTGCGCACCCGCAGCGAGTTGAAGAACGAACTGCGCCTGTCGCTGACCACCCCGCAAGGTGCCAGCCGCAACCCGATCAAGGCGCCGCTGGAAGCCGATCAGGTGCTGGGCGAGCTACTCAAGCCGCGCCGTGGCGGGCAGATGTCCGCCGAGCAGGCGGTGTCGCAAGCCTTCCGCGACCTGCAGGCGCACCAGGTGGCCATGCTCGGCGCCAGCCGCCACGCGCTACGCAGCACCCTGGAGCACTTCGCCCCGGAACAGCTGGTATTGCAGTTCGAGCGCCAGGGCCGCAGAGGTCTGTTCGGTAGCCGCTGGAAATCCTACGTGCGCTACCACCAGGCCCTGATGGGCAACGAAGACTGGAGCGAGCGCCTGCTGGCCAAGGACTTCGCCCGAACCTACGAAGAGCAGGTGCGCCTGATCGCTTCCCTTCATCACGACCCGCAAGGATGATTTCCATGACTCGCATCACCCGCACGATGCTCAGGGCGACGTGGGCCCTGGCCACCTTGTCCTGGCTGGCCGGCTGCAGCGCCCTGTCGCCGTATTCGCACATGACCAAGCTCGACCTTACGCTGACCGCCACCGACCAGCTCAACCTGGACATCAATGGCCGGCCGTCGCCGGTGGTGGTCCGCCTGTTCGAACTCAAGCACCCGGTGGCCTTCGAAACCACCGATTTCTTCAGCCTCTACCAGCGCCCGAAAGAGGCCCTGTCGCCCGACATGGTGGCTAGCGAGGAGCATGAGCTGCGTCCGGGCGAGACCCTGACCCTCAAGCTCAGCATCGACCCCGACAGCCGCTTCGTCGGCATCATGGCCGCCTACCGCGACCTGGACCAGGCGCAGTGGCGCCGGGTCCAGGCGATCCGCGCCGGCGAGCGTGTGACCGCCAATTTCTACCTGGACCAGGCCGGTATCCACAATGGCGTGCCGGCAGTGGCACAAGCGGGTGAGCGCCCATGAATGTGCACAAGGTAGTCTGGCAGGAGGGGATGCTGTTGCGTCCCCAGCATTTCCAGCACAACGACCGCTACTACGACAGCCAGATGAAGACCCGCACCCAGCTGCTGGGCACCTACACCTGGGGTTTCATCAACCTGGAAATCGACCTGCAGTTCCTCAACATGGGCAAGCTGGTGATCAGCCGCGCCGCCGGCATCCTGCCCGACGGCAGCCTGTTCGAACTCGACGGCAGCAGCGAGCCGCTGGCCCTGGACGTGCCGCCGAACACCGGCGCCACGCCGATCTTCATGGCCCTGCCGCTGGTCACCGGCAACCACATCGAGGCGCGTCGCCCCGAGCAGTCCGACGTGCTGACCCGCTACACCACCTACGAGGTGGAGGTGTCCGACTCAAACGCCGGCGACGACAACAGCAGCCAGATCAACTGCGCGCGCCCCGACTTCCGCCTGCTGCTGGGCGAGCAGCAGACCGACCAGGCCTACGTGAAGCTCAAGGTCTGCGAGATCCTTGACACCTCGCCTGACGGGGTCATCAGCCTCGACCCGGATTTCGTGCCGACCTTCATCCGCACCCACTCCTCGGTGTACCTGCTGTCGTGCCTGAAGGAGGTCATCAGCATGCTGGCGCTGCGTGGCGACACCCTGGCCGAGCGCATCCGCTCCAACGGCAAGGTCGGTGGCGCCGAGGTCGGCGACTTCATGATGCTGCAGTTGATCAACCGTACCGAACTGCTGCTGCGCCATTACCTGAGCCTGGAGCAGGTGCACCCCGAAGAGCTGTACCGCACCTTCCTGATCATGCTGGGTGACCTGTCGACCTTCTCCAGCGACACCAAGCGCCCGCGCCTGGACGCCCGTTACCAGCACAGCGACCAGGGCGCGAGCTTCCGCAAGCTGATGGAGTCGATCCGCCAGGTGCTGTCGATGGTGCTCGAGCAGCACGCCATCGAGCTGGAACTGCAGCAGCGCCAGTACGGCATCCTGGTCTCGCCGCTGCACGACCCGGGCCTGCTCACCACCGCTTCGTTCGTGCTGGCGGCCAGCGCCAACTGCGAGTCCGAAGAGTTGCGCCAGCGCCTGCCGTCGCACCTGAAGGTCGGCCCGGTGGAACGCATTCGCCAACTGGTCAACCTGCACCTGCCGGGGCTCAAGGTCAAACCGTTGCCGGTGGCGCCGCGGCAGATCCCGTTCCACGCCAACAAGACCTACTTCATCGTCGAACTCGACGCCGCCGACCGCGCCAAGATGGATGGCTCTGGTGGCTTCGCCTTCCACGTCACCAGTGAGTTCTCCGATCTCGAACTGAAATTCTGGGCCATCAGGAACTGAGCATGAGCATGGACATGGATACCCCCCAGGACGACAAGACCGTCCTGTTCAACCAGGATGGCTCGGCTCCGGAAGGGCAGGCGCTCACCGCCCTGGGCGGTTCGGCGCGGGCCGAGCCGCTGGAGCAGCGCGTGGTCTATTCGGCGCGCCTGCCTTCCAGCGGCAGCTTCAGCGTCGGCCTCAACCCACTGGTGGCCGCCGCCGGCGAGCTGCTCTCGGAAGTGGTGCGGCTCAAGCACAGCGAAACCGCCGAGGACCTGGCCAACCTCAAGGAGCGACTGAGCGGCTGCATCCGCGCCTTCGAGGCCCGCACCCACTGCGAGGGCGTGGAGAACAGCCAGGTCACCGTGGCCCGCTACCTGCTGTGCACCGTGGTCGACGAGGCCGTGGTCACCACGCCCTGGGGCAACGAGAGCCAGTGGTCGCAGATGAGCCTGCTCAGCGCCTTCCACAACGAGACGTTCGGTGGCGAGAAGTTCTTCGCGTTGCTCGACCGCATGTCGAAGAACCCGGTCAAGCACCTGCCGATGCTCGAACTGATGTACCTGTGCCTGTCGCTGGGCTTCGAGGGCAAGTACCGGGTCATCGACCGCGGTATGTCCGAGCTGGAAGGCATTCGCGACGCGCTGTTCCGGCAGATCCGTCAGCTGCGTGGCGATGTGCCGCGTGAGCTGTCGCCGCGCTGGGAAGGCCTGGACCAGTTGCGCAACAGCCCGGTGCGCATCGTGCCGTGGTGGAGCGTGGCGCTGTTCACCCTGGTGTGCCTGGTGGTGATGTATTCCGGTTTCGCCTGGGTGCTGGGGGAACAGCGCGCGACCGTCCTGCAACCCTTCCAGACGCTTGAGCAGCCTGCGGCCCAAACGCGGCCGTGACACAAGGACCTGTGATGAAGAATTTTTTCAAGAAAGTCGGCGCTTTCCTCGCCAAGACCTGGGTCTGGAGCCTTTTGCTGGTGCTGGCCCTGGCCTTGCTGGTGTGGTTCGCCGGGCCGCTGCTGGCGGTGGCCGACAACAAGTTCTGGGAAGACGCCGCGGCGCGCCTGCTGACTATCAGCGTGCTGTTCCTGCTGTGGGGGCTGTGGATGGTGTTCGCCAGCTGGCGCGCCAACAACCGCAAGCAGGCGGAACTGGAGAGCGAGGACGGTCGCGAGCGCCTGGAGCGCGAGGAGCGCAAGGAAGAGGAGGGCAAGGAGATCAAGGCCCGCTTCAAGCACGCCTTGTCCACCCTCAAGCATTCGAGCCTCTACGGTGGCCGCAGCGAGCGCTGGCGCCGTGACCTGCCTTGGTACCTGGTGCTTGGTCCGCAGGGCGCGGGCAAGACCAGCCTGATCGACCATTCGGGCCTGGAGTTCCCGATCAACGCGCTGGAGCGCAAGCTCGCCCGTGATCCGTCCAATGGCGATTTCTGCGACTTCTACTTCGCCGAGCAAGCCGTGCTGGTGGATACCGCCGGGCGTTTCCTCAACCAGTCCGACAGCGAGATCGACGGTAACGCCTGGCGGGTGATGCTCGACCAACTGCGCCTGCGTCGGCGCAACCGCCCGCTCAACGGCGTGGTGGTCACCGTGCCGCTGGACACGCTGCTCGGCGGTGAGGCCGCGGTCAACGACCTGGCGCAGAAAGTCCGCTCGCGCTTGCAGGAGCTGCGCCAGCGCCTGCACGTCGAGGTGCCGGTGTACCTGGTGCTGAGCAAGACCGACCGCCTGCAAGGCTTCGACGCCTTCTTCGACCAGCAGTCGCGCGAAGAGAACGAACAGGTGTTCGGCATCACCTTCGGCAAGGGCCAGAACGGCGCCGACACCGAGCTGCTGGCCAAGGAATTCCAGGGCCTGCTGCAACGCCTCGGTGACCAGGTCACCCAGCGCATGCACCACGAGCGCAACACCCTGCGCCGGGCGCGGATCCTCGACTTCCCGCACCAACTGGGGCGCATTGGCGACCAGCTGTGCCTGTTCGTCGACGCCGCCTTTACCGGCAACCGCTACCAGCGCGCCAGCCAGCTGCGCGGCTTCTACCTGACCAGCGCGCCGCACCAGGCGCCGCAGGTGGACAGCGATAACGGCTTCCACCCTGGCCAGCCCGGGCGTGGCGCGCCACAGGGGCGCTCGCGTTTCATCCTGCAACTGTTCAGCCGGGTGATCTTCCCCGAGTACGACCTGGCCGGCCTCGACCAGCGCGAACGCCGGCGCATCCATTGGGGCCAGCGTGCCGTCTACCTCGGCGCCCTCGCGGCGCTGGCGCTGTTCGGCGTGCTCTGGGCCGGCAGTTTCTCCGGCAACCATGAACGCCTGGAACAGGTGCGTGAGCTGGGCCAGCAATGGCACCGCCAACACGTCGGCCTGGGTGTCCGCGACGACGCCCTGGCCGCGCTCAAGCCGCTGGACACCGCCTGGCAGGCTTCGCGCGTGTTCCCTGAGCGTGGCGACGCTTCGTGGCTGCACCGCGGTGGCCTGTACCAGGGCGTGCTGGCCAACGAGGTGCTGCAGCCGGCCTACCAGCGCGAGCTGGAAACCCTCCTGTTGCCACGGGTGGCGCAGATGGTCGAAGGGCAGATCCGCGGCAACCTGAAGAGCCGCGAGCGGCTGCTCAACAGCCTGCGCGCCTACCTGATGCTTGGCATGCCCGACCGCCGCGACCAGGGCTGGCTCAAAGACTGGGTGGCGGCCGGATGGTCGCAGCAGTACCCCGGCAACACCGCCGTGCAGGAAGGCCTGAACGCTCACTTCGGGCGCCTGCTCGAGCAGCCGTTCGCCTATCCGCTCAACGACGCCCTGGTGGCCCAGGCGCGCCAAGTGCTGCGCGCCGAATCCCTGGCCAGCGTGGTCTACCGGGTGCTGCGCGAACAAGCCCGCAGCCTGCCGGAGTACCGCCTGAGCCAGCAGCTCGGGCCGCAGGCCAGCCAGTTCGTCGGCATCGACTACCCGATCCCCGGCTTCTACACCTCCCAGGGTTACCAGCAGTATTTCTCGGTGCAGGGCGCCAACCTGGTCAACGACATCCTGCGCGACAACTGGGTGCTGGGCGAGGGCAGCGGCATCAGTGACATGGACATGCGCCGGCTGATGGTCGAGCTGGAGCAGCTGTACTTCCGCGACTACGCCAACTACTGGGGCGAGGCGATCAACCAGGTCGGCCTGATCCCGTTCAACGACGCGGGCGAAAGCGCCGACCAGCTGTCGGCGCTGACCGCCGCCAACTCGCCGCTGCTGTTGCTGCTCACCGAGGTGCGCGAGAACACCCGCTTCCCGGTGCTGGCGGAAACCCCGGACGAAGGCAACCAGGCGGCCGAGGCCGCGGCTGGCAAAGCCGCGGCCAAGAAGCTCGGCAAGGGCGGCGCGGCAGTGGCCGGCGCCGTGGCCGACAAGGCCCGCGATGCCCTGGCCAAGAAACCGCTGCCAGACACTGCGCGCATGGCCCTGCAACGGCGCTTCGAGCCGCTGCACCGGTTGCTCGACGATAACAACGGCCCGGGCCCCGACCTGGCGCCGACCATGCAGGCGCTCAACGACCTGCAGCAGCAGATGGCCGGCCTGGCCCGTTCCAACCAGGCCGAGGAAGCCTCGTACCAGATGGCCAAGGCGCGCATGTCGGGCCAGCGCGATGCCCTGAGCAGCCTGCGTAACGGCACCGCGCGCCTGCCACGGCCGGTAGCCGGCTGGTTCAACCTGCTGTCCGACGACATCTGGCGCATGGTGCTCAACGACACCTACAGCTACCTCAACCAGCGCTACCAGAGCGAGTTGTACAGCTTCTACGGCCGTGCCATCGAGTCGCGCTATCCGTTCAACGCCCATGGCACCAGCGACGTGGCGATCAGCGACTTCCGCGACTTCTTCAAGGCCCAGGGCGTGGCGGACCGCTTCTTCGACACCTACATGCGCCCGTTCGTCAGCGGTGAAGCCGGCACCTTCCGCCTGCGCAGCCTTGATGGCCAGAGCCTGCCGATGGCCAGGGCGTACCTGGAGCAGATGGGCGCGGCCCAGACCATCCGCCAGAGCTTCTTCGCGCAGAACCCGGAAGAGCCGCAGGTGCAGTTCAAACTCGAGCCGTACACCCTCGACCCGTCGGTGAGCCGCGCCGAGTTCCGCTTCGGCGACACGGTGATCGACTACCGCCACGGCCCGATCGTCTCCACCAGCCTGAAGTGGCCGACCGAAGCCCAGGACGGCAACAGCAGCCTGACCCTGGAGCAGCTCAACGGCCGCCCCATGGCGCTGGAGAAGAACGGTGGCCCGTGGTCGCTGTTCCGCCTGCTCGACCTGATGCAGACCGAGTACCTCAAGGGCCGCGACACCATGGTGCTCAAGGCCAACGTCGGCGGCATGCGCGCCAACTACCTGCTGACCAGCCAGCGTGCGCCGAACCCGTTCGACATGAACGTGCTGCGCGGCTTCCGCCTGCCAGGGGAGCTGTGATGCAGCCTGCCACCCCCTGGCGCAGCGCGGCGCGCACCGACCCGGGCAAGGTCCGTGCGCGTAACGAGGACGCCTTTCTTGACTGCCCGCAGCAGGGGCTGTGGGCAGTCGCCGATGGCATGGGCGGTCACGAGGCCGGCGATGTCGCCAGCCAGATGATCGTCGAGAGCCTGGCCGAACTGCCGGCCAGCAGCACGTTCGACGAGCGCGTGGTCGCCGTGCGCCAATGCCTGCACTGGATCAACCGGCGGCTCGGCCAGGAACTCACCGTGAGCGTCGAAGGCCAGGCGCGAATCATTGGCAGCACCGTGGTCACCCTGCTGCTCGAAGGTCGCCGTGGCGCCTGCGTGTGGGCGGGCGACAGTCGCTGCTACCTGTGGCGCGGCCAGCGGTTGTACCAACTGACTCGCGACCATTCGCTGCAGCAGCAATTGATCGACAAGGAACGTATGAGCGCCGAGCAGGCCCGCGTGCACCCCTCGGCGCGGGCCTTGACCCGCGCCGTGGGCGCCAGCGCCAGCCTGACCCTTGAAGTGCTGGAATTCGAGGCGCGCCCGGGTGATGTGTTCCTGCTGTGCAGTGATGGCTTGTATGACGGTGTGGAGAGCGGTGGCCTGGGCCACGCGCTGGACCTGGGCTCGCCTGGCGAGGCCCTGCAACGCCTGTTCGAAACCGCCCTGGGCGGCTCGGCGAAAGACAACCTGACCGCAGTGGTGATCCACCGATGAACCTTGGCAGCGGCGACGCGCTGGATGTGCTCGACGCACTCGAGCAGGACAGTGAGTCGACCTATTTCGCATTCAACCAGGCCACCGCGCCCGAGCCTGCCCGCACCGGCAAGGGCCGGCGCAAACGGCGTGGCAAGGGGCGGGCGCCCACCGCGCAGGCCCCGGCCGCCACCCCGGCGCGGGCGCTGCCACCGTTGCCCGACGTGCTCGCCGGGCGCTACCGCCTGGAGCGCCTGCTCGGCGCAGGCGGCATGGGCCGGGTGTACCGCGCCCGCGATCTGCTGCAGGAGCGCTTCGGCGACCCGCAGCCGCTGCTGGCGCTGAAACTGATGAGCGACCAGTTGGCCACCGCCCCGGACGCCAACGCCCTGCTGTTCAACGAGTACGCCCTCACCAGCCGCCTGCGCCACCCCAACTTGGTACGCCTGCAGGGCTTCGCCGTCGACCCGGAGAGCGACCGTGGCTTTATCACCATGGAGCTGATGCGCGGTACCTCCCTCGACCGCCTGCTCTGCGACCAGCCGATGGGCCTGGCCTGGGAGCAGGTGCGCGAGATCGCCGTGCCGTTGCTCGATGTGCTCGCCTGCGTGCACGGCCAGGGCGTGGTGCATGGCGACCTCAAGCCCAGCAACGTGATGCTCACCGACGACGGCCTGCGCCTGTTCGACTTCGGCTTGGGCATGGCCCTGGAAGGCCCGCTGGCCGGTCTGCCGCACCTGAGCCATGGCCGCTTCGAGGCCTGGACCCCGGCTTATGCCGCGCCGGAGCTGTTCGAAGGCGGCACCCCGAGCACCGCCAGCGACCTGTATGCGGTGGCCTGCGTGCTGTACGAACTGGTCACCGGCCGTCACCCGTTCGACCGCGTGCTGTCGCTCAAGGCCCGCGAGCAGGGTCTGCAGCATGCGCTGCGGGTGCCGGAGAACATGCCGGCCAAGGCCTGGGCGGCGTTGCGCACGGCGCTGACCTTCGACCCCGGGCAGCGCAGCATCGGCGCCGCGCAGCTGCGCGATGCCTTTGCCGCGCGCGGCTTCTGGTCAAGGTTCGGCAAGTGAGTAACCCACGGTTGGCATGGGTTCGATACGGAGCATGGCACCGGCTTCGCCGGTGTTCGCCGGCAAGCCGGCTCCTACGGGTACCCAGAACCAGCACCGTACCTGTAGGAGCCAGCTTGCTGGCGAAGAGGCCGGCCTAATCAATACAACGCTATTGGTTCCACTGTTTTTGGTTTTTGACTTCTCAGTCAACTGCGCAAGAAGTTGCGCACTCAAATGTGGATAAGTGTGTGGATAGTTCGATGCAGGCCTTGGTACTCGTCATGTACAGACGACTGCGCAACTTTTTGCCACCACTGCGCAAGAAGTTGCGCAACTTTTGAATGGCTCAGGTTGAAAAAGACACTCAAATGGATGTGCATACTTTGTAAGTATCTGATTTTGATGGATAAATAAAAACTGGCACGCCGTTTGTATTACCTAGTCGCCCCGAGGTGGCAAATTCCTGCCACCCGGCGACTATTTTCCAAGCAAGGAGAGCGACACATGGCAACTCCCGCCTACATGGCCGTCACCGGCGAAAAACAAGGTCTGATCACCGCTGGCGCCTTCACCGCCGACTCGGTGGGCAACACCTACCAGGAAGGCCACGAAGACCAGGTCATGGTCCAGGGCTTCGAACACGAAGTGATCATCCCGCGTGACCCGCAGTCCGGCCAACCGACCGGCCAGCGCGTGCACAAGCCGGTGAAGATCACCAAGGTCTTCGACAAGGCCTCGCCGCTGCTGCTGGCCGCCCTGACCTCGGGCGAGCGCATGACCAAGGTCGAGATCAAGTGGTACCGCACCTCGGCCCAGGGCACCCAAGAGCACTACTACACCACCGTCCTGGAAGACGCGATCATCGTCGACATCAAGGACTACATGCACAACTGCCAGGACCCGGCCAACGCCCACTTCACCCACCTGGAAGACGTGTACTTCACCTACCGCAAGATCACCTGGACCCACGAAGTGTCCGGTACTTCCGGTTCCGACGACTGGCGCGCGCCGGTCGCAGGCTAAGGCCTGGGGGCTCTGGGCGATCGACGCTAGCGTTGCATCGCCCATGAGATCGAGCGCCGCCCGCGCGGCGCATCGCGGATGAATCCGCTCCTACAGCGGTTGCAACGTGCCACACCTGTGAGGCCATGGTTGCCCGCCTGATTGGCCCGACGCGATGTTTCGGCTGCCGCTTGCCTGTAGGAGCGGATTTATCCGCGATGCGCCGCATGAGCGGCGCCCGATCCCGAGGTCGTTCCACCACCCAAGAAAGAGGGACAAGGATGTTTGCCGCCGCCGACCAGACCCATTTCAGCTTGCACATCGACGGCCTGGAGCACGACTTCCAGGTACTCGCCTTCGACGGCAGCGAAGCCATCAGCCAGGTGTACGCCATCGACCTGGAACTGGTCAGCGAGCACCCCTCGCGGGACCTGGAAAGCCTGCTGCACAAGCCCGCGTTCCTCCAGCTCGGTGACGACGGCCGCGGCCTGCACGGCCTGATCTACCGCGCCGCGCAAGGCGAGGCCGGCAAGCGCCTGACCCGTTACCAGGTCACCCTGCGCCCGCAACTGGCCTACCTGGCCCACCGCATCAACCAGCGCATGTTCCAACAGATGAACGTGCCGAAGATCATCGCCCAGGTGCTGGAGGAGCACGGCATCCTCGCCAACGCCTACCAGTTCCAGCTGGGCGCCGTGTACCCGGAGCGTGAGTACTGCGTGCAGTACGACGAGTCCAACCTGCAGTTCGTCCAGCGCCTGTGCGAAGAAGAAGGCATCCACTACCACTTCCGCCACAGCGCCGACGGCCACCAACTGGTGTTCGGCGACGACCAGACCGTGTTCCGCAAGCTGGCCCCGGTGGCCTACCAGCAGGACGCCGGGCTGGTGGCCGACACGCCGATGATCAAGCGCTTCGGCCTGCGCGTGGAGACCCGCACCAGCAGCGTCACCCGCCGCGACTACGACTTCAAGAAACCGCTGATCCAGCTCGAAGGCGAGTCGGTCAGCCACGCCGAGCCCGAGCTCGAAGACTACGACTACCCCGGGCGCTTCCTCGACCGCGCCCGCGGCAAGCACCTGGCCACCCGCGCCCTGGAGCGCCACCGCAGCGACTTCCGCCTGGCCGAAGGGCGCAGCGACCAGCCGTTGCTGGCCAGCGGGCATTTCCTGACCCTCAGCGCGCACCCCAACGCCGCCTGGAACGACCTCTGGCTGCTCACCGAGGTGCAGCACCAGGGCCGCCAGCCCCAGGTGCTGGAAGAAGTCATCACCAGCGACGTCGACGCCAAGTACGACGGCTTCCAGCAGGGCTACCGCAATTTCTTCAGCGCCACCCCGTGGGACGCCACCTACCGCCCCCCCCTCGAGCACCCCAAGCCACGCATCCTCGGCACCCAGCGCGCCGTGGTCAGCGGCCCGGCCGGCGAAGAGATCTACTGCGACGAATACGGCCGCATCAAGGTGCAGTTCTTCTGGGACCGCGAAGGCCGCTCGGACGACAAGTCCAGCGTGTGGATGCGCGTGGCCTCCGGCTGGGCCGGGCAGGGCATCGCCAGCCTGCAGCTGCCCCGGGTCGGCATGGAAGTGCTGGTCAGCTTCCTCGAAGGTGACCCCGACCAGCCCCTGGTGACCGGCTGCCTGTACCACGGCGTGAACATGCCGCACTACAAGCTGCCCGACCTGAAGACCCTGGCCACGATCAAGAGCAAGGAATACAAGGGCAGCCGCAACAACGAACTGCGCATCGACGACACCACCAGCGAAATCAGCATCGCCCTGCGCAGCGACCACGGCGCCAGTGCGCTGAACCTCGGTTATCTCACCCATCCACGTCCATCGGGCGGCGCCCCACGCGGTGAAGGCTTCGAGCTGCGCACCGACCGCCACGGCGCCGTGCGCGCCGCCGGTGGCCTGCTGATCACCACCGAGCCCCGCGCCAACGAAGCCAAGCATCACAAGGACCTGCCCGAAACCGCCGAACGCCTGGCCACCGCCAGCGAGCAGCAGGACAGCCTGGCCGAACTGGCCAAGCAGATGCAGGCTCAGGAGCCCGGCGACCAGGACGCCGTGGCCAAGCGCCTGCACGAGCAGCACCAGGGCATCCTCGGCAGCGGCCCGGTCAACCAGAGCGCCAACGAATTCCCCGAATTCGCCCAGCCGCACTTGGTGCTGTCGAGCCCGGCCGGCATTGCCCTGACCACCCCCGGCCCGGCACACCTGTCCACCGGCGAACACTTGGCCCTGAGCAGCACCGGCCACACCAGCCTGTCGATCGGCAAGCGCCTGCTGGCCAGCGCCAGCCAGGGCATGCGCCTGTTCGTGCAGAGCCTGGGCTGGAAGCTGGTGTCGGCCTCCGGCGACATCGACATCCGCGCCCTCAAGGACAACATCAACCTGCTGGCCAAGCTCGACATCACCGCCAACGCCGACCGCATCGTGCTCACCGCCAAGACCGAGCTGGTGATCCAGGGCGGCGGCAGCGCCACCACCTACAACGCCGGTGGCATCACCCACGTCACCAGCGCCAACTACACCGCCCACGCCGCGCAGTTCGCCCACATCGGCGCCGCCAGCAAGGCCGGCACCTTCCCCGAACCACCGAAACCCGGCAAGGGCGACCTGGAGCTGCTGTACCAGTACGCCAACAGCAAGGGCGTGAAGACCGGCGACTACGACGTCATCGACGCCCTGGGCAAATCGATCAAGGGCAAGCTCGACGGCAACGGTTTCAACCAGGCCAGCGGCGCCGCCGCCGGCCCGCTGTGGGTCGACTTCGGCCTGGACCCGGCCGACACCTGGGCCGAGGGCAGCCACTTCGGCGCCGGCGACTGGCCACCCAAGCCCAGCTTCGCCGACATCGCCCCCGGCCAGCAGGCCGTGGTCGGCGAGGTACTCAGCGGCGGCAAGGGCGCAGAGGGGTTGCTGGGCAAGGGCCTGGCACTGGCACAGCAAGGCATGGACAAGGGCAAGGGACTGATGCAGAACGCGATGGCACAAGGAAAATCGATGGCCCAGGGCCTGATGGGCCCCGGCGGCAACGGCCTGCTGGAACAGGGCAAGGCCCTGGCCGGCACGGGCATGCAACTGGCGAAAAGCGGCCAGGCCGCCTTGCAGAAGGCGCAACAGGTCAAGGCCGCCGTCGGCGGCGACACCGGCGCCATGGCCCAGCTGGCCAGCAACGTGGTGCCCGGCGCCGCGCCCACGCTCAAGGCCGCCAGCGCGCTCAAGCAACTGCCGAGCCTGCCCAAGCTCAGCGCCCCGGTGAACCCGGCCAAGCTGAACCATGAGGTGCTGGCATGACCGACGCCAAGAAACGCGAACCCCAGGTCGCCGTCGCCCCGCTCAACACCATCGACGCCAAGGACGTCGGCCGTGGCGCCGCCGCCTTCGATGCCTGGCTGCAATCGGTCAGCGGCGGCTACGTCACCCTCGAACGGATCAAGACCGTGGCCGGCGCGCTGCCGGTGGTGGGCAACATCATGGCCCTGGTCGACGCCCTGGGCGACGTGGTGACCCTGGTCAAGAGCAAGAACCGCCAGCTGCTCGACTGGGTGAGCCTGGGCATCAACCTGATCGGCGTGCTGCCGGCGCCACCGACCATGGCCGCGGCGCGCATGAGCCTGCGCCCGACCCTGTTCCTGGTGCGCCAGGAGCTGCGCAACAGCGCCAAGATGCTACTGGGCGATTCGCTGATCCAGGTGCTGATCGGCCATCTCAACGCCACCATCGCCGGGACCATCGACGATTTCGTAGCCAAGGCCCAACCGAAGATCGCCAGCATTCTGGCCGACGCCGGTGCGCTGGGCACCAAGATGACCAGCGAGATCGCCACCGGCCTTGAAAAAGTGGTCAAGGGCCAGCTTGATGCCAAGGGCGACCGCGCAGCCGCCAGCAAACAGATGTCCGCCGCCGCCGACAAGTTGCTCAACGACCCCAAGGCGGCCTTCAGCAACTTCTTCGGTGCGGTGCACAGCGCCTACAAGGCCGCCGGTAAAGGGCTGGCCAACAGCGCCACGAGCAAGCTGCTGCCGGATCAGATCAAAGCCAAGGTCTTGGCCAACACCAGTCAACTACGCGCGCTGGGACCGGAGATGGCCCGACAGTTTGCCAAGCTGGCGGACCCTGCGACGCAGATGAGCATCGGCTGGATGCTGACGGTGCTGGGCGGGGCGGTGAAGGGCTTCCGCAAGCGCAACAAGAACGGGCAGTCAGGGGTGAGCAAGCCGGGGACGGTGACGCAGGTTTCGCGTGAGAAAGGTAAAGGCGAGCTGGCGGCCTCAAGTGCCCAGGCCAAGGCCAAGCAAACACCAAGCCCCGTAGAGCCCAGCTGCCCTATCCCGAGACCGACCCCAAAATCCACCACCAAGCGCAGTATCAGCTTTGCCTTAGGCTCGGAATTCATCATCCACACGGATTTCAGTCTGCCCGGTGCATTCCCGATTGAGTGGCAGCGCATCTACCACTCGCGGCTGGCCGAGTACGACAAGGGCTGTCTGGGCGCACGCTGGGCCACCGAATTCACCACCCGCATCGACGTGGTTGGCAAGGGGCTGCTGTTCCATGACTTCGATGGCCGTAGTCATGAGTTCGAACTGCCCAAGGTCGGCAAGTCCTTGTTCAACGCCATCGAAGACCTGCTTTTGGTGCGTCGCAGCGAAAGCGAGCTGGTGATCTGCCGTGGCTTCGTGCGCAAGGAGTACTACCTGCGTGTGGGAGATCGCTACTACCTGCGCAAGATCCTGCTGCAGAACGACGCGGGCTGCATGCTGCACTACGAACATCACCACGAGGGGCGTCCGGTACTGTCGGACATCATCACCTTCCAGGGGGATGTGAAGGATGTGCTGCGCCACCTCGGTACGCTGATCGATGAGCAGGGGCATATCACCGGGCTGTGGGAAATGCGCGATGGCCAGCCACTGCGCCAGCTGTGCGCCTACCATTACGATGATCAGGGCGACCTGATCGCCGCCCAGGACGAGCATGGCGCCGCCCGGCACTACCAGTACCAGAATCACCTGGTGACCCGTTACACCGACCGTACTGGTCGTGGCATGAACCTGCAGTGGGACGGTAGCGCGTTCGACGCCAAGGCCATCCGCGAATGGGCTGATGACGGCAGCTACGACACCCGCCTGGAGTGGGACGAGAACATTCGCCTCACCTACGTCACCGATGCCCATGGCCAGGAGACCTGGTACTACTACGACATCCTCGGCCACCTGTACCGTGTGCGTTACCCGGATGAACGCTCGGAATGGATTTTCCGTGACGAGCGCAAGAAGGTGGTGCGTCACGTTCATACCGATGGCACCGAAGACCGCTACGACTATGACGAACAAGGCAGTGTCATTCGCCATATCCGCGCCGATCACAGCCAGGTCCACATCGCCTATGACGACCGTCGTCATCCGATCAAGATTCGCGACGCCGAAGGCGGCTTGTGGCTGCGTGACTACGACCAGAAGGGCAACCTGGTCGAGACCACCGATCCATTGGGCAACAAGACCGAGTACGCCTACACCCCTTCGGGCCTGATCAAGGCGATCAAGGACGCCAACGGCAACGAGAAGAAGCTGGCTTACAACGCGGCGGACCAGTTGATCGAGTACACGGATTGCTCGGGCAAGGCCCGCCAGTGGGCATACGATGACCTCGGTCAGATGGTGTTGTTCACCGATGCAGCGGGCAACAAGACCGTTTACGAGTACCGAGCCGGGCAATTGTGCAAAGTCATTCGCCCGGACAACGCCGAAGAAGGTTTCGAGCGTGATGCCGAAGGCCGCCTGTTGGCTCATGTGGATGCGCTGGATCGCTGCACGACATGGACCTATACCGCCGCTGGGTTGCTTTGTGAACGTGTGGATGCGACCGAGCACACCTTGCGTTATCGCTGGGACAAGCTGGGGCGGTTGACGGGGCTGGAAAACGGGAACGAAAGCAAGGCGAGTTTCCTGTACGACCCTGTCGGCCGTTTGCTGGAGAAAACGGGTTTCGATGGTTTGGTGACGCGCTACCAGTACCATCTGGAGAGCGGCAATCTAGCCAGTACTCAAGTGGGGCAGCGCCGTACAGAGGTCGTTTTCGATGCATTGGGGCGTGTCATTTCGCGGGTCGCCATGCTCGCGGGCCAGCGTCAGGAAGAGTCGTTCTCCTACGATGGCAACGGCAATCTGGTCCAGGCGGTCAACGCCGCCAGTAAACTGCAATGGTTCCACGACGAGGCGGGCAATCTGACCCGCGAGCACCAGTATTACCTCGGTACCGAGGTGCCGATGGTCGCAGTCTGGCAGCACGAGTACGACGCGCTGAACCTGCGCACCGTGACGATCCGCCCCGATGGGCACAAGGTCAGCGTGCTCACCTACGGCAGCGGCCACGTGCTGGGCATGACTCTCGATCAGCATGAGTTGCTGGCCTACGAGCGCGATGACCTGCACCGTGAAGTGGTGCGCCATCAGGGCAACCAGTTGATGCAGACCCAGGCCTGGGACCCGGCAGGGCGGCTGCAGGAGCAGTTGCTGGCAAGCCAAGATGGCCAATCCATGCTGCTCAAGCGGCAGTATCAATACGATGCGGTCGGCCAACTGACGGATATTCATGACACCCGCCGTGGCCACCTGGCCTATCAATACGATCCTGTGGGGCGTCTTCTGCAAGCCACCAGCCGGCTTGGTATCGAGACCTTCGCTTTCGACCCCGCTGGCAACTTGCTCAACGACAAGACCCAGCAGCTCAACCGTCCGCTGGAAAGCGACCTGCGCCGTAACAAGCTGATGGACAACCTGTTGCGTGAATACGCCGGGACTCATTACCAGTACGACGAACGTGGCAATCTGATCCATCGCTTGCGTAACGGCGAACATGCCCACTTAGGCTGGGATCTATTCGACCGCTTGGCGCGCTACGACGATGGCAAGCTTAGTGTGGTTTACAGCTACGACGCCCTGGGTCGTCGTTTGCACAAGCATTCCACTGCCAAGCACCAAGATGATCCACGTGCGGGTAGCGGCTGGAACGAAACGCAGCGGGCCAAGCGACAACGAGAATTGGGCTGTGGTTACACCTTGTATGGGTGGGATGGCAATACGCTCGCTTGGGAGAGTTCACCGCCGCAGGATGAGGGTGATACTGGGCGGACGGTGCATTACCTGTATGAACCGGGCAGCTTTGTGCCGGTGGCCCAGGCGTTGCGCAAGCAAGCGATCCGGTTGCTGCGACAACCGGACTGGAGCGAGCGTGACTACAGCATCGATGACGATCCCCTGTGGCAGTGCGAGGTTAAGCCCCAGCCGTTAGATGCCTTGGCCTGGTACCAGTGTGACCGGATTGGCACACCGATGGAGCTGACTGGGCCTGACGGTGAAATGGCCTGGGCCGCGCAGTACAAGGCGTGGGGCGAGGTTCGTGAGGAGCGCTCGGCCTGGGCCAAGCAAAATGGCTTGAGCAATCCAATTCGATTCCAAGGCCAGTACCACGATCATGAAACCGGCCTGCACTACAATCGACACCGTTACTATGATCCGGCGGTTGGCCGTTTCATCAGTCAGGACCCAATAGGGTTTACCGGTGGATTGAACCTCTACCAGTACGCCCCTAACCCTACCGGATGGGTGGATCCACTTGGTTTGACACCCAAGTCTACATGTGGGTTAGATGACAGCATTCCAGTGGTCGAGGTTAGCAGGAGCCGTTACCCAGAGTCTGCCAAGCACATTGAGGACGCGCAGGCTGCCGGGCATCCGTCCGTGCTGACGATTGATCGAGAGGGGGCGAAGGATAATCGCAGGGAATCGCTCAAAGGTGTCGATACCGTTCCAGGGCATGATCGTGATGAATACCCCCCAGCGATGTTTACCGAAGGGGGCGCGGGCGCCTCGATTCGCCATATCACGTCCTCTGACAACCGAGGAGCGGGATCCTGCTTTGGCGCGCAATGTCGGCCTTATGCCAACGGGACGCAAGTTAGGTTTGAGGTAGTTGATTAGATGAAAGAAAAACTGGAAAAACTCCTGTCAATCGGTAGTCAGGCACTGGGTGACCCGGTCATGGCATCACTGCCCTTTCTTTCCAAGGCAGGAGAGGGCAGAGGGGCTGAGCTTGAAGCGCTGCTGAAGCACAAGAATGGCTTCTATGCCTTTGCGGGCGCTTTGCACGTCTTGCCGGCTAGCCACAGACACGTAGAGACGGGCGTTACACTGGAAGCCTGGAACTCGCCGGCTTTATGGCGCTCGGGATACGGTTTGAATGGCAATGACATCGTGTTCTTTGCCGAAGACTTGTTCGGGATTCAGTTCTGCCTTTACGGCAATGAGGTTCTGAGTTTCGATCCCGAGACGGCGAAGTTCTCATTCTTTGCCGACAGTCTCGAGGAGTGGGCCTCCAAGATCCTGGCGGATTACGACTATGTCACTGGATATTCACTGGGCCATGCATGGCAAACAAAGAATGGCGCATTGGAGCAAGGCTACAGGTTGTTGCCAAAAGTGCCGTTTGTACTGGGTGGCAAGTTTGAGGCCGACAACCTGTACGCTTGTGATGCAACGGAAGGCATGAAGATGAGGGGCGAGCTGGCTCAGAAAATCAAAGACTTGCCTGATGGTGCGGAGTTGAAATTGCAAGTCGGTGATTGACACGCGGTCCATCCAACGGTTTCCACTAGGGCCAGTCCGTCGTTCTCATACAGGGCTCCCAACGGTCGATTCGACTGGCCGGCCCCTATTGGGGCCGGTCGGCTCGTAATTGCGTGTCATCAGCAAATGACGGGAACAAAGACCGATGAGCTCGAACAGCGGCGTTCACAGTGCAGTGGCTTAAGCACGCGTGTGTACTCGTCACGCAATTGATCGCGATAGAGATTTCAAACGGATTGACAGCCTAATAGCCTCCAATCCCTCGCCATTTCAGGTTTTCATCATCGGCAGCGACGCCTCCCCTTTGACACGGAGTTCACCCCATGAAAGACATCATCCGCCTTGGCGATTCCACCACCCACGGTGGCAAGGTGCTCGGCTCCTTCGGCAACACCAACGTCAACGGCAAGCCTATCGCCGGTGTCGGGCATATGGTCAGCTGCCCGCTGTGCAAGGGCGTGTTCCCGATTGTCGAGGGCAGCGCCACCTACAACGTCGACGGCACGCCGGTGGCCCTCGACGGGCACAAGACCGCTTGCGGCGCGGCGTTGATTGCCAGTGGGCCGAAGAGTGGTGTGGCCAGCTGAGGTTGGCCAGCAGGTACGACACATAGCCTCTGGGCACATTTCCTCTAGTGCAGGCCGGCTTTGCCGGGGTTCGCCGGCAAGCTGGTTCCTACGGGGGCGGTGATGCCCTGGGTCAGCGCAACCCTGTAGGAGCGGGTTTACCCGCGAAAGCGTCGGAAGCTTCACCCTTGTATTCGCGGGCAAGCGGTGAGCCGAGCAGTCGGTTGACCTCATGCAGGTCGCTTTCCATCAGGCCGCCCACGGCTGCCTTCAAGCGCAGTTGAGCCTGCAAGGTGTCGTAGCGCGCTCGGGACAGCTGTTGCACGATGTCGGTGAAACGCCCCTGGGCTTCCAGCACGTCGATGCTGACGCGCACCCCCACCCGGTACCCCAGCCGGTTGGCCTCCAACGCCGACCTGGCCGAGATTCTCGCCGCCTCCAGCGCCTGCACCTGGGCCCTGCCATCGAGTACGCCCAGCCAGGCTTCACGCACCTGCAACTGCGCGGTGCGCTTGGCTTCCTCGTACTGGGCCTCGCCCTGGGCACTCAATGCCTGGGCCTGGCGCACCGCTGAACTGGGGCGGCCACCCGCATACAGCGGCAGGCTCAGGCGCAGGCTGACACTGGTAAGGTCGCTGCGCGCGGCGCTGATGTTCGGCTGCTGCTGCACACCTTGGCTTGCCACCAGGTCGAGCGTGGGCAGGTGCTCGGCCTTGCGGCTGCGTACTTCGTTCTGTGCGATGGCCAGGCGCAAGGCTTGCGTCTGGACTTCGTAGGCGTCCTGCTGCGCCGCAGCCAACCAGGCGTCGATATCGGTGGGGAGCGGTGGGGCCAGACTCACGCCCTCGCGCAGGCCCAGCAGGGGCCCAGGTGTTCGGCCGATGATCCGCGCCAGTAGGTGGCGGGCCAGTTCGACCTGGCTGCCGGCCTTGATCGATGCAGCCAGGGCCGCGTCGGCGCTGGCTTGTGCCTCGTGTACATCGGCGATGCTGACGTTGCCCAGCTCGAAATGCTTGCGGGCGCTGGCCAGTTGCTGGATATCGGCGGCATGTTGCTGGCGCAAGGCATCCACGCTCGCCTCCGCGCTCAGGATCGCGAAGTACGCCTCGGCCACGCGCAGCAGCAGCGCCTGGCGCGCTTCGTGGTAACGGCTGATGGCCAGGGCGGTCTGCTGGCTGCCTTGCTGGTACTGCACCCAGCTCTTCCAGCGGAACAGCGGTTGCACCAGTTGGAGGCTGTAGGTCTGGCTCTGGCGGCGATAGGTTATTGCCTCGTTGTCGAGCTGGTACTGGGTGCGGTTCCAGGCGTTCTGCGCCTGCAGGGACAGTTCGGGCAGCAGGCCGGCGCGAGCTTGTACTTCGGCTTCCATGCCGGCCTGGTGTTCGGCCTGGGCCGCCGACCATTGCTGGTCGTTGAGCAGGGCGTCCTGGTAAATGCTGAGCAGGTCGTCGGCCTGGGTGGGCAGCGCCAGGCACCCCAGGGCCAAGGCGAGCAGGCGTGCGGCAAGGGGCATCAGGCAGGCTCCGGCAGGGCTGCGCGCCGCCAGTCCTCGATGATCGCTCCTTTCTCCAGGCGAACTACACGGCTGGCCAGGGCAATGGTTTCCTGGCGATGGGCGATGCTGACGCGGGTCATGCGCATGCGTTGCATGACTTTCGCCACGCATTGCTCACTGTGCAGGTCCAGGTGGCTGGTGGCTTCGTCCAGGGCCAGGATCTTCGGTTGCCTGTACAGCGCCCGGGCCAGCAGCAGGCGTTGCCGCTGGCCACCGGACAGGCCGCTGCCCATCTCCGCCACCAGAGTCTGGTAGCCCATGGGCATCTGGCTGATCGTGTCGTGGATATGGGCATGCCGCGCCGCTGTTTCGATCCCGCCCTGATCGGCGTGGGGATCGAAACAGGCGATGTTCTCGGCGAGGGAGCCGGCCAGCAGATGGTCATCCTGCATCACTGCTCCCACCAAGCTGCGCAACCCCTCGACCCCCAGTTGGCGCACCGGGATGTCGCCGATCCGTATTTCACCTTCGCTGGGTTGCAGCAGGCCGAGCATCAGCTTGAACAGCGTGGACTTGCCGCAACCCGATGCGCCGATGATCGCCAGTGAGTCGCCGGCGGCAATGGTCAGGGACAGGTTGCGCAGGATCCATGGCTCGCCCTCGGCATAGCGGAAGGAAACATCCCGGAACTCCAGGCAGGGCTCGATGCGCTGCACGTCGGTTTCCAACTGCGCCCTCGGCTCGGCGGGTTCCAGGGCGATATCCGCCAGGCGCTCGGCATGCAGCGACAGCATCCTGATCTCGACCCCCAGGTCGATCAGCTTGCTGGCGCGCCCGGTGAACTGGCTCTTGTAGGCCAGGAAGGCGAGCAACATGCCCAGCGACAACCCGCCCTCCAGCACCGCCAGGCCGCCGACATACAGCAGCAACATGCCTTCGATGCCAAAGATCAGGGTATTGAGGCTGGCGAATGCCAGCAGCATCTTCTGGGTGGCGACATCGCGGTTCTGCACATCGGCCAGCAGGTTCTGCCAGGTGGCCAGACGCGCCGAGGTCATGTTGAACAGCTTCAGAGGCATGACCGTGCGGATGGTTTCGAGGAAGTACGAGTTCTCCCGGGCGGCCAGCACGATTCGCTCTTCCGAGGCATTGCGCAGGGGGTGGTAGAAGGCCAGGCGCAGGGCCGCGTACAGCAGCACCGCCACCCCCACGATGCCGGTCAGCGTGGTGCTGTACAGCAGCATCATCCCCAGGGTAATGAAGGTGACCAGGCCATCCAGCACCACGGTGACGGCGCCATTGGTGAACACCGTGCGAATGGCCGCCAGCGACTGGAAACGCGCGGTGATGTCCCCCAGTTGGCGCTTTTCGAAGAACGGCCATGGCAGGCGCAACAGGTGGCTGAAGAGGTTTCCCGACCATTGCAGGGCCAGTTGCTGGTTAAGGCGCAGGTTCATCCAGCCCCGGGCCATGCGCAGGGCAAAGTCGACCAGCAGCAACAGGCACCCCCCCATCACGGCCAGCAGCAGCAGGTGGCGGTCGGCGGAAACCAGCGCTCCGTCGACCACCCATTGCGTCACTTGGGGCGAGAGCAGCGCCACCACCTCCAGCGCCAGGGCCAGCACCAGGATGTTGCCCAGTGCGCGCTTGAGCCCCTGCACCCGGCCGGTCAATGCCCTCAGCCGCAGTCGGGGTTTGTGCTGGGCGGGCACGAATTCGGCATTGGGTGAAAGTTCCAGGGCTACCCCGGTGAAGTGCCGGGAGGCTTCCTCCAAGGTGACCACCAGGCGACCACGGGCCGGGTCGAGTATCACCAGGCGGCCAGCCTTGAATGCCTCCAGTACCACGAAATGGTTCAGGTTCCAGTGCAGGATGCAGGGGGTACGCAGCTGGCGGATTTCCTCCAGCTCAAGGCGCAAAGGCCGGCAGGTGAACGCCAGGTGCTGGGCATGGCGGATCAGCTGCGCCAGGCTGGTGCCCTTGCTTGAAACGGCAAAGCGCCGGCGCAGGGTCGCCAGGTCCAGATGTAGGCCATGGGCGGCGGCGATCATCACCAGGCAGGCCAGGCCGCACTCCTGGCTTTCGGCCTGCAGGGTCACACGCATGCTTCAGGCTCCGGCTTTATCAGGCAGGACATGGCCAATTCAGGGGCGGATCAGTTCGAGGATGTCCTGTCGGCAGAGCTCGAACACCAGCGTTCGCAGTTTCGTCGGGTCAAGCTCGGGCAGTGCGGTTGTCAGTTGCTGCACGGTAATGCCGGGTGAGTGCTCGATCTGGCGCACCAGGCGCAACGCCGTTTCGTCGAGCTGGAGTCGGGTACCGTTGGCGATCAGGTGGTTGCGGGCCACGGACAGGGTGTTGTTGGCCGCCAGCCGTAGCACCGAGTCGTCGGGCAGTTGGTTGACGGTGCTGTTACCGAAAACGTCGATGGCCAGCGGCGTCTCGACACGTTGGGCCGCGTCGAACTGTTCCATGAAATGTTGATAGTGGGCTGGGTCGCTGATCAGCCCTGCGAGATGCGAGGCCAGCAACGACAGGGTTTCGCTGTCCTGCTCGAAGGTGCTCATCGCCTGCCGCGCCGCGGCCAGCTCCGGCAGCTTCTGCAGGGACCATTGCACATAGTCCAGGGTGTTGGCCGGGAATGTGCCGACGGAGAGGTGGAAGGTTTCCTCCTCGAAGGGCAGCGGGTTGTGCCACCAGCCTCGTGGCAGGTACAGGACGTCGCCGGGCTCGAGGACGATGTCCATGCACGGTTCGGCGGGGCAGGGGTAGTCCTGTTCCAGGTCCTTGCTCTGCTGCATGTACAGCGGGTCGGTGAAACTGGGTTCGTAGATGATCCAGCGTTTGCGCCCCATCAACTGGATGGCAAAGATGTCGCGGGTGTCCCAATGGGTCTGGAAGGAGGCCTGGCGGCCGAATGCGGCGTATGCGCTGCTGACGGTCTGCCGACCGGTGAGCTGCGCCACCTGGCGGGCAAACCCATGGACCTTGGGTTCGTTGACGATCTTGTTGGCGATCAGCGTTGCACCGTTTTTCATGCGCTCATAGACCGCCGACTTGTTCAGGCGGTGCCGGACCATGCCGACGTCATGGAAGCTATCGATGTACTCGTGCTTGGGCACCAGGCCGTTGTGCAGGATCTTGAAGTCGGGGGACTCGACATTGTTGCGCGTGATGATCTGGTTGGCGTCAGCCCAGGAGAAATTGGCTGAGGGTGTGAATGCTTGTTTTATGAAGAGCGGTTTCTTGCCTTGATAGTGTTCGGCAAATGCTTGCTTTGAGACTTTGAAATCAATGATCACGACGCACTCTAAATAACAATTGTGTTGGGCAGGGCTGTCCAGGCTGGATTTGGCTTTAAGTGGGTGTAGGTAGAAAATTAGTTACTTTGCCAGGTCGAAGAAAACGGCGATGGGGTAAGACCAGCGATCTGATAGTGCAGCGGCAATGATGGCGGGTATGCCAACCATTAGCGGCATCTCGACGGTTTTTGATAGCGTAATACCCAAGAGCCGTAAAAGACCTTTTATTATCAGTGCCCCGCCCAGGACCACCGCCACACACAGGAGTAATCTGACCAGCTCGACATTGTCCATTGCACACGTTCTCCCACGGCTATCGGCATTCTGGAAACACCGATAACCGTGCAGGTAGGGTTGGGGTTAGCGGTTGTAGTTGGTGCCGGCGGCATCCATACCACTGGTGATGAAGCCGCCGATCATGCCGCCGTAGAAGGCTGACTGCCCGCCACCGATCGCCATGGAGGTGCTGGCGCCAATGCCTGCGGGGCCGGTAAAGAAGCCGACTGCGGCACCGCCGGCCACCGTACCGATAAAGCCGTTCATCGAGCCGCCACCCGCTGCGGCTTCATAGCCGATGTAGCCCGCACCCGCGACAACGGCACCGGCGACAGCACCGGGGATTCCGAAACCACCCGCGACGACTTCCAGGTCTTCAACTTTAATTTCTTTCACGCGATCATCCTCATCATTGTTGTGATGGCCGATATCAGTAGCTTGTTTTTATTGAACGATCAGGTTGGCTGGTGTGGCATCTTCTGTGTGGGTTGCAGGCTCAGAGGCGTCACTGCAATGCCCAGGTAGTTTTTGAAAAAACACTGGCATGATCGATCGGCGGCGATAATAGTTGTGTGTACGGGTTGGCTGTATCCGACAGATGTAGGGGGCGCGGTCAGTACCGGGTTTTCGAGGCGATCAACTCCATGCGGGTACGGACTCCGCGCTTGCGCAAGAGCGCTGAGACATGATCGCGCACGGTGTAGTCGCTAATATTCAGGTCGAGTGCAATCTGTTTGTTGGTTTTCCCAAGTAGCAGCAACTGCAAAACATCCGACTCTCTTCTGGTCAGGTCCATAACGGTTCCGTAATACTTTTCTTTGTTAGATGTCCCAGTCACCCGGGTTTCGCTCCCAGGCCTGAATCAATTGTGCAGCCTGCCCGTCACCGAATAGAGCGGTTCCAGTGCCCATTCATAGAGCCGTCGTCGGTCCTGGAGTACATCCGCTTCCAGCAGCATGCCTGCCTGCAGCGGTTGAGGCTGCCCGTACAAGGCGATGTCGGGAGAGTCGAGTGTCACGGTGACTCGGTAGAACAGTTCGGCCGACGCGCCTTGCCCTTGCAGGGCGGTGGCGATGTGCGCGGGTAGCTCCTGCGTGGCATAGGGGCTCTTCGCAACATCGACGACGCGACCGTGGGCCATGCCGAACTTCTGGTATGGATAGGCGGCATAGCGCATCAAAACCTTCTGGCCCGGCTCGATAAAGCCTGCCTGACGCGGCGCGGCATACAGGTGGGCATACAAGGTGGCGCCCTGGGGGATCAGGCTGGCCAGTAACGCACCGGCATTCACCTGCTGCCCCACCTGCGCACTCAGCCCGGTCAGAGTGCCAGCGTAAGGCGCCACATTGATCAACTCGCTACGCGCCTGGTTTTCGGCCTGCTCCTGCTTGACCAGTGCGGTGGCGCTGTCGGCCTCGCTCATCTCGCTACGATGACGCAGCTCGGCTTCCTGGCGCTGAGCCAGCAACCCGGTGCGTTCGCGCTCCAGGCTGGCGCGTGCCCGTTGGTTGCCCTGCAACTGCCCCTGCAGGGTCAACCAGTCGCCCTCGGCCTGTTGCAACTGCGCCACTGAAATGAAACCGGCATCGACCAGCTCCTGCTGGCGTCCCAGTTGCACTTTTGCCAGTTCCGCACGGCGTTGCAGCAGGCGGACTTCCTCGGTGAACTGCTGAAGCTCACTGGCAATCGTCGCCAGGCGAGTGTCGAGCATGTGCAACTGGCCTTTCAGGCGCTCGTCCGCCAGTGTTCGGTTGCGCAGCAACAGGCTCAGGCGCTGCCCCAACTGATCGGCGATCATCGCCTGTGTCCCACCAGCCCCGGACAAGCGTTCGCCGGAGATCACGAACAGTACATCACCCTTTGCGACCTGCTGACCTTCCACCGCACGAACCTGTGTCAGCAAGCCCGCCCCGCTGGCGGTCAGGCGCAGCATGCCGTGCTCCGGCATCAACAGGCCGCGCACAGTGGCTTTGCGGGTATAGGTTCCAAAGTAGGCGAATGCCGCGATCAACACGATCAGCAGGCCGGCCACCAGGGCGGCGACGCGGTACCCCCACGGCTGATGGATCAAGACATTGCCGAAGCGCTGTTCCTGAACTGCCGCGACGGCTTCCGGGCGGAACAGGGGAGTGGCGGCGGCTGAAGGGGCGGGCATCAATGCGAACCTGTTGAAATTATCATGGGCGTCTTCCTGCGCGGCGCGGATGATAATTCATGGCGAATAGTAACAATATTCATTTGTGAAGAAATCCGAACATATATGTTGCCAATCGTTTCCTTGTTGGGAAGCTCTGCGTTGGGGGTCTTGAGGCATCAAGGGCCTATCCAGCCTCTGGGCGGTGCGGTGTACGATCGTGTCCCAGGAAGTGGTGTAACTGATCCGGCCGATAGCGTTCTCAGCGGCAGAACAGGTAGGAACCCTCCTGCAGGCTCGTCGTACTTGAGAGTGGCCCAGCAATAGCCCGGCTCCCACTCAAATCATGACCCAGGTCATCCCACTTCCCGATTTCTTGGCTAGTCTTAACCGTTGGCGGCGTCTGCCTGCCGCCACCGTGAAGTCCCTGAGGCGCCGGCCATGTCCCGCGCGCCCGAACCTGATCAGGAGTGCACGATGGACCTCAACCGTCGGCAATTCTTCAAGGTCGCCGCCGTCGGCCTTGGAGGCTCGAGCCTCGCGGCGTTGGGCATGGCCCCGACACCCGCGTTCGCCGAGCAGGTGCGCCACTTCAAGCTGGCGCACACCAAAGAAACCCGTAATACCTGCCCCTACTGCTCGGTCGGCTGCGGCCTGATCATGTACAGCCAGGGTGACGCGGGCAAAAACGTCAAACAGAACATCATCCACATCGAGGGCGACGCGGATCATCCGGTCAACCGCGGCACCCTGTGCCCGAAAGGCGCGGGCCTGCTGGACTTCATCCACAGCCCCAGCCGCCTCAAGTACCCCGAGGTGCGTAAACCGGGCAGCAACGAATGGACCCGCATCGATTGGGACGAAGCCCTCGACCGCGTCGCCGACCTGATGAAACAGGACCGCGACGCCAACTTCATCGAGAAGAACGCCCAGGGCCAGACGGTCAACCGTTGGCTCACCACCGGCTTCCTCGCCGCGTCGGCCGCTTCCAGCGAAGCGGGCTACATGACGCACAAGGTGATCCGTTCGCTGGGCATGCTGGGGTTCGATAACCAGGCGCGTGTCTGACACGGCCCGACGGTGGCAAGTCTTGCCCCGACGTATGGCCGTGGCGCGATGACCAATCACTGGTCTGACATCGCCAACGCAAACCTGGTCCTGGTGATGGGCGGCAACGCCGCTGAAGCGCACCCGTGCGGCTTCAAGTGGGTGACCGAAGCCAAGGCGCACAACAAGGCGCGGCTGATCGTGGTCGACCCACGGTTTACCCGTACCGCCTCGGTGGCCGACTACTACGCGCCGATCCGTACCGGCAGCGACATCGCCTTCATGGGCGGGCTGATCAACTACCTGCTGAGCAACGACAAGATCCAGCACGAGTACGTGCGCAACTACACTGACGTGTCGTTCATCGTCAAAGACAGCTATGGCTTCGAGGATGGGCTATTCAGCGGCTACGACGCGGCCAAGCGCACCTACGCCGACAAGTCAGGCTGGGGCTACGAGCTGGGCGAGGACGGCTTCGCCAAGGTCGACCCGACGCTGCAGCACCCGCGTTGCGTCTATCAATTGATGAAGCAGCACTACAGCCGCTACACGCCGGAGCTGGCGAGCATGACCTGCGGCATGCCCCAGGACCAGATGATGAAGATCTGGGAGGAGATCGCCACCTGCTCGGTGCCGGGCAAGACCATGACGATCCTCTACGCCCTGGGCTGGACCCAGCACTCCATCGGCGCGCAGATCATCCGCAGCGCGGCCATGGTGCAGTTGCTGCTGGGTAACGTCGGCATGCCGGGCGGCGGGGTCAACGCCCTGCGCGGGCACTCCAACATCCAGGGCCTGACCGACCTGGGGCTGCTGTCGAACTCGCTGCCGGGCTACCTCACGCTGGCTGGCGACGCCGAGCAGGACTACGCCGCCTACATCGACAAGCGCGCCTCCAAGCCGCTGCGCCCGGGGCAGCTCTCCTACTGGCAGAACTATGGCAAATTCCACGTTAGCTTGATGAAGGCCTGGTACGGTGCCAACGCCACGGCACAGAACAACTGGGGCTACGACTGGCTGCCCAAGCTCGACGTGCCGGCCTACGACGTGCTGCGCATGTTCGAGATGATGGGCCAGGGCAAGGTCAACGGCTACATGTGCCAGGGCTTCAACCCGATTGCCGCGCTGCCGGACAAGAACCGCGTCACCGCGGCCCTGGCCAAGCTCAAGTGGCTGGTGATCATGGACCCGCTGGCCACCGAAACGTCCGAGTTCTGGCGCAATGCCGGCGCGTTCAACGATGTCGACACGGCCAACATCCAGACCGAGGTAATACGCCTGCCCACCACCTGCTTCGCCGAGGAGGACGGCTCGCTGGTCAACAGCAGTCGCTGGCTGCAGTGGCACTGGAAAGGCGCCGACGGCCCGGGTGAAACCCGCACCGATGTGCAGATCATGAGCGAGCTGTTCCTGCGTCTGCGCAAGCGTTATCAGGCCGAAGGCGGCGCCTACCCCGACCCGATGCTCAATCTCAGCTGGCCGTACAAGGTCCCGGAAGAGCCTTCGCCCGAGGAGCTGGCCAAGGAGATGAACGGCTGGGCGCTCAGCGACCTCACCGATGCCACCGGCACCACCCTCAAGGCCGGCCAGCAGTTGGCCGGCTTCGCCCAGATGAAGGACGACGGCAGCACCGCGTCCGGCTGCTGGATCTTCGCCGGCAGTTGGACCGAGCAGGGCAACCAGATGGCCCGGCGCGACAACAGCGACCCGTACGGCATGCACCAGGTGCAGAACTGGGCCTGGGCCTGGCCAGCCAACCGGCGCATTCTCTACAACCGTGCTTCCAGCGACCCGCAAGGCAAGCCGTGGGACCCGGAGAAGAAGCGCCTGGTGTGGTGGAACGGCAAGGCCTGGACCGGCACCGACGTGCCGGACTTCAAGGTCGACTCGCCACCGGAAGCGGGGATGAACCCGTTCATCATGAACCCCGAGGGCGTGGCGCGGTTCTTCGCCGTCGACAAGATGGCCGAGGGGCCGTTCCCCGAGCACTACGAGCCGTTCGAGACCCCCATCGGCATCAACCCGCTGCATCCGCAGAACAAGAAGGCCACCAGCAACCCGGCCGGGCGGATCTTCGATTCGGTGTGGGGCACCCTGGGCACGCACGACGAGTTCCCCCATGCGGCGACCACCTATCGGCTGACCGAGCACTTCCACTTCTGGAGCAAGCATTGCCGGCTCAACGCTATCGCCCAGCCCGAGCAGTTCGTCGAGATCGGCGAGGTGCTGGCCAACGAGAAAGGCATCAAGGCCGGCGACCGGGTGCGGGTGTCGAGCAAACGCGGGCATATCGATGCGGTGGCGGTGGTGACCAAGCGGATCCGTCCGCTGCAGGTCAACAACCAGACCGTGCACCAGATCGGCATCCCGTTGCACTGGGGCTTCACCGGCAGCACGCGGCACGGCTACCTCACCAACACCCTGGTGCCGTTCCTCGGTGATGGCAACACGCAGACGCCGGAGTCCAAGTCGTTCCTCGTCAAAGTGGAGAAACTCTGATGGCCAGCCAAGACATCATCGCCCGCTCGGCCACCACCACCGTGCCGCCCTCGGTACGCCAGCAGCAGGAAGTCGCCAAGCTGATCGACACCACCAAGTGCATCGGCTGCAAGGCCTGCCAGGTGGCATGCTCGGAGTGGAACGAACTGCGTGACGAGGTCGGCCACAACCACGGCACCTACGACAACCCCCAGGACCTCAGCGCCGAGACCTGGACCCTGATGCGCTTCACCGAGCATGAGCGCGATGACGGCAACCTGGAGTGGCTTATCCGCAAGGACGGCTGCATGCACTGCGCCGACCCAGGCTGCCTGAAGGCGTGCCCGAGCCCGGGAGCGATCATCAAGCACGCCAACGGCATCGTCGATTTCAACCAGGACCACTGCATCGGGTGTGGCTACTGCATTACCGGCTGCCCGTTCAACATCCCGCGCATCTCGCAGAAGGACCACAAGGCGTACAAGTGCACCCTGTGTTCTGACCGCGTGAGCGTGGGCCTGGAGCCGGCCTGCGTGAAGACCTGCCCGACCGGGGCGATCGTCTTCGGTAGCAAGGAGGAGATGAAGGTGCATGCCGACGAGCGCATCGTCGACCTGAAGTCGCGGGGCTACGACAAGGCCGGGTTGTACGACCCGGACGGAGTCGGCGGCACCCATGTGATGTATGTGCTGCACCACGCCGACACGCCGCGGATCTACGCAGGCCTGCCGGACCAACCGGTGATCAGCCCGTTGGTGGGGCTGTGGAAGGGCTTCAGCAAACCGCTGGCACTGCTGGCCATGGGCGCGGCGGTGCTGGCTGGGTTCTTCCACTACGTGCGCGTGGGCCCGCAGCGGGTCGAGGCGGACGAACACCCGGCACCTGTGGATAACAGCGTCCACCAGGTCGATCCGGCGGTGCATGTCTATGATCCGAACCGCCCGGGCGGGCAGGGGGAGCAGCGGCCATGAACGACAACAAACCCATCCTGCGCTACAACGCCAACGAGCGGAGCAACCACTGGATCGTCGCGATCCTGTTCGTGCTGGCCGGGCTGTCGGGGCTGGCGCTGTTCCACCCGGCGCTGTTCTGGCTCAGCCACCTGTTCGGCGGCGGGCCGTGGACACGCATCCTCCACCCGTTCATTGGCGTGGGCATGTTCGTGTTCTTCCTCGGGCTGGTGCTGCGCTTCTGGCGCGCCAACTTCATCACCGGCAACGACCGCCTGTGGCTGCGCCGCATCGACCAGGTGATGCTGAACAAGGAGGAGGGCGTGCCGCCGATCGGCAAGTACAACGCCGGGCAAAAGCTGCTGTTCTGGACGCTGCTGGCGTGCATGCTGGTGCTGCTGGTCAGCGGCGTGGTGATCTGGCGTGCGTACTTCAGCCACTGGTTCGGCATCGAGGTCATTCGCCTGTCCACGCTGCTGCATGCCCTGGCGGCGTTCGTGCTGATCCTCAGCATCATCGTGCACATCTACGCCGGGATCTGGATCAAGGGCTCGATTGGCGCGATGCTGCATGGTTGGGTGAGCCGCGCCTGGGCGCGTAAACACCATGAACTGTGGTACCGGGAAGTGACCGGCGACAAGACGCCACACAACCACGGTGGAAAAGAAGGATGACCGTTTGAGCACGATTCTCGAACCTGGGCAGATCGAAGCGTCGGCGGTGATGCCGCCGTTTCTGCACCTGCCCCCCGCCAACCTCTTCGAGGTGCGCGCCGCGCGGCTGGAGCACCTGGCCGAAGGCCATGCACTGGGTGACTACCTGCGGCTGATGGCCCGGTTGTGCCGGATGCAGCAGCAGCTTGTGGATAACCCGCCCGCTGACTTGCCTGTGGCCGAAGAGCGCCAGCGCCTGTGTGTAAGTCATGGCCTGCCACCTCTGGCGGCCGACAGCCTGGTGCGTGAAGGGCCGTGGCTGGTCTGGTTGCAGGCGTTGCTCGAGTGCTTCGAGGCCGAGCCTGGCGGGCCTTTGGCTGAGGCGTTGAGTGCGCTGCTTGGGAGTGACGATGCCCAGCGCAAGGGCTGGGCGATTGCCCTGCTCGGCGGCCAGTACGACGCGGTGCCGGCGGCACTGGTGCCCTTCATTGGTGCTGCGTTGCAGGCGGCGTGGTCCAGCTGGCTGCTGGCCTTGCCCGAGCCGGAGCTCAAGCCTGCAGGCAGCCTGGCCCAGTGCCCGGCCTGCGGATCGCCGGCCATGGCCGGGGTGGTGCGCAACCGTGGCAAGCACAACGGCCTGCGTTACCTGGCATGCTCGCTGTGTGCCTGCGAATGGCATGTGGTGCGGGTCAAGTGCGTGTACTGCGAATCGAGCAAGGATTTGCGCTACAGCAACCTTGAGGATGATCGGCACGCACCAGGCAAGGCGCCGCTGCGCGCCGAGTGCTGCCCGGGGTGCGAGCGTTACCTCAAGCAGTGTTACCTGGAGAACGATGCTGCGGCCGAGCCGCTGGCTGATGACCTGGCGAGCCTGGCGTTGGACATGCGGCTGGACGAGGAGGGTTTCCATCGGCTGGCGCCCAACCTGCTGCTGGCGCCGGGGGGAGGGTAACAGGTCTACACTGCATTACCGAGTTGCCCCCGTTCGTCGGCAAAGCCGGCTCCTACAGGTGTCTCGGCGGCACCTCTCCTGCAGGAGCCGGCTTTGCCGGCGAAAGGGCCAGACCAGACAACGGATCAGTCATAGGTAGTACCGCATGTCTTCAAGCCTCGCCAGCGACACCCCACGTTTGCCCTCCATCGATACCCTGCTGCGTCACCCGGTTTGCGCGCCCCTGATCGATCGCCATGGCCGCGATGCCGTATTGGCTACTTTGCGCCAGTTGCTCGACGACCTGCGCGAACCGGCCCGTCTGGGCCAACTCGGCGCCGCCGAACTGGCCGCCGAAGTGCTCCTGGGCCGTGCCGGCGAGCGCCTGGCCATCCAGCAACGCAGCCAGGTGCGCCGCGTCTTCAACCTCACCGGCACGGTACTGCACACCAACCTCGGCCGAGCACTGTTGCCCGAAGAGGCGATCGATGCCATGCAGACCGCCGCCCGCTATCCATTGAACCTGGAGTTCGATCTCGACACCGGCAAGCGCGGCGACCGCGACGACCTGATCGAAGGCCTGATTCGCGAACTGACCGGCGCCGAAGCCGTCACCGTGGTCAACAACAACGCCGCCGCCGTGTTGCTGGCGCTCAACAGCCTGGGCGCGCGCAAGGAGGGGATCATCTCCCGCGGCGAACTGATCGAGATCGGAGGCGCCTTCCGCATCCCCGACATCATGGCCCGCGCCGGCGTGAAGCTGCACGAGATCGGCACCACCAACCGCACCCACGCCCGCGACTACGAAGGCGCGATCAACCCGCGCACCGGCTTGCTGATGCGCGTGCACTGCAGCAACTACAGCATTCAGGGTTTCACCACCCAGGTGTCCACCGCCGAGCTGGCGCGCATTGCCCATGAACATGATCTGCCGCTGCTCGAGGACCTGGGCAGCGGCAGCCTGCTCGACCTGACCCGCTGGGGCCTGCCGGCCGAGCCGACCGTACGTCAGGCGCTGGCCGACGGCGCCGACATCGTCACCTTCAGCGGCGACAAACTGCTCGGCGGGCCGCAAGCCGGGATCATCGTCGGGCGCAAGGACCTGATCGCCAAGATCAAGAAGAACCCCCTCAAGCGTGCCTTGCGGGTGGACAAGATCACCCTCGCGGCGCTGGAAGCCGTGCTGGCGCTGTACCGCAACCCCGATCGCCTGGCCGAGCGCCTGCCAAGCCTGCGCCTGCTTACCCGGCCCCAGGCCGAAATCGCCGCACAGGCCGAACGCCTGGCGCCTGAGCTGGCCGCCCGACTGGGTGCACAGTGGGAGGTTCGCGTCGAAGCGGCCCTGGGCATGATCGGCAGCGGCAGCCAGCCGGTGGCGCGTTTGCCAAGCGCGGCCTTGTGCCTGCGTCCACAAGTGTCGAAGAAGTTGCGCGGGCGCAGCCTGCATGTGCTGGAGCGGGCGTTGCGCGACCTGCCAGTGCCGGTGCTCGGTCGCATCGATGACGATGCATTGTGGCTCGATCTGCGCCAGCTGGATGACGAGGCCCAGTGGTTGGCGCAACTGCCGGCGTTGCAGCTGGGGCCAGCGCAGTGATCGTCGGTACCGCCGGCCATATCGACCATGGCAAGACCGCGCTGCTTCAGGCCCTGACCGGCCAGGCCGGCGATACGCGCCAGGAAGAGCGTGCCCGCGGCATGACCATCGACCTTGGCTACCGTTACGCGGCGCTGGCTGAAGGCGCGCCGTTGACGGGGTTCATCGATGTGCCTGGTCATGAGCGCTTTATCCACAACATGCTCGCTGGCGCTCATGGCATCGACCTGGTGCTGCTGGTGGTGGCCGCCGATGATGGCGTGATGCCGCAGACTTGCGAGCACCTGTCGATCATCGAGCTGTTAGGCATTCCCCAGGCGCTGGTGGTCATCAGCAAATGCGACCGGGTCGAGCCGGCGCGGTTGGTCGAGGTCCAGGGCCAGGTCATAGAACTGCTCGCGCCTGGGCCCTATGCCGGGGCCCGGCAATTCCCGGTTTCGAGCCTGTCCGGCGAGGGCATCGACGCCCTGCGCGAGGCCTTGCTGGCGGCCGAGGCGCATGTTCGCCAGCGCAGCGTGCGCGGCGGCTTCCGCCTGGCCGTGGACCGGGCCTTCGCGGTTTCCGGGGCAGGGGTGGTGGTCACCGGCACGGCGCTGGCTGGGCAGGTCAGCGTCGGCGACACCTTGCTGTTGGGCAAGGCTGGCAAACCAGTGCGGGTGCGTGGCCTGCACGCGCAGAACCAGGCGGCATTGGTGGCCGAGGCTGGGCAGCGGGTGGCGTTGAATATCAGCGCGGAAAAGCAATCGGCCGAGCAGGTACATCGCGGCGATTGGTTGCTACCTGAGTGGTTGCATGAACCCAGCGTACGGGTCGATATCGACCTCACGTTGCTGGCGGGAGAAACCCGCCTGTTCGAGCATTTCAGTGCGGTGCATGTGCACCTGGGGACCCAGGATGTCACCGCCCGGGTCGCGTTGCTCGAAGGTGAACGGCTCGGGGCTGGTCAGCGTATGTTCGCCCAGTTGCTGCTCAATGCACCATTGCAGGCGGTGCATGGAGATCGCTTGGTACTGCGTGACCAGCGCGCCCAGCGCACGCTGGGTGGTGGCCGTGTGCTGGACCCGTTCGCACCAAGCCGGCAAAGGCGAAGCGAGGTGCGCCTGCGCCAGTTGCAGGTGCTGCGCGAAGCCGACAACCTTGAACAGGCGCTGCCCGCCCTGCTGGAGTCGGCCCCCGGCGGTATCGAGCCCCAGCGTCTGGAGCGCCAGTTCAATCGCCTGCGCGAGACCTGGCAGTTGCCGGATACGGTGTTGGTGATTGCCACGCGTCAAGGTCAGCTGTTGTTCGACCGTATACAGTGGCAGGTGCTCAAACAACAGGTGCTGGAGCGCCTGGCGCAGTTCCATGAACAGGAGCCTGATCAGCTTGGCCCGGACCGTGATCGACTGCGCCGCTTTACCGCACTGCCATTGGAGCGCCCCGCGTTTGTCAGCCTGTTGGATGAGTTGCTGGGCGAAGGCGCGATCAGCAGCAGTGGCCCATGGCTGCACCTGCCGGATCACCGGGTCCAGTTGAGCGACTCGGACACCGCGTTGTGGGAGCGGTTATTGCCGCGCCTGTTGGCGGGCGAGTTCGATCCGCCCTGGGTGCGCACCCTGGCTGGCGAGGAGGGTTGTGCGGAGGCTGACGTGCGCCTGTTGTTGCGCAAGCTGGCCCGGTTGGGTTTGGTGCACCAGGTGGTGCGTGACCTGTTTTACCCGGAGACGACGCTCAAACGCATGGCAGAGCTGCTGTTGCGTCAGGCCGAGACATCGCCGATAGTGCAGGTCGCGGCGTTTCGCGATGGTTTGGCCATCGGTCGTAAGCGCAGTGTGCAGATCCTCGAGTACTTCGACCGCGTTGGCCTGACCCGGCGGGTCGGTGACCTGCGTCATATCCGCGTCGACAGCGCCCTGGCCCAGCCGCAACGCGGGCCCTGATTTCAAGGAAGGCAATCGCGCCCGGTGGCGCGGCCGGGCTTCAAACCCGGTTGGGGACGGCAGCCGTTCCCGGGCAGGTTCGACTCCCGCTGCCTTCCGCCAATTCTTCCTGAGGGCGATCAGGTGCTGGGCGACAGCCTTGCAGCGCTTTCAAGACCGAGCGCCGCGCAGGCGGCGCTCGGTTTGATAGACGACACAACTCCTTTGGCGAACGCCCTGCCTAAGCGCGTTCGCCGCACAGGTCCAGCGCGAACCAATGCTCCGCCGCCTGCACGTCCAACCCTGCGCCTAGCAGCGCAAACAGTTTGCCCAGCGCTGCCTCGCGGGTCATGCCGCCGCCACTGACCAGCCCGGTATCACGCAGGCGGCTGCCGGCCGCGTAAGTGTCGAACACCACCGACCCTTCCGGGCATTGGCTGATGGCGACGATCATCACGCCACCCTGGCGGGCGTCGTGCAGCACGTCGAGCAGTGCCTGGTCGTCGGATGGCCCGGTACCACTGCCATAGCACTCCAGTACCAAGCCCTGGATGCCACTGTCGAACAGGCCACGCAGGTGCTCGGCGGCAAGGCCTGGGAACACCGGCATGACCGCCAGCTTGACCGGCTGGCGTGGCTGACGGTAGTCCAGGCGAGTCGGCAGCTCAGGCGCGCGCTCGCCCTCACGATGGCGGGGCAGTACGGCGAAGGCGTCGAACGCCTCGCTGCGCAGCTTCGAGGCGCGGCAGCCGTGCAGTAACTGGCCGTGGAAGTACAACTGCACGCCGTCTTCCAGGCCGCTTTCGAACAGATTCAGGGCGCCGACCAGGTTGGCCCAGGCGTCGCTGTCCGGCACGCCGGCTGGCAGCATGGAACCGGTCAGCAGCACCGGCACCGGCAGGCCCAGCAACAGGAACGACAGGGCTGCGGCGCTGTAGGCCAGGGTGTCGGTGCCGTGCAGCACCAGCACGCCGTCGTGGTTGTCGCGTTCGACCGCCTCGACGATGGCGTCACGCATCGCCAGCCAGTTGGCCTGTTGCATGTTGGCGCTGTCGATCAGTGGGTTCAGTTCACGCAGCGACCATTGCAGTGTCGGCGCATCGCCGCTGGCGGCGAAGTGCTCGCGCATGCGCGCTTCGAAGCCACCGGCCGGCGCGAGGCCTTCGGTGGTCTGCAGCATGCCGATGGTGCCACCGGTGTATAGGACGAGAAGATTCTTGACTGCACGCATGGGAGGATTCCGTAGCGATGTAGCGAAAGAAGAGGCAGCCGCCCACGAACGGGGCGGCTGGGGCAGGGGAGAATATCAGTGCTGAGCGTGCGCCTGGGCGGCGGCTTTGTCAGTGGCTGTTTCAGCCTGCGGATTGGCCGGCCAAGCGGCACGGTCCAGGTCCAGGTCGGCGAACTTGCTGGAGTCGAACACCGGCTGCTTGATGCCCGCCTTGCGTTGTGCGTCGTAGTCGCGCATCACGCGCAGGCCGACCTTGAACAGCATGGCCAGGGCAATCAGGTTGACGAAGGCCAGGCAGGTCATGGTGATGTCGGCAAAGGCGAACACGGTCGACAGGTCCTGCGTCGAACCCCACACCACCAGCGCCAGCACCAGGCCGCGGAAGGTCATCAGCACGGTGCGGTTGCGGCTGAGGAATTGCAGGCTGTTCTCGCCCAGGTAGTAGTTGTAGAGGATGCAGGTGAAGACGAACAGTGACAGTGCGATGCTGACGAACAGGCGGCCCCAGTCACCGACCACAGCGGCCAGCGAGTTCTGGGTCAGGACGATGCCGTCACCTTCGAAGCCAGGGGTGTAGAAGCCCGACAGCAGGATCAGCAACGCGGTGCAGGTGCAGATCACGAAGGTGTCGAGGAACACGCTGAAGGCCTGGACCACGCCCTGGGCGCCCGGGTGCTTCACCGCGGCCACGGCGGCGACGTTCGGCGCACTGCCCAGGCCCGCTTCGTTGGCGAACACGCCACGCTTCACGCCCATGACGATGGCGCTACCAAGCAGGCCGCCGAACGCCGGGTCGAGGCCGAAGGCGCTCTTGAAAATGGTTTCCAGCATGGCCGGCACGTGTTCGATCTGGGTGCCGATCACGTACAGGGTCACGCCGATGTAGGCCAAGGTCTTGACCGGTACCAGCAGGTCGGAAACCGCGGCGATGCGCTTGATACCGCCGATGAAGGTCAGGGCCAGCAGGGCCGCCAGGACGATACCGGTGTGTTTGGGGTCGAAGGCAAAGGCGTTCTGCAGCGAGTGGGTCACGGTGTACGACTGCAGGCCGATGAAGGCGAAGCCGTAGGTGACCAGCAGCAGGATCGAGAACACGATGGCCATGCTTTTCAGCTTCAGGCCGTGCTGGATGTAGTACGCCGGGCCACCGCGGTACAGGCCGTCGCCATCGGCGCGCTTGTAGACCTGGGCCAGGGTGCACTCGAAGAAGCTGCTGGACATGCCCACCAGCGCGGTGACCCACATCCAGAACACGGCGCCTGGGCCGCCGAGGGTCACGGCGATACCGACACCGGCGATGTTACCGGCGCCGACGCGGCCGGCGAGGCTCAGCATCAGGGCCTGGAACGAGCTCAGTTGGCCTGCCTGGCCGCGAAGGGATTCCTTGAAGACACCGAACATGTGGCCGAAGTGGCGGAACTGGACAAACCGCGAGCGGATGGTGAAGTAACCGCCGAGTCCGACGATCAGCACGATGAGCAGTTTCCCCGAAAGGAAATCGTTGAGTGCTTCGAGCATTGAAAAATGACCTCGATTCTTATTCTTCGTGTGGAAAGACCAGCGGACGGCAGGCGCACCGCTATTCGTTGGGGCGCATGGTTGGTCATGACAACAGCGGTTACAATTTCGCGGGTTGCTCCATTTTGGTGCGACTTGATGCTAGAATTGCATCACTCGCATCATCTGGACCCCCGCATCATGGGCGATCACTTCGCTGTCAACCTCAAATTCGCCTGTAGTCACTACCGCTCTATCTCCGAGGTTTGCCGACAGCTGTCGATCAATCGAGCACAATTCAACAAGTACCTGAGCGGGCAAAGCCGCCCGACGGCGTACAACCTCAAGCGCATCGGTGACTTCTTCGGCGTGGAGGACTACGAGCTGGGCTTGCCTCACGAACAGTTCGCCCGCCTGATCGGTGCGCGCAACCCGCTGGCGCAGGCCGCTCAGCAGAGCAATCCGATCAGCGAGTTGTTCAAGCCGCTGAACGACCATGTTGGCAACTTGTCGCGCTATTGCGGCTACTACTTCGAATACTCCAACTGCATGTCGGTGCCGGGTTCGATCCTGGTGTCGCTGGTGCACCTGCGCGAAGAGCGCGAGCGCTACCTGTTCGAGCGCCAGGAACGCCAGGAGCGCAGCAGTGCCAGCGACCCGCATGCCGAAGTGCGGTGCCGCTACCTGGGGGCGGCGTTCCAGTTGCAGGACCGATTGTTCCTGGTCGACTACGAATCGTTGACCTTGAATGAGATGAGCCAGACCATCCTGATCCCCAGTTTCAAGAGCCGCATCAGCCGCCTCAATGGCCTGAAGATCGGTGTTTCCAGTGGCGACCGGCGCAACCCGGCCTGTACGCGCGTGGTCTGGGAGTATCTGGGGGAGGAGATCAACCGGATCAACGCATTCCGTCAGGTCAGGCTGTACCGCCCGGACGATCCCCGCATCGATGACGATATCCGTGATCGCCTGAGTGCCGGGATGATCAGCAACGGGTTGTTCGAGATCGAGTGAGCCACCCAAGCCTGTAGGAGCGGCTTCAGCCGCGATGTGGACATCGTGGCTTCTGGCTACCGCGCGGGTGATCGCGGCTGAAGCCGCTCCTACAGAATGAATGCACTCACCGCATCGGCCACCTGGTCCGCCACCTCCGGCCGGTCGCGCAGGTGCGCGGCGATGCCGTGGTCGCAATCGGTGAGCATCAGGCATTCCACATGGGGCGCCGGTACCGAGCGCAGCAAGGCGTGGGTGACTTCCTCGGGGATCGGACTGTAGCGCTCGACGCCGGCCAGCCAACGGGTGCCGGCCGAAGTGCCCGCGCCTTGGCCGTGGACCTTCGAGTTGAGCCCGTCGTACTCGCCTATCACCAGCAGTACCCGGCCCTTGAACTGGCGCAGGAAGGCGTAGCTGTCGCAATCGAGAAAGGCGAACGGCTTGCGGATCGCTTCAGTGAACGCGGGACCAAAGGGCGCGTCATGGGCCGCATCGGGATACACCGCCGGGCATATCAGCACCAGCTTGCGCACGCTTGGGCGCTGCGCAGCCAGCTTGAGGGCGATGGCGCCGCCCAGGCTGTGGCCGACCACCGTGTCGCTGCGAGCGTCGAGGTGCCGGTGGAAGCGCAGGGCTTCCTGTAGGTTGCTGGCCAGCGAGGCGTCCTTCGCCCCGGGCTCGCTGGCCAGGCTGTGGCCGGAGAGGTTGCCGGTCAGCGAACCGATACCCTGGCGCTGTAGGCGGTACAGCAGCGGATTGAGCCGGGTGAAGTCTGAGCGGGCGCCGCCCACCACGAATACCGGCGCCGCGCGCTCGCTGTCCGGGAGCAGCAGGCGGGCCTGCTGACGATAGCCGGCGAATGCCTCGTCGATGAAATGCTCCGCACCGGGGGCGGGTTCGTCGAATTGCCAGCGGCTGCGCTGCGGGATGGTCGATGCGGCGTCCATGGAGGTCTCCTTGAGCATGCTTGGCGTAGTATAAGTGGCTTCAGCAAAGGGGGAACCCGATGGGGGTAGCGGCAAATCGGCGCGAGGCAGGTCTGTGTTGGACTTCCCCAGGCGGAAACCGCAAAATGGCCCCTTTCCTCCTTCGACCTGAGCGGACCTGTTGACTCTATGCGTATGCGCCTGATGCTGTTGGGTGGTGGCAATGCCCTCGGGCAAGCGCTGATTCGCCTCGGGGCCGAGGAAGACATCGCGTTCCTGGCGCCACGCCCACCGGAAGGCGGCTGGGACCCGGCCACCCTGACGCTGCTGCTCGACGAGCACCGCCCTGATGCGCTGGTCAACCTGGCGTACTACTTCGACTGGTTCCAGGCCGAATCCGTCAGCGAGCAGCGCCTGGCCCAGCAGGAGCGCGCGGTGGAGCGGCTCGCCGAACTGTGCCAGCACCACGAGATCGTGCTGGTGCAGCCGTCCAGCTACCGCGTGTTCGACGGCTCGCGCGCCACCGCCTACAGCGAGAAGGATGAGCCGGTACCGCTCGGCCTGCGCGGCCAGGCCCTCTGGCGCATCGAACAAAGCGTGCGCGCCACCTGCCCGCAGCATGTGCTGCTGCGTTTCGGCTGGTTGCTGGATGAGAGCCTGGACGGCGCGCTCGGGCGATTCCTGACCCGTGCTGAACAACCCCAGGAACTGCTGCTGGCCGACGACCGCCGTGGCAACCCGACCCCAGTGGACGATGCCGCGCGAGTAATCCTGTCGGTGCTCAAGCAGCTCGACTGCAAGGCACCGCTGTGGGGCACCTATCACTACGCCGGCAACGAGGCCACCACACCGCTGGCGTTGGGCCAGGCGATCCTCGCCGAGGCCGTGCAGTGGCGCCAGCTGGCCGTGCAGCAGCCCACCGCGCAGGCCCACGCCGCGCGCCCGGATGCCAGTGAAGAGCCGCAGCATGCGGTGCTGGCCTGCAAGAAGATCCTTCACACCTTCGGCATCAAACCACGCGCCTGGCGCGCCGGCTTGCCGCCTCTACTGGACCGTTTCTACCGACATGGCTGACGCCCCCATCCTGATCACCGGCGGTGCCGGCTTCATCGGCTCCCACCTGTGCGATGCGTTGCTGGAAAAAGGCTACGCGGTACGCATCCTCGACGACCTGTCCACCGGCAAGCGCGACAATCTCCAATTGGGCCATCCGCGCCTCGAACTGCTCGAAGGCGACGTCGCCGATGCAGCCCTGGTGGCCAGGGCCGCCGCTGGCTGCCGCGCCGTGGTGCACCTGGCAGCGGTGGCTTCGGTGCAGGCTTCGGTGGAAGACCCGGTCAAGACCCACCAGAGCAACTTCATCGGCACCCTCAACGTGTGCGAGGCGATGCGTCTGAATGGCGTGCGGCGTGTACTGTTCGCCTCCAGTGCGGCGGTGTATGGCAATAACGGCGAGGGGCAGTCCATCGTCGAAGACACCCCCAAGGCGCCGCTGACCCCCTATGCCGTGGACAAGCTGGCCAGCGAGCAGTACCTGGACTTCTACCGCCGCCAGCATGGGCTGGAGCCGGTGGTGTTCCGCTTCTTCAATATCTTCGGGCCGCGCCAGGACCCGTCGTCGCCGTACTCCGGGGTGATCAGCATATTTTGCGAGCGCGCGCTGGGCGGCCAGCCGATCACCGTGTTCGGCGATGGCGAACAGACCCGTGACTTCCTGTATGTCGGGGATCTGGTCCAGGTGATGGTGCAGGCACTGGAGCAGGATGCGGTCGAAGAGGGCGCGGTGAATATCGGCTTGAACCAGGCAACCTCGCTGAACCAATTGCTGGCGGCACTGGAACAGGTGGTCGGTGCGCTGCCTGCGGTCAGCCATGGGCCAGCGCGTTCCGGCGACATCCGCCATTCCCGGGCGGACAACACGCGGTTGCTGGCGCGGTTCGATTTCCCCACGCCGACGCCATTCGCCGAGGGGCTGGCGCGGTTGCTCGGCAAGGCCTGATATCGGGTACCGCCTCACGTGAGGTTCGCCGGCAAGCCGGCTCCTACAGGAGCGCTCCTGGCCCTTGCCGGCGAACCGCTCACGAATGCCGAACAACGCGCCGGTGGCAATTATCCGGCCCTAGGGCCCGTCCATCCTTGGCCCGGACTTCCAGGGTTTCCAAGGGCTGGCCTCGATCATCGACCAGTTGCGAGCGTGATTCGCCTTCCGCGAACAGAAACCGCTCCCCCCACTGGCGCAGGCCGACCACGATCGGAAACACCGAGCGCCCCTTCTCGGTCAGCACATATTCCTTGTACGCGCTGCCATCGGACGCTGGTTGCTGGGCGAGCAGCCCTGCCTCGACCAGCAGTTTCAGGCGCGCGGCGAGGATGTTCTTCGCCAGCCCCAGGTTGCGCTGCAATTCACTGAAGCGCCGCAGGCCATCGAAGGTGTCGCGCAGGATCATCAGTGCCCAACGATCACCGATCACTTCAAGTGCGCGGGCCACGGGGCATTGCTGGTTGTTCTCGTCGAGCATCGGCTATTCCTTGGAGGATTCTGGTTGCAGATTAAAACCATATTTGCTAAAAGGCCAACATGTGGTTTCAATTTGAAACTAAATGAACAAGGACGGCGCCATGACCACCCAAACCCCTGTTGCACCGCGCATCACCCGGGGCCTGACCCTGCTACTGGCCATCGCCTGTGCGCTGGCGGTAGCGACGGTGTACCTCGCCCAGCCGCTGCTGGAGTCGATGACGGTCAGCCTGGGCGTGCCCATTGGGCAGGCTGGCCTGGTGGTCGGCGCGACCCAGGTTGGCTATGCCGTGGGCCTGTTGCTGCTGGTGCCGCTGGGTGATCTGCTCGACCGCAAACGGCTGATCCTCGGCCAGTTGCTGTGCTCCACGATGGCCTTGTTGGGCGTGGCGTTTTCCCAGCATTGGTTGGTGTTGCTGGGGGCCATGGCGATGGTCGGGTTGATGGCCGTGGTGGTGCAGGTGATGGTGGCGCATGCCGCCACATTGGCCACGCCCACCCAGCAAGGGCAGGTGGTGGGCTCGGTGACCAGCGGCGTGGTGCTGGGCATCTTGCTGGCCCGGCTGGTGGCCGGGGTTACCGCTGACTTGCTGGGCTGGCGCGGGGTGTATTTCGCTGCGGCGGGGCTAGGGCTACTGATGGTGCTGCTGCTGGGTTGGCGCCTGCCTGTCGCTCGACCGCTGGTGGCACGGCAGCGTTATGGGGCGTTGCTGGGCTCGACGTTCCGCTTGTACCGGAATGATCCGCTGCTGCGTCGGCGGGGCGTGCTCGCGCTGCTGGTCTTTGCCGCATTCAGCACGCTGTGGAGCGCGATGGTGCTGCCATTGAGCACGGCGCCGCTGGCGCTCGACCACACCCGGATCGGCCTGTTCGGCCTGGCGGGGCTTGCCGGTGCCCTGGCCGCTTCACGGGCTGGTCGCCTGGCTGACCGGGGCCTTGGCCAGCGCACCACTGGCCTGGCGCTTGGGCTGCTGACGTTGTCCTGGCTGCCGAGCGCATTCCTGGAGCAGTCGCTGCTGGCGCTGGTGATGGGCGTGCTGATGCTGGACCTGGCCGTGCAAGCGGTGCATGTGACCAACCAGAGCCTGCTGTTGAAGGGGCGCGGTGAGATGGCGAGCCGTTTGATCGGTGCGTACATGTGCTGCTATTCGATCGGTAGCGGGTTGGGGGCGGTCGTGGCGACCTGGGTGTATGGGCGGTGGGGATGGGGGGCGGTGTGCGGGCTGGGGGCGGGGGTCAGTGCGCTGGCCTGGTGTTGCTGGTTGATGCAACTGTGCTCTTGTAGGAGCCAGCTTGCTGGCGAACGCTAGAAGCTTCGCCAGCAAGCTGGCTCCTACAAGGGGAGCGGCGGAGGGTTAGAACTTGTAGCCGATGCCCACCATATAGACCCATGGGTCTACGTCCACGTCGACCTTGGTCTTGCCGACACCCAGGGCGCTCGGGCCGTCGATGGTGGCTTTGGTGTCGATGTCGACGTACCAGACCGCGGCGTTGAACAGCAGGTTGTCGGTGATCATGTAATCCATGCCCAGCTGGCCGGCGATACCGATCGAGTCCTGCAGCTTCATGTTGCTGAAGCCCTGGGCCTTGCGGTTGCTGCTCAGGTCTTCATCGAAGAACAGGGTGTAGTTGATGCCCACGCCCGCATAAGGCTGGAACTTCGAAGTGGGTTCCATCGGGTAGTACTGCAGCGACAGGGTCGGTGGCAGTTGCTTGATGTCGGCCAGCTTGCCGTCCAGGCCGGCACCCAGGCCCTTCACACCCACGGTGTGCTTGAACGGGGTGGCGGCCAGCAGCTCCAGGCCGATGTGGTCGGTGAGCATGTAGGCGAAGGCCAGGCCCAGTTGGGTGTCGCTGTCCAGGGTTGCCTTGGTGCCCGAAACCTTTGCGCCGTCGAGCTTGAGGTCGCCGCTGTTTTCGTTCGGCGCGGTGGTGATGGCGCCGGAACGGAGGATGAAATCCCCCGCCTGGTGGGCGTGGGCAACGGGCGCGGCGAGCGCCAGCGCGACGAGCGAGGCACTGAGCAAGGACTTGTTCATGGAAGCTCCCAAAGGACGTGAGTAATCGAGTAGTCCAATGGTACGAAGCTGACTAAACAGAAAGTTTGACCCAGCTCAACGAAGCGGTTTCACACAGTGGAACCTGTTCTCATTTCAGCTCGTAAGCGTAGATTTTCTCGGCCTCCATCTGGTAACCCGCGTCGGCCAGTTCGCTGCTGGAGGCCTTGACCTGCATCGTGCCTTCGATCCAGTAGGGTTGGTAGAGGTCTTCGACGCGCACGCCCATCTCGCTGAAAATGTGCACGATCTGGTTCGACGGCGGCGGTGGCACATGGATGCAGGCACCGTAGTAGGGCACCAGGAGGAACTCGGTGGTGCGACCCTCGTCGCTGACCTCCAGGGGCACGATGTAGCCGGGGATCTTCACTGGCTGGCCATCCAGCGCCTTGACCACCGGGGCGTTGGGCGCCTGCTGGCGGGCGGCGGGCGCGGCCTCGGCCGAGAGCGCGTCGCTGATCTGCGACAAGTCGTGCAGCGGAGCCAGCTGTGGCGGGATGACCGGGGTGCCTTCGGGAATCAGGGCCGGCCAGTCGAGTTCACGGGGTTCGGCGGCCCAACCGGCGGGTATGACGAACACCAGCGCCAGCAGGAGCACGGAAAGCGCGCCCCGTCTGTAGGCCCCGGCTCGTCGGCGAGCCCTGGCGACGAAGAAGCGATAAAAGTGCATGGGTACTCTCACAGGTGAATCGACAGGCCGTCGGCCAGCGACTGCCGGTAGGCGCGCCAGGCCGGCACGCTGCCCATCAGCAGTGCCGCCCCCAGGATGATGCCCAGCAGCGTCCACTCATGGGCGCTCGGCCACGCCAGCGGCAAGTAAAGCCCATAGTTGGCCTGCACGTAGCCCTGGGCCAGGGCGATCCCGGCATACAGCAACCCCAACCCGGCCGCGATGCCCGCCAGCGCCAGGGCCAGCGCCTCGAGCACCAGCAGCCCGGCAATATGCCACGGGCGCGCGCCCACCGAACGCAGGATGGCCATCTCACGGCGGCGTTCGTTGAGGCTGGTGAGGATCGCCGTGAGCATGCCGATCAGCCCGGTCAGCACCACGAACAGCGACACCACGAACAGCGCCTGCTCGGCGGTGCCCATCAGGCTCCACAGCTCCTGCAGGGCCACGCCGGGGAGGATCGCCAGCAGCGGCTCGCCGCGGTATTCGTTGATCTCGCGTTGCAGGCTGAAGGTGGCGATCTTGTTGTTCAGGCCGAGCATGAAGGCGGTGATGGCCGTGGGTTGCAGGTCCATCGTACGCGCCTGCTCGGCGCTGATGCGTCCGGCGCCGCGGGCCGGCACGCCGTTGTGCCAGTCGATGTGGATCGCTTCCATGCCGGCCAGGCTGATGTGCAGGGTGCGGTCCACCGGCGTGCCGGTGCGTTCGAGCACTCCGACGACGGTGAATGGTTTGTCGTCGTGCTTGACCAGGCTGATGGCGGCCACGCCATGGGCCAGCACCAGCTTGTCGCCGAGCTTGTAGTGCAGCGCTTCGGCGACTTCGGCACCGAGTACCACCTCGAACGGGTCGTCGGCGAAGGGGCGGCCTTGTTCCAGCGCCAGGTGTTGGCGCCGGCCGTACTGGTAGTGGCTGAAGTACTCGCCGGTGGTGCCCATCACCCGGTAGCCGCGGTGTGAGTCGCCCAGGGAGATGGGGATCGCCCATTTCACCCGTGGGTCCTTGGCGTAGTGCTCGTAGCTGTCCCAACGGATGTTGTTGGTGGCGTTGCCGATGCGAAACACCGAATACAGCAGCAGGTTCACCGACCCGGAGCGCGCGCCGACGATCAGGTCGGTGCCGCTGATGGTGCTGGCAAAGCTGGCGCGGGCCTCGGTGCGCACCCGCTCGACGGCCAGCAGCAGGCACACCGACAGGGCGATGGCGAACGCGGTGAGCAGGGCGGTGAAGCGGCGGTTGGCCAGGCTGGCCAGGGCAAGGCGGAGCAGGTACATCAGGCCTCCCGGGGCTTGGCGGCGCGATTGAGCTCGGCCAGGGACAGGTGTCGGTCGAACAGCGGCGCCAGGCTCTGGTCATGGCTGACGAACAGCAGGCTGGACCCGGCCGCGCGGCATTCGTCGAACAGCAGGCGGATGAACGCCTCGCGGGTGTCGGCGTCGAGCGCGGAGGTGGGCTCGTCGGCGATCACCAGTTCCGGCTGGCCGATCAGCGCACGGGCCGCGGCCACCCGTTGCTGCTGGCCGATCGACAGGCTGTCGGCGCGACGGGCGAGCAGGGCCGGGTCGTCCAGGCCCAGGTGCGCGAGCAGTTGCGCGGCGGCCTGGTCGACGCTGCCATGGCGCTGCCTGGCGCGGTCGGCGCGGCTTTTCGAGAAACGACAGGGTAGCTCGACGTTCTCGCGCACCGACAGAAACGGCAGCAGGTTGAACTGCTGGAAGATATAGCCGGTGTGGTCGACCCGGAAGCGGTCGCGTGCGCCCTGGCCCAACGCTGCCAGGTCTTGGCCGAGCAGCCTGATGCTGCCCTGGCCCGGGCGGTTCACACCGCCCAGCAGGCCGAGCAGGGTGGTCTTGCCGCTGCCGCTGGGGCCCTTGAGGAACAGCGCCTCGCCCGGCTCCAGGCGAAACGCCGGGATATCCAGCAGCGGCGCCTGGCCGGGCCAGGCGAACACCAGGTCATGCAACGCGATCAGCGGCTGGCTCATTCAGAACACAACCACGGCCTTGGCGGGCGTTGCTTCCAGGCCTTTCTGGCCGTTCGGGCCGATCAGTTGCACGTTGATTTTCTGGGTTTGCGGGAAGGTCTTGAACAGCGGCGCGAGGTCGATGCGGGTGAGCTTGTCGGGGTTGGCGCAAGTCAGTTGGTAATGGGCTTCGATGTCGGCGTGCTGGTGGCCTTGCGCCTGTTTGTCGGCAGCCTCGAAGAGCGGGCTCTCCAGCTCTTGGTTCTCCTCGGTGCAGCCGGCGGCCTGGGCCAGGCCGAATAGCTTCAGCGGTCGTTCCAGCTGCTGGCGCGCAGCGGCGACCTTGGCCTTGTCTGCATCGGTGCTGGCGACGTGCTCGAAGCCCACCAGGTTCATGGCCGGGCTGTCCAGCCCCAGTTCGAGGGTGGTGCCGTCGAGCACCACGTTGAGCTTGGCCACGCCGTGCTCATGGGCGCCAAGGGTGCCATGGTCATGATCATGGTCGTCGTGGGCATGGGCCACGGCCAGGGGAAGCAGGGCGAAGGGCAGGGCGAGCAGCAGACGACGCATGGACGGCTCCAGGGGCGGCTTGGAAAGATTTGGTAATGTTATAACAACTTTTATTTGCCTCGCCAGCCTGCCTGGCACAGGTTTCATGTTCGTGGGAGCATGGCGTCATTGAGCCCCAGGATCGAGGTAGGCAGCGTGAGAATTCGTGGACAGATCGGTGACTGGCCGGTGGACTTGACCATCGAGCTGGCGCCTGACGAGTGGGCGCAGCTTGGGCGTCGGCTGGAAGTGCCTGCCGTGGCCGAGGCCGTTCAGGCCAGCGCTGGCTCGGCACCGCGCCCAGATGACGGGCAGTGGCTGGCCGCGCGCGAGGTGCTGCGCCAGGCGGGGCAGATGGGCGGGCCGGAGTTACTGGAGCGACTGGAAGGGTTGGCCGGCAGTGTGGCGGCGGGCAAGCGGCTGCTGGTGCGGTTGCGCCACAGCAGTGAGGTGAAGGTGGAAAGTGGCGCGGATGCGCCGGTGTATCACTGGGTGGGGTGACCGCTCAAAAGCGTTCGCCGGCAAGCCGGCTCCTACAGGGTGCGCACGGGTGGCGCGATACCTGTAGGAGCCAGCCTTGCTGGCGAACAGCGGTGGGTCTTAGAACATCGCCGCCGAGAGCTTGCGACGGTACACGCCGACCAGCGGATGCTCGTTGCCCAGCAGCTCGAACACCTGTAGCAACGCTTTCTGCGGCAGCCCATTTTCGTAAGCGCGATTGCGCTGGAACAGCTTCAGCAACCCATCCAAAGCCGCTTCATACTGTTGGCGCGCCAGCTGCTGGATGCACAGCTGGTAGGTTGCCTCGTCGTCCTGCGGGTTCTGCGCCAGGCGGGTCTTGAGCTCGGCGGCCTCCGGCAGGCTGGCGGCCTGGCGCAGGAAGGTCAGTTGGGCCTTGGCGCCGGCCAGGGCGGCCTTGTGCTCATCGGTCTTGACCGCGTCGAGCACCACCTGCGCCTCGCCCAGCTCGCCCCGTTCGGCCAGGCAGCGGGCGTAAAGAATCAGCGCCTCGGCGTTGCTGTTGTCTTCACCCAGCAGCACCTGCAGCAGGGCTTCGGCCTCGCTGAAACGGCTTTCAGCGAACAGCGCCTTGGCCTGCTCCAGCGGCGCGGCGGTTGGTGGTGCGGGCATCTGCACATGGGGTTCGAGCATGGCGCGGATGGCCGACTCGGGCTGGGCGCCGGCAAAGCCGTCGACCGGCTGGCCGTCCTTGAACAGCACCACGGTTGGCAGGCTGCGGATGCCGAACTGGGCCACCACCTGTTGCTCGATGTCGCAGTTGATCTTGGCCAGCAGCAGCTCGCCCTGGTAACCCTCGGTGATCTTCGCAAGCAATGGCATCAGCGCCTTGCAGGGCGCGCACCACTCGGCCCAGAAGTCCACCAGCACGGGTTTGTGGAAGGAGTTCTCGATGACCAGCTGCTGGAAGGTGGCATCGGTGGCATCGAAGATGTACGGCGTTTCCTGGCTCATCGTGACTCTCGCAAACGTGAATGCCCCACTATAAAGGCTCGCGGCGGGCGTGGTACAGGCTGACCCGGCGGAATTCGTGCGGCTCGGCCAGGTCCGGCAGGGTCAGCGCATCGAGCACGCCCAGTGGGCGGTAAAGTGGGTGACTGAAGTCGCGTACCCGCGAGTCGGCCACCAGTGCCTGGCGGCCACGGCTGAGGAACGCGTCCAGCAGGGGCAGGTTGGCGCGGTCGTAGAGCACGTCGGCGACCAGGATCAGGTCGAAACGGTCGGCTTCGGCGAAGAAGTCGCTGCTGTAGCCCAGTTCGACCTGGTTCAGCGCGGCGTTGGCGCGACAGGCATCAAGGGCCAACGGGTCGAGGTCGCAGGCCACCACTTCCAGGGCGCCGGCCTGGGCGGCAGCGATTCCGGCAATGCCGGAGCCCGCGCCGAAGTCCAGTACGCGCTTGCCACGCACCCATTCCGGGTGTTCGGCGAGGTAGCGGGCCATGGCCAGGCCGCTGGCCCAGCAGAAGCTCCAGTAGGGCGGCTCTTCCAGGATGCGTCGGGTTTCCTCGCTGCTGAAGGCGCGGTCCATGTTCTGGTCGTCGATCAGCCAGAGTTTCAGGGCGCAGCCGGGCAGTTCGCTGATCACCAGGCGCGCTTCGCCGATCAGGCCGCTCAGGGCCTGTTGCAGGGCTTGCGGGGCCATCTTATGGGGCCTTTTCGAAGCGCAGCGGGCCGGTACCCTGGGTTTCGGCCTGGGCAATACGCACCGGAGGCAGGTGCAGGATCAGCTGGCCCGACTGGCTGGCGCGGCCGCGCAGCTCGACCCGGCCACCGGCGGGGAATACTTCGGGGTTGAAGCGCAGGTGATAGGGCAGGGCCTGGCCGGTGCCGGTCAGAGTGCTGCTGGCGAGCAATTGCTGCGGGCGGCCACGCTCGTCGATGACCAGCAGGGCCAGTTCCACGTCGGCGCCGGCCGGGACTTCCAGCAGGGTGCCGCTCAGTTCGCGCTGGTAGGCTGGCAGCGGGCCCAGCGGCTGGGCTTTCTTGGCCACCTTGGCCGGCGCGGGCGCCGGCGCTTGCTCGGACTTGGGCCGGTCACTGCCGCAGGCGGCGAGCAGGGCGGCGCAGCACAGCACGATGAGTGCGCGATGATGCATGGGGGAGTCCTTCACGGGCAGATTTGCATGGATGGTAAACCCTTTGGCTTGTCTTGCCAGTGCAATGCGCTACCATGGCCCTCCCTTTTTTTGTTGCCTGCCACCATGCACTGTCCGTTTTGCGGTGCCAACGACACCAAGGTCATCGACTCTCGTCTTGTCGCCGAGGGCGAGCAAGTGCGCCGCCGACGCGAGTGCGTCGCCTGCGGCGAGCGCTTCACCACCTTCGAGACCGCCGAACTGGTCCTGCCCCGGCTGATCAAGCAGGATGGCACGCGCCAGCCCTTCGACGAAGACAAGCTGCGCGCCGGCATGCAACGGGCGCTGGAGAAGCGCCCGGTCAGCATCGAGCGCCTGGAAGCGGCGTTGGCCCATATCAAGAGCCGGCTGCGTGCCACCGGCGAGCGCGAGGTGAAGTCGCTGGTGGTGGGTGAAATGGTGATGGCCGAGCTGCGCAAGCTAGACGAAGTCGCCTACATCCGCTTCGCCTCGGTCTACCGACGCTTCCAGGACCTCGACGAGTTCCGCGAAGAAATCGACCGCCTGGCCCGCGAGCCGGCTAAAGAGTAAGCATGTCCAGCCAAGCCATTCTCGACGCTCATTACATGGCCCGGGCCGTGGAACTGGCCCGCAAGGGCCTCTACACGACCCACCCCAACCCACGCGTCGGTTGCGTGATCGTGCGCGATGGCGAGGTGGTCGGCGAAGGCTGGCATGTGCGCGCCGGCGAGCCCCACGCCGAGGTGCATGCCCTGCGCCAGGCTGGTGAGCGTGCCCGTGGCGCCTGTGCCTATGTCACCCTCGAACCGTGCAGCCACCACGGCCGCACGCCGCCGTGCGCCGAGGCGCTGGTCAAGGCCGGGGTGGCGCGGGTGGTGGCCGCCATGCAGGACCCCAATCCACAAGTCGCGGGTAATGGCCTGCGGCGCCTGCGCGAGGCCGGCATCGAGGTGGCCAGCGGCGTGCTCGAAGCCGAGGCGCGGGCGCTGAACCCCGGCTTCCTGAAACGCATGGAGCAAGGCCGGCCGTTCGTTCGTGCCAAGCTGGCCATGAGCCTGGATGGCCGCACCGCCATGGCCAGCGGCGAGAGCCAGTGGATCACCGGCCCCGCCGCCCGTGCCGCGGTGCAGCGCCTGCGCGCCCGCTCCAGCGTGGTGCTGACCAGCGCCCAGAGCGTATTGCAGGACAACGCCCGGATGACGGTGCGCGGCGAGGAGCTCGGGCTGGACAACGAACTCACCGCCCTGGCCCTGTCGCGCCCGCCGCTGCGGGTGCTGGTCGACGGGCGCCTGCGCCTGCCGCTGGACGCACCCTTCTTCCAGGCCGGCCCGGCGCTGGTGGTCACCGCCGCAGGCGATGATCCGCGCTACGCCGCTGCCGGCCATGAACTGCTCAACCTGCCGGGCAACGACGGCCAGGTCGACCTGCCTGCGCTGCTGCGCTGCCTGGCCGAGCGCGGTGTCAACGACATCTTGCTGGAGGCTGGCGCCGGCCTGGTCGGCGCCTTCGCCCGCCAAGGCCTGGTCGACGAGTTCCAGCTGTTCGTCGCCGGCACCTTCCTTGGTTCCGAGGCCCGCCCGCTGCTGGACTGGCCATTGTCGAAAATGAGCGAGGCGCCACGGCTGAAAATCACCGAAATGCGCGCGGTCGGCGATGACTGGCGAGTCACTGCCATCCCCTTGCCGGCCCCCGGCGTATAATGCCTGGCCTGCCCCGCGCAGCCCGTCTTTAGGAGAACACCATGTTCACCGGCATCATCGAATCCATCGGCACCATCCGCAGCATGACCCCCAAGGGCGGTGACGTGCGCGTCTACGTGGAAACCGGCAAGCTCGACCTGGGCGACGTCAAGCTGGGCGACAGCATCGCCGTCAACGGCGTGTGCCTGACCGCCGTCGAACTGCCCGGCGACGGCTTCTGGGCAGACGTCAGCGTCGAAACGCTAAAGCGTACCGCCATGGTCGACCTCAAGAGCGGCAGCCGGGTCAACCTGGAAAAGGCCCTGACCCCCACCACCCGCCTGGGCGGCCACCTGGTCAGCGGCCACGTCGACGGTGTCGGCGAGATCGTCTCGCGTAGCGATAACGCCCGTGCCATCCAGTTCCGCGTGCGCGCCCCGAAAGAGCTGGCCAAGTACATCGCCCACAAGGGCTCGATCACCGTCGACGGCACCAGCCTGACGGTCAACGAAGTCGATGGCGCCGAGTTCGAGCTGACCATCGTCCCGCACACCCTGTCCGAAACCATCATGGCCGACTACCGCGCAGGGCGTCGGGTGAACCTTGAGGTCGACCTGCTGGCCCGCTATCTAGAGCGCCTGCTGCTGGGCGACAAGGCCGCCGAACCGAGCAAGGGCAGTGGCATCACCGAAAGCTTCCTGGCCGCCAACGGCTTCTTGAAATCCTGATTGAGAAGGGGGTGCCGCGTGGCGCTCAACAGCATCGAAGAACTGGTCGAAGACATCCGCCAGGGCAAAATGGTCATCCTCATGGATGACGAAGACCGCGAGAACGAAGGCGACATCATCATGGCAGCCGAATGCTGCCTGCCCGAGCACATCAATTTCATGGCCAAGCACGCCCGTGGCCTGATCTGCATGCCCATGACCCGCGAGCGCTGCGAAACGCTCAAGCTGCCGCTGATGGCGCCGCGCAACGGTTCCGGCTTCGGCACCAAGTTCACCGTGTCGATCGAGGCCGCCGAAGGCGTCACCACCGGCATCTCCGCCGCTGACCGCGCCCGCACCGTGCAAGCCGCCGCTGCCAAAGACGCCAAGGCCGAGGACATCGTCAGCCCCGGCCACATCTTCCCGCTGATGGCCCAGCCGGGCGGCACGCTGGCCCGCGCCGGCCACACCGAGGCCGCCTGCGACCTGGCGCGCATGGCCGGTTTCGAGCCCAGCGGCGTGATCTGCGAAGTGATGAACGACGACGGCACCATGTCGCGCCGCGCCGAGCTGGAAGTGTTTGCCGCCGAACACAACCTCAAGATCGGCACCATCGCCGACCTGATCCACTACCGCATGATCCATGAGCGCACCGTGCAGCGCGTCTCCGAGCAGCCGCTGGACAGCGAGCTGGGCCAGTTCAACCTGGTCACCTACCGCGACGCGGTGGAAGGCGACGTGCACATGGCCCTGACGCTGGGCAAGATCTGCGCCGACGAACCGACGCTGGTGCGCGTGCACAACATGGACCCGCTGCGCGACCTGCTGATGGTCAAGCAACCGGGCCGCTGGAGCCTGCGCGCCGCCATGGCTGCCGTGGCCGAGGCCGGCAGCGGCGTGGTGCTGCTGCTGGGCCACCCGCTGGACGGCGACGTGCTGCTGGCGCACATCCGCGAGAGCGCGGGCGATGCGCAGCCCAAGGCACCCACCACCTACAGCACCGTCGGTGCCGGTTCGCAGATCCTGCGCGACCTCGGCGTGCGCAAGATGCGCCTGATGAGTTCGCCGATGAAATTCAATGCGATATCCGGATTCGATCTGGAAGTTGTAGAATACGTGCCCTCCGAGTGACTTGAGGCGGCCTGATCGCCCCTAGACTCGAGTCAAAACCCTCCCGAGGCCGCCACTGCGCGGCCTCGCTCTTGAAGATGAGAACTCCGGAATGACCCTGAAGACCATCGAAGGTACCTTCATCGCCCCCAAAGGTCGCTATGCTTTGGTGGTTGGCCGCTTCAACAGCTTCGTCGTCGAAAGCCTGGTTAGCGGCGCAGTCGATGCCCTGGTACGCCACGGCGTCAGCGAAAGCGACATCACCATCATCCGTGCCCCGGGCGCGTTCGAAATCCCGCTGGTGGCACAGAAAGTCGCCCAGCAAGGCGCTTACGACGCGATCATCGCCCTGGGCGCAGTGATCCGTGGCGGTACCCCGCACTTCGAATACGTGGCGGGCGAGTGCACCAAGGGCCTGGCCCAGGTGTCCATGGAGTTCGGTGTTCCGGTGGCTTTCGGCGTACTGACCGTCGACTCCATCGAGCAAGCCATCGAGCGTTCCGGCACCAAGGCTGGCAACAAAGGTGCCGAAGCGGCCCTGTCCGCCCTGGAAATGGTCAGCCTGCTGGCGCAGTTGGAGGCCAAGTGATTAGCGACGAAAGCGATCGTTTCAACCCGCGCGATCCAAAACCTGCGGATGCCGGCAAGCCCTCGAAGAGCGCCAAGCGTCGCGAAGCCCGCAAGCTCGCCACGCAAGCCCTCTACCAGTGGCACATGGCCAAGCACTCGCTGAACGAAGTGGAAGCGCAGTTCCGGGTCGATAACGATTTCTCCGATGTCGACGGCGCCTACTTCCGCGAGATCCTGCACGGGGTCCCGGCGAAGAAGGTCGAGATCGACGAGGCCCTGAAGCCTTGCCTGGATACGCCACTGGAAGAACTCGACCCGGTCGAGTTGTCCGTGCTGCGCCTGTCCGCCTGGGAATTCATGATGCGCGCCGACGTGCCGTACCGCGTGGTGATCAACGAAGGTGTGGAGCTGGCGAAAGTCTTCGGCGCTACCGACGGGCACAAGTTCGTCAACGGCGTGCTGGACAAGCTGGCTCCACGTCTGCGTGAAGCGGAAGTCCGGGCGAACAAGCGCTGATCGCGGCGCTGACGAGCCATGGGTGAGTTCGAGCTGATCAGCCACTACTTCGCCGCCGCGCCCTGTGCGCAGGGCGGCGAGGGCGTGGCCCTGGGTATCGGCGACGACTGCGCCCTGCTGGCGCTTCCCGCTGGCGAGCAGCTGGCGGTTTCCACCGACACGCTCGTGGCCGGCGTGCACTTCCCCGCAATCTGCGACCCCTTGCTGCTCGGCCAGCGCTCGCTTGCCGTGGCGGCCAGCGACCTCGCAGCCATGGGCGCCACGCCCATCGGCTTCACCCTGGCCCTCACGCTGCCCGAAGTCGGCCCCGACTGGCTCGCGGGTTATGCCGACGGCCTTGGTCGTATGGCCCAGCGTTGCAGTATGGCGCTGATCGGTGGCGATACCACCCGTGGCCCGTTGAGCATCACCGTGACCGTGTTCGGCCGCGTGCCGGCGGGCCAAGCGCTGCGTCGCAGTGGCGCACGGCCGGGCGACCTGTTGTGCGTCGGTGGTTTTCTGGGTAATGCGGCGGGCGCCTTGCCGTTGGTGCTGGGTGAGCGCGAGGCGGCTAATGATGTGGCCGCGCCGCTGCTGGCGCACTACTGGTCGCCGCTGCCACAACTACAGTTGGGCGAGCGCCTGCGTGGCCTGGCCACGGCGGCACTGGACATCTCCGATGGGTTGCTGGCCGACTGCGGGCATATCGCCAAGGCGTCCGGCGTGGCGCTGGAGGTGAACCTGGCGCAGCTTCCCGTGTCTGCTCCTTTGCAGGCGTTTCTTGGCCGTGAGGCGGCATTGCATGCGGCGCTCACCGGTGGCGACGACTACGTACTGGCGTTCACCCTGCCGGAATGCGCACTTTCTTCACTGGCCGACCAGGTGCACGTCATTGGCCGTGTGCTGGAGGGGCAGGGTGTGACCCTGCGTGACCCGCAGGGCCAGGACATCACCCCCGCGCAGCGGGGCTATCAACATTTCAGGGAGACACCGTGACCGACCACCCCAACCAGGTGCCTGCGGAGTTCGTTCCGCCTTCGGTCTGGCGCAACCCGTGGCACTTCATCGCCTTCGGTTTCGGCTCTGGTACCTTGCCCAAGGCCCCCGGTACCTGGGGTTCGCTGGTAGCCCTGCCGTTCATCCCGCTGTGGCAGATGCTGCCCGACTGGGGCTATTGGCTGCTGCTGGGCATCAGCATGTTGTTTGGTGTGTGGCTGTGCGGCAAGGTGGCCAACGACTTGCGCGTCCACGACCACGAGGGCATCGTCTGGGACGAGATCGTCGGCATGTGGATCACCCTGTGGCTGGTGCCGGAGGGCTGGCAGTGGCTGCTGGCGGGGTTCCTGATGTTCCGCTTCTTCGACATCCTCAAACCCTGGCCGATCCGCTGGATCGATCGGCATGTGCATGGTGGCTTCGGGATCATGCTCGACGATATCCTGGCCGGTGTGTTCGCCTGGCTGGGCATGCAGGTGCTGGTGTGGGCGGTGGCCTGAAACAGGGAGCGTTGTGATGAGGTTCAGGACTGTATTGCTGGCAGTGATGCTGCTCGTCGCGGGCTCCGGCGCCATGGCCCGGGAGGCGCCGACGCAGGTGCGCCTGGTCAGCGAGGAATGGCTCGACTACACCAACAAGGATGGCACCGGGCTGGCCTGGGACGTGATGCGCAAGGTGTTCGAACCGGCCGGCGTCAAGCTCAAGCCACAGAGCGCGCCCTACAGCCGCGCGGTGGGCCTGGTCAAGCGTGGCGAGGCGGATGCCTGGGTGGGCTCCTACAAGGAGGAGAACCCCAATAACCTCTACCCGCGCTGGCACTTCGACATGGATCATATCTATGCCCTGGGCCTGGCCAGCAAGCCGGCGCCCACCCTCGACAACATCGGTCAGTTCCGCCTGGCCTGGGTGCGCGGCTACGACTACGGCAGCTACTTGCCCAATGCCAGGAATTTCCGCGAGATCCAGCGCCGCGAGGGCATCCTGCCGATGCTCGAGCATGACCGGGTGGATTTCTATATCGATGCCGAGACCGAGGTGAACTACGTGCTCGGCCAGGCACCCGACCCCAAGCAGTTCAAGCTCACCCACGTGGCCGAGCTGCCGTTGTACCTGGCGTTCGCCGACAGCGAACAGGGCAAGGCCCTGCGTGACCTGTTCGACCGGCGCATGGAGGTGCTGGTGCGCAGCGGCGAGCTGAAGCCGATCTTCGAGCACTGGAAGCAGCCCTATCCGTTCGCCAGCAATAGCCAGCCTCACTAGTGTCACAAGTTTGGATGCCAACCCTGTAGGAGCCGGCTTTGCCGGCGAACCAGGCAACGCGCAGAACGCCGGTGTTCGCCGGCAAAGCCAGCCCCTCCAGGTTGTCTTGAACCCTGAAGGCAGCGGTACGAGGGTTGATGGCGCCCCTATAAGCATCGAACTTTTCGATCTTAAGCCGCGATATTCAGCCTGCGCACCGGCGCCGGGCTGCTGATACAATCGGCCGATCTGAATATTCCTACTTTCCAGGAGCACAACGTGCCCGTCGTCTTTGTCGCCGCCTCCAAACTCCCGACTCCCTTTGCGATCTTCACCATGCATGGTTTCCTCGACGAAGCCACCGGCCGTGAGCACGTGGTGCTCAGCCTGGGTGACATCGCGGACGGTGAGCCGGTGCTGGGGCGCCTGCACTCCGAGTGCCTGACCGGCGATGCTCTGTTCAGCCAGCGTTGCGACTGCGGCTCGCAACTGGAGGCCGCGCTGCAGGCCATCGCCCGCGAAGGCCGTGGCGTGCTGCTGTACCTGCGCCAGGAAGGTCGTGGCATTGGCCTGCTGAACAAAATCCGCGCCTACGAGCTGCAGGACGGCGGCGCCGACACCGTCGAGGCCAACGAGCGCCTGGGCTTTGCCGCCGACCAGCGTGACTACGCCATGTGCCTGCCCATGCTCGAGCACCTGGGGGTGAAATCGCTGCGCCTGATGACCAACAACCCGCGCAAGGTCAAGGCGCTGACCGACATGGGCATCAAGGTCGCCGAGCGCGTGCCGCTGCACACCGGCCACAACCCGCATAACCGCCTGTACCTGGCCACCAAGGCCGACAAGCTTGGCCACATGATGGGCAACAAGCACCAGGGCGAGGTGCCCCAGGCGTGACCCGCGGCGAGGTGAAGCGCCGGCTGGCCCTGGCCTGGTGGCAGTACCTGGCCATGGGCCTGGTGCCGTTGCCGGTGATGGCCTGGGCGTTTGGTGGTAGCGAACCGCTGATCCCGGTGCTGGCCATGCCATTGTTCATCGCCGGGGCTGCGACCATGTTCCTCAGCCTGCCACGCTTCGGCACTTACAAGCGGGCATTGATCGCCACCGACAAGCAACTGGGCACGCCGGAAGAGCCCGGCGCCTGGATCGAGCTGGCGCGGGTGAGGCGCCTGGCCATGCTGTTCGCCTGTTTCCCCGCTTGGGTGGCTGCGCTGTCGGTGCTGGTGGGGCTCGAAGCGGTGCCACAGATCCTGCTGGCGTTGTCTACCGTGGTGATCCTGTACCTCTACCACATTCCGCGTCAGTTGGGCTGATGCGGGCGTTGCTCGCCGGTATCGCGCTGCTGTGCTGCGGCGCCTTGGCCGAAGCACAGCCACGTGTGGTCAGCTTGGCGCCGTCGATGACCGAGATCGTCCTTGAGCTGGAGGCCGGCGACCTGCTGGTCGGCGTGCTCGATGGCGGCGAGCGTCCGCAGGCGCTGGCCAGTCTTCCCTCCGTCGGCCGTCATGGCCAGCTGGATATGGAACGCCTGCTCAGTCTCAAGCCCGACCTGCTTCTGCTCTGGCCCGGGAGCGTGGCTCCTGCCCAGCGTGACCAGCTCAGGCGCCTGGGAATCGACACGTTCAGCGGCGAACCCGGCGACCTCGACCAGTTGATCGAGCAGATCGAAGCCATCGCCCAGCGCATCGGCCGTGACGAGCAAGGTCACGCCTATGCCACCAGTTTGCGTGAGCGGCTGCATGGGCTGCGGGAACATTACCGGCGTGAAGTGCCATTGCGGGTGTTCTACCAGGTCTGGGACAAGCCGCTGTACACCCTGGGTGGGCGTCAGGTGGTCAGTGATGCCTTGCGTGTCTGTGGGGCGCGCAATGTGTTTGATGACCTGACCCAGCCAGCGCCGCAAGTCAGTGTGGAGTCGGTGCTGCTGCGCGACCCTGAGGTGATCCTGGCGGGTGATCCGGCGCAACTGGCCAGTTGGCGCCGCTGGCCGCAGTTGAGCGCCGTTAAGGGTGGACGCTTGCTGGTGGTGCCGGACAAGGGGCTTGAGCGGCCCAGCGGGCAGATGATCGAGGCCACCGCCCGCCTGTGCGCGTTGCTCGAGGCTAGAGCGCCGGTGTCCAGGTAATGCTCAGTAGCCAGGTGCGGCCTTCTTCGCGATAGCCGTAGTCATTCCCCTGGTAGTTGTAGAAATTGCGGCTGTAACGCTTGTCCAGCAGGTTGTCGAGCTTGAGGTCGACCAGCAGTTCACGGGTGGCCGCCCAGCCGCCGCGAATGCCCAACAGCCCATAACCACCGATGGGCACATTGTTGGTTTCGTCGTTGTAGCTGCCACTGACGGCCTGCCAGCTGGCACCGACATTGAAACGGTCGAATTGACGGTCGATATCCAGGCTCAGGGTGCGGCGTGCGCGCCGGGCAAGCGTGTGGCCGCTCTTCTGGTCACGGGGGTCGATCAACGCCAGGCCCAGTTGCGATGTCCAGGCACCCCATTGCTGGTCCAGCGCCATCTCGAAGCCGTTGATACGGGCTTGGGCAACGTTGCTCATGGTATCGGCATCGGCGTCGTAGCTGATGGCATCTCGTAGGTCGGTGCGATAGAGCGAGGTTTCCAGGCGGCTGCTGTCGGTCAGTTGACTGCGCCATTGCACTTCATAGGACTTCGAGTGCTCCGGCTTGAGGTCGGGGTTGCTGAGACCAGGGTAGTAGAGGTCGTTGAACGTGGGGGCGCGAAAGCCCTCGCTGTAGGACAGCAACAGGTCATTGCGGGCGTTCAAAGGCAGGGTCAGGTTGCCGCTCCAGGTGGTCTGGCCGCCGAATTGCTGGTTCTTGTCGTGGCGTACGCCAAGTTCGGTCGAGAAGTGTTCGCCCTGGAAGCGATGCTGGGCGAACACGGCGCGGTTCCAGCGGCTGTCCTCGTTGAAGTCGGTGGCCGCGTGTACCCGGTCCTCGTACCACTCGCCACCCAGCAGCACGCTGTTGTCGTCATTCAGGGTCAGGTCGTTCTGCCAGGTGACCTGGTCGCGGTAGGTGTTGAACGGCGTGCTCTGGTGCGTGAGCTTGTCGCGGCTGTCGTCGCGGTTTTCGCTGTGGGCCACCTCCAGTCGGGAATGCCATTGATCGGCAAGCTGGGCATCGAGGTAACTGCCCAGGCTGCTGACAGCGAAGTTCGAGTAGGGCACCTTCGGGCTGCTGCCGCGAGGCTCGTCGAATTCACGGCGCCCATGGTTCTCGAGCAGGTTCAGGCCCGCTTCGAAACGCTCGTTGAAGGTGTGGCTCAGGCTCAGGTTGAACGCGCGGTTGCGATAGGCGTCATGGTCGCTATCGCTGGCATACGACGGCCCGGTGGAGTCGATGCCGGCCGTTTCGTCGAGGCTGGCGCCGAGGTTGAAGCGCGTTGCGCCATTGCCCCCGGACAGGCCCAGGCTACGCTGCCAGGTCTGATTGCTGCCGGCCGCCAGGCGCAGGCGCGGTTGCAGCCCCTGGCCGCTGCCACGGCGGGTGAAGATCTGGATCACCCCGCCGATGGCGTCGCTGCCGTACACCGCCGAGCGCGAGCCGCGCAGCACTTCCACCCGCTCGATCTGGTCGACGTCGAGAAACTGCAGGCCGCTGTCGCCAGACGTGGCGTTGGCGATGCGCACGCCGTCGACCAGCACCAGGGTCTGGGCCGCCTTGGTGCCGCGCACAAAGATGCCCGGCAGGCTGCCGCGACCACCAGTTGGCGCGACTTGCACGCCGGGCACGCGGGTGAGCAGGTCGGTGACGTTGGACGGTTGCAGGCGGTCGATGTCGCTGCGGGTAAAGACCGTGTTGGCGGCGCTGGTGGCGGTGCGCGACTCGACCTGGCGGCTGGCGCTGATCAGCACGTCGGGGAGCTTGAGGGCATCGTCACGGGAAGGTTCGGCGGCCAGGGCGGCGGCGGGGAGGCACAGCAGGGTGGTGAGGGTTGGAATCTTCATAGGGCGTGCGATTGTGTTCGCCGGCAAAGCCGGCTCCTACAGGTACCGCGCATATCCCGGTAGGAGCCGGCTTTGCCGGCGATGGGCCGCATGGCGGCCCCAGATTTATAGGCCGAGTTTGGCCATGCGGGCCTTGACCGAGGCTTCGATGCCAGCAGCATCCAGCCCGCACTCGGCCAGCATTTGCGCGGGCTTGGCATGCTCGACATAGATATCCGGCAGGCCCAGGTGCAGCAGCGGCTTGACCACGCCTTCACGGGCCAGGAATTCGCCCACGGCGGCACCTGCGCCGCCCATGATGGCGTTCTCCTCGATGGTCACCAGCAGTTCGTGGCTGGCGGCCATCTCCAGCACCAGCGCCTCGTCCAGCGGCTTGACGAAACGCATGTCGACCACGGTGGCGCCGATCTGCTCGGCCACTTGCAGGGCTTCAGTCAATTGCACGCCGAACACCAGCAAGGCGACCTTGCTGCCCTGGCGGCGGACCACGCCCTTGCCGATTTCCAACGGCTCCAGGTCGCCACTGATCGGCGCATTAGGGCCGGTACCGCGCGGGTAGCGCACGGCGGCCGGGCCTTTGTAGTGGTGGCCGGTGCTGAGCATCTTGCGCAGCTCGTTCTCGTCGCTCGGGGTCATCACCAACATGCCGGGGATGCAGCGCAGGTACGACAGGTCGTAGGCGCCGGCATGGGTCGGGCCATCCTCGCCGACCAGGCCGGCGCGGTCGATGGCGAACAGCACGTCCAGGTCCTGCACCGCCACGTCGTGGATCAGTTGGTCATAGGCGCGTTGCAGGAAGGTGGAGTAGATCGCCACCACCGGCTTGGCGCCTTCGCAGGCCATGCCCGCGGCGAAGGTTACCGCGTGCTGTTCGGCGATGGCGACGTCGAAATAGCGCGTGGGGTAGCGTTCGCTGAAGTCGACCAGGTCCGAGCCTTCCTTCATCGCCGGGGTGATCCCCACCAGGCGGTTGTCGGCGGCGGCCATGTCGCACAACCACTGGCCGAACACGGCGGAGTACTTCGGGCCGCTCGGTTTTTTCGGCGCGACCGGCTTGTCGGCCGGCTCCAGCTTGGTGATGGCGTGGTAGCCGATCGGGTCGACTTCGGCCGGGGCGAAGCCCTTGCCTTTCTTGGTGACCACATGCAGGAACTGCGGGCCCTTGAGGTCGCGCATGTTGCGCAGCGTGGCGATCAGCGTGGGCAGGTCGTGGCCGTCGATCGGGCCGATGTAGTTCCAGCCCAGCTCTTCGAACAGGGTGCCGGGCACCAGCATGCCCTTGGCGTACTCTTCGGTGCGGCGGGCGATCTCCCAGGCACCGGGCAGGCGCGACAGCACTTTCTTGCTGCCTTCGCGCATGCTCGCGTAGGTGCGGCTGGAGAGGATCTTGGCCAGGTAGTTCGACAGGCCACCAACGTTGCGCGAGATCGACATGTCGTTGTCGTTGAGGATGACCAGCATGTTGGCATCCACTTCCTGCGCATGGTTCAGTGCCTCGAAGGCCATGCCGGCAGTCAGCGCGCCGTCGCCGATCACGGCGATCGACTTGCGTGGGTCGTTCTGCAGGCGGGCGGCGATGGCCATACCCAGCGCGGCGCTGATCGAGGTGCTGGAATGGCCGACGCCGAAGGTGTCGTACTCGCTTTCGCTACGGCGCGGGAAGGCGGCGATGCCGTCCTTCTGGCGCAGGCTGAGCATGCGGTCACGGCGGCCCGTCAGGATTTTGTGCGGGTAGGCCTGGTGGCCGACGTCCCACACCAGCCGGTCGTCCGGGGTGTCGAAGACGTAGTGCAGGGCGATCGTCAGCTCGATGACGCCCAGGCCCGCACCGAAATGCCCACCGGTCTGCCCCACGGTATAGAGCAGGTCCTGGCGCAGCTCGTCGGCCAGGGTCTCCAGGTCGGCTTCGGCCAGGCGGCGCAGGCCGGCGGGCGTGTCGGCGCGGTCCAGCAACGGCGTGACCGGGCGTTCGCGGGGGATCTCTTGAAACGTCGTGGGCATCAGGCGTGTCGTTATAGGTGTGAAGACGCGGCAGTTTACCCCATTGTGGGAAAAGCTGCCCATTCGGACGGGTGGGAGCGGGGGCTGCTTTGCAGCCCATCGCCGGCAAAACCGGCTCCTGCAGGTTCAGTGCTATCTGTGTAGGAGCCGGCTTTGCCGGCGATGGGCCGCAGAGCGGCCCCAAATCAATGGCGGCGTTCGACGATGTAGCGGGCCAGGGCCCGCAGCGGCTCGGCGTTCTCGCCAAAGCCTTGCAGCGCCGCCAGCGCCTGGTCGCGCAGTTCCAGGGCATAGGCCTTGGCCGCTTCCAGCCCAAGCAGCGCCGGGTAGGTTGGTTTATCGCGGGCGATGTCGGCGCCCTGGCGCTTGCCGAGGGTGGCGGTGTCGCTCTCCACATCGAGGATGTCGTCCTGCACCTGGAAGGCAAGGCCGATGGCCTGTGCGTAAATTTGCAGGGCATCGAGCTGGGCCTGTTCGGCGCGGGCACTGGCCAGGGCACCAAGGCGCACGCTGGCTTCGATCAGCGCGCCGGTCTTGTGCCGGTGCATGTATTCCAGGGCCTGCTGGTCGAGCTTGATACCCACCGAGCCCAGGTCGATGGCCTGGCCGCCGACCATGCCGGCAGGGCCGGCGGCCTTGGTCAGGGCCTGGACCATGTGCAGGCGGATGCCGTCGGCCTGGGGGCTCAGGCGTGGGTCGAGCAGGGCGCTGAAGGCCAGGCTCTGCAGGCCATCGCCGGCAAGGATGGCGCAGGCTTCGTCGAAGGCTTTGTGGGTGGTCGGCTGGCCGCGGCGCAGGTCGTCGTCGTCCATCGCCGGCAGGTCGTCGTGGACCAGCGAGTAAGCGTGGATCAGCTCCACCGCGCAGGCGGCACCGTTGGCCTGTTCGGCCGGGGCGCCCAGCGCCTCGCAGGCGGCGTAGGCCAGCAACGGGCGCACGCGCTTGCCGCCGTTCATCACGCTGTAGCGCATGGCGGCATAAAGGCGTTCGAGTTCTTTCGACGGGGCCTGGAACAACGGTTCGAGGGCTGCATCGACCCGCGCCTGGGCGCTTTGCTGGTACTGGGCAATCATGCCTCGGGCTCCGCGTCGAACGGCTGGGCGGCCAGTTCGCCGTCGCGCTCCAGCAGGATCTGCACCTTCTGCTCGGCCTGGGCCAGGGCGCCCTGGCAATCGCGGGTCAGGGCGATGCCTTGCTCGAAGGCGGCCAGCGACTCTTCCAGCGACAACTCGCCGTTCTCCAGGCGCTCGACCAGGGCTTGCAGGTCGGCGAGGGACTGTTCGAAATCGATGGAGGCTTTTTTGCGGGCCATGGCGACGGTCTCGGTGGCATTCAGAACGGCGCGACACTAGCAGAGCGGGGCAGGGGGAGCAAATTGCCCGGGCTTATCGTTCGTCGCATTTTGTTGCACTTGTCTGCGGCGAGCCATCTTGCATTCTGTGCGATAGCCGCATTGTGAGGGTGCAGGCCCTCTGCCATAATCCGCGCGCTCTGGCCCGCGGGCCAGCCGCCCTCCCTTCTTGATGTCACGTAACGGACTACGTTGTGAGCTTCCTTTCGATCGAATTCGGCCTCTGCTTCACGCTGTTCTTCATGCTTTATTGGTGCCTGTGCTGGAGCGTGCGGTTGCAGAACCTGCTGCTGCTGGCGGCCAGTTATGGCCTGGTGGCGAGTTTCAGCCTGCAATCGCTGTACATCCTGTTGGGCTACAGCGCGCTGGTGTACCTGCTCGGGTTGTTGGCGGGGCGTCACCCCCGGCGCTGGTTCAACGGCGTCTTGCTGCTGACCCTGGTGCTGGGCTGCTTCTACCTGTTCAAGTACCAGGAGTTCTTCGTCGGCGGGATCCAGGGCGCGCTGGCCAGTGCCGGGTTCGAGGTGTCGCTGCCATTACTGGAAGTGCTGGTGCCGATCGGCCTGTCGTTCTACGCCTTCCATTCGGTCAGCTACCTGGTGTCGATCAGCCGCCGCGAGCTGGCGCCCGCCGCACCGCTGGACCTGGCCCTGTACCTGGCGTTCTTCCCAAGCCTCGTGGCCGGCCCGGTCAACCGCGCCCTGCACATGCTGCCGCAGATCCGCCCGCAGGCCATGCGCCAGGTGCTGGAGCCGCAGCGGGCCCTGGGCTTGATCGCCATGGCAGTGGTGAAGCTGTTCTTTCTCAGTGCCTGGCTGGGCAGCGAGTGGGTCGACCCGGTGTTCGACACGCCCGGCAGCGCCACGCCCGAGCAGGTGCTGCTGAGCGTCTATGGCTACAGTTTCCTGATCTACTTCAACTTCAGCGGCTACACCAACCTGGTGACCGGCATCGCCCTGTTGCTGGGCTTCCGTCTGCCGGACAACTTCGACGCGCCCTATGCCGCGCACAACCTCAAGGAATTCTGGGGGCGCTGGCACATCAGCCTGTCGCGCTTCATCCGTGACTACGTCTACATCCCGCTGGGCGGCAACCGCAAAGGTGTGTGGCGCGGCAACCTGAACATGCTGCTGGCAATGCTGGTGTCCGGCCTGTGGCACGGGGCGAGCGTGAATTTCATCATCTGGGGCGCGCTGCATGGCGTGGGCCTGGCCATCTCCAAGCTGTTCAACCAGCTGTTGCCGGGCTTCGAGCGCCTGCCTGGTGCCGCTCTGCTGGCACGCTTGATGACATTCCACTACGTGGCGTTCGCCTGGATCTTCTTCCGTAGCCCGACGTTGGACGGCGCGGTCGAGATGCTCGGTGACATCACTCAGCTGAGCCTGGCAGGCCTGAACAGCGCCACCGGCGTGATGCTGCTGGCCTGCGTGCTGTTCGTGGCCAGTTATCCGTTGTTGCTGGTGCTGTTGCGCCAGAGCGGCGCCGTGTTTCAGCGCTTGCCGTGGCAGCTGTACCCGATCCCGCTCGGGGTCGGCGTGTCGCTGGTGATTTTTGCTTCGCAGTCGGGCGTGCCGGGGTTTATCTATGCAAGCTTCTGATAGCCGTCAGTTGTTCCAGGTACAGATGGGCGCCGCTCGTGCGTTGTATGCGATCGTGGTCACCACTGCGCTGTTGTTCTGGCTGAACCAGGACTCGATCAAGCTCTATTGCCAGCAGAAGTACCACGAGAGTTGCGAGATCCCGCTGCTGGGGCAGATACCGGCCTGGCGCTTCGGGGCGCAGTTGACCCTGGCGCTGGAAGAAGAGCGTGACCGCCTGCTCGAACAATGGCAACCGACCGAGCAGGTGGTCGATGTACCCGCTGCCCAGGTATTGCCAGAGTCGGTGCCGGTGGTGACGGTCAATCTGGAAACCCCGGCGGCCGTGGCCAAGCCGTTGCCGCCTACGGTTGCCCACCCGCCCATGCACAACACACCAGCGCCAGCGCATGCCCCGGCGCCTGTCCCGGCCGCGCAGCCGGTGGTGGCCGCGCCAGCACCTGTGCCGACCGTGTTGCAACCGGGTAAGGTCGCGGCCCTGGCCGCAGGCGACGATGTGTTCCTGGTGGGTGACTCGCTGATGCAGGGCGTGGCGCCGCACCTGGCCAACACCCTGCGCAAGCGCTACCAGATCCGCACCGTCAACCTCAGCAAGCAGAGCACCGGCCTGGCCTATCCTGGCTTCTTCAACTGGCCCAAGACCGTGGCCGAAACCCTCGACCACGAGCCGAACATCCGCCTGATGGTGGTGTTCCTCGGCCCCAACGACCCTTGGGACATGCCCCAGGGCAAGGGCAAGCCGTTCCTGCGCTTCAAGTCGCCGGAGTGGGAGGTCGCCTACCGTGCCCGTATCGACGCGATCCTCGAGCAGGCCCGCGAGCACAACGTGCAGGTGCTGTGGGTCGGCCCGCCTAATATGGAGAAGGCGCGGCTGTCCACGGCCATGAACTACCTGAGTGGGCTGTACCAGGAGCAGACCGCGCTGTTCGGCCAGCACTATGTCTCGGCCAACCCGATCCTCGGCTATACCGACGATGGTTTCTCGTACACGGTGCGGACATCGGAGGGCAAGCGGGTCAAGGTGCGGGTCGATGACGGCATTCATTTCACCATCACAGGCCAGAAGATGATCGCCGAACAGGTGTTGTCGCTGATCAGCTTCCCGGGCCTGACCGTTACAGGACATTGAGATGCGCCAATGGCATCACCTGCTGGGCCTGGCCCTGCTGATCAGCGCCGTGCCGGGTTGCAGCACCGGCGCCAACAGCGCTGCTGCGCAGCCCGCGGCGCGGCCCGCCACCGCGCCGGCCGCGCGCCAGGAGGGCAACCTTGCCCTGCTAGCCGGCAAGCTGCGCAATGCTGGCCGGGCGCCGGTTTCCATCGTCCAGCTGGGCGACTCGCACACCGCCGCCGACCTGTTCAGCGGTGAGCTGCGTCGCTTGTTGCAGGCGCGCTACGGCGACGGCGGCATCGGCCTGGTGCCGGCTTCGCTGGTGCCGGGGATTCGCAACGACCGGGTGATCATCAAGAGCGAGAAGCGCCAGTGGGCGTTGGTGTCGGCGCGCAACCAGCAGAGCAACCAGTTCCCACTCGGGGGCTACCTGTCGCTGCCCCAGGCCAAGCGCTCCAGCGTGGTGATCCAGGCGCGTGACCCCGACAGCCACCGCTACAAGGTTTCGGCGCTTTACCAGTCCAGTGGCACGGCCTCGCTGCTGGCCAACGGCGGCCAGCGCCGGGTGTTGCCGGCGAGCAATGGGCAGTGGCGGTTCAGCCCGGCGTTCACCAATATCGGGCTGCCGGTGCAGTTGGCGGTGGAGGGCGGCAACGTCGCGCTGGGGGGCTGGTATATCCAGGGGCAGAAGAATGCCGGCGTGACCTACTCGGCCCTGGGTATCAACGGTGCGCGCCTTGAAGTGGTGGACAAGTGGCAGCCCGGTTGGCGCGACAGCCTCAAGGCGGTGGCGCCGGACCTGGTGATCCTGGCCTATGGCACCAACGAGGCGTTCGACGACACGCTTGACCTGGGGCTTTACCAGGCGCAGCTGGATGCAACCTTGAGCAATCTGCGCAAGGACCTGCCACGGGCTGCGATCCTGCTGGTCGGGCCGCCGGATTCGATCAAGCAGCGCAAGGCAGGCAGCTGCGCGGCGCGCCAGCCGCGGCCGCTGGCTTCGGTGATTCGCATCCAGAAGCAGATGGCCCGGCAGCACAAGGCGCTGTTCTGGGATTGGCAGGGGTTCATGGGCGGGCCGTGCTCGATTGCCGGGTGGCAGGCGGGTGGGTTGGCGCGGCCGGATCTCGTGCATCTGACGGCGGATGGTTACCGCAAGAGTGCGGCGGGGTTGTATGAGTTTTTGAAGGGGCCTTTGGGTTTGCGTTGAGTGTTCCGGCCTCTTCGCCGGCAAAGCCGGCTCCTACAGGTTCGCGCATGCCGGCGAATGGCCCTGAAGCCGTAAGGCATTTCTGAACCTGAAACAAAATCCTTCAGCCGGTCAGCGCTTGGGACCTATCCTACGCGCCTGCCGGAAGGCTCTGAATTGGCTGGGAAATGCCCCGGGGGTAACGTCGCTGGGTCGTCAAATTTGGCGACCGGGTGTGAGAAGCCCGTTGTGTTTCTAGATTCAGGTTGCCTGTAATGGCAGCCGTGCGCGTGCAGGCTTCGGTCTGGCCGTGGTGTCTGGAACACGGTCTTCTCACCTCGCGTACGGCTGCCACCCTTGTCTGTGAGAAGGATGCCGGTGGTTGCTCTAGAATCCATTTCCAGAGTGACAACAATGAAAAAGATCGTTCCAGATCCACCGTACCCAATTCCTTTCGTCACCATCATCAGCGACCTCCCTCCCGATGAGGCCATGGCCCACGCCAACAAGCTGATGCACACCCTCAGCGACACCATTAACGCCTACACCCACTGCCCACGCGACGAACGCCTGGACGTAATGATGGACAGCGCCGAAATCCTCGCTCAACTGGTCATCGCGTTGGTCCGCCACGCCAGGGCCAAGGGGGCGCCGGTATGAGCGACGACCACAAGCCCGGCCCAACCCAGGGCACGACCACTTGCCTCGAGATCTTCCGCATCCAACCGGGCATTCCTTTCGATCACGCCTTCAGCGACCTGTCGGTGCTGCTCGGCTGCGTGGCGCATTTCACCACCGAGGCCGAGATGGAGGGCGATCTCATGGCCGCCAGCGCCGCGCGGATTCTCAGCGGGCTGGCCAAGGGGCTGATCGATGACATGGAGTTGGGGTTGAATCGGTAGCGCTGACCGGGGGGGGCTGCTGCGCAGCCCCTTCGCCAGCAAGGCTGGCTCCTACAGAGCGTTGTAGGAGCCAGCCTTGCTGGCGAACAGGGGCTCAGGCGATCTCTGCTTCCAACTCAACCATCGCCTCGCGATACCGCGCCAGCTCTTCGATGGTCAGCACCGGCAAGTTGTACTGGCGTGCATACACCGCCACCTGTTCACCCCGGGCCATGCTGCCATCGGGGTTCATCAGCTCGCACAGCACCGCCGCCGGGCGCAGGCCGGCCAGGCGCGCCAGGTCCACCGAGCCTTCGGTGTGGCCACGGCGGGTCAGCACGCCGCCGTCACGTGCGCGCAGCGGGAACACGTGGCCCGGGCTGACGATATGGCGCTGCTGTGCGGTGGAGCGCAGCGCGGCTTCGATGGTGGTGATGCGGTCCTGGGCCGACACGCCGGTGCTGACCCCTTCGGCCGCTTCGATGGTGACGGTGAAACCGGTGCCATGGCGGGCCTGGTTGTTCTGCACCATCGGCGCCAGCTGCAGGGCGTCGACGGTGGCCTCGTCCAGGCACAGGCAGACGATGCCGCTGCAATCGCGGATCATCATGGCCATGGTCTGCAGTGACAGGTTCTCGGCGGCGGCGACGATGTCCGCTTCGTCCTCGCGGTCGTCGTCGTCGAGCAGCAGCACGGGGCGCCCGGCCTGGAAGGCGGCGATGGCGGCGCTGACGTTGGGGAATTGCTTGTTAAGCGGGGTGGACATGAAACGCTCCTCGTGAATGATCGATGAACGTCTCGGGGCGAACAAAATGCGCGCGCAAGGGCGCCTGGACGGCCCCTGCCAAACGCCTTCTTTCATCCGGACTATGACCGTCGGCCCTGGAATCTCACCAGATCTGCTGACCCCCGGCATGGCCGGGGCGCTCGCGGGCTCATCTTTCGATTTACCGCCGGTGGGGACTTTCACCCCGCCCTGAAGACCGGCCAAGCATACAGCACGATGCCAGCATGCTGGCAAGCCCTACGACTTTAGTTGCTGCCACTCCAGCCCGAACCGTGCCAGGTACTTGCGCAGGCGGTCGGCGTCGTTGGGGTTGGCCTTTTCCTGGCGCGACACCGCGAACAGCTGGCGCCCGGCCTCGGACAGGCTCTGGGCGCGGCGGCACACATCGATCACCGCCTGCAGTTGTACCTGGTCGAACAGGTCCAGTTCGCGGCCGGCCAGCAGCGGCTCGGTTGCCAATTCCAGGCCCCAGGCATAGCGCAGCCGATCGATCTCTTCCTCGACCAGTGCCTCGTCGATGCGCCCGCTGTCAGCCAGGGTCGCCATGCGCGTGATCGACGCCGACAGCTCGCGGAAGTTGCCGGCCCAGCGCGCTTCGCTGGCATGGGCGAAGGTCAGGTAGCGGCGCTTGGCCTCGAGGTTGAAACGCACCTGACGCCCTTGTTCGCGGGCGTGGCGTTGCAGCTCGAAATCGAGGTTGGGTTCGATGTCCTCGCGGCGTTCGGCCAGGCCCGGCAGGGCGAAGGTCCACAGGTTGATGCGGGCGAACAGGTCTTCGCGGAACGAGCCGTCGGCGACCTTGGCGCGCAGGTCGCGGTGGGTGCCGGCGATCAGCTGGAAGTCGCTTTCCACTTCGCGGTCGGCGCCCAGCGGGAAGAAGCGTTTTTCTTCGATGGCCTTGAGCAGCATGGCCTGTTCGTCGGCGCCCAGTTCGCCGATTTCGTCGAGGAACAGCATGCCGCCGTCGGCGGCGCGCAGCAGGCCGTCGCGGGCGTTCTGCGCGCCGGTGAAGGCGCCCTTGGCGTGGCCGAACAAGGTCGACATGGCGCCGTCGCCACGCAGGGTGGCGCAGTTCACTTCGATGAAACGCCCGCCCAGCTGATGGCGGCCGCGCTTGAGCTCGTGGACACGGCGGGCCAGGAACGACTTGCCGGCGCCGGTCGGGCCGACCAGCAGCATGGGCGCCTTCGAGCGCAGGGCGACCCGTTCGATCTGCTCAATGGTGCGGTTGAAGCCGGGGTTGCGGGTGGCGATACCGGACTTGAGCAGCGATTGCCCCTCGACCTGCTCGCGGCGAAAGCGCGAAGCAATCGGGTCGTAGCGCGACAGATCGAGGTCGATCAGGGTGGCGATGCCGGCCGGCTCGCTGTGCTCGTCCTGCTTGCGCGAGGGCGAGGTCTGCACCAGGCGCGCCGGCAGGTAGCGCGCCTCGGTGAGCAGGAACCAGCAGATCTGCGCGACGTGGGTGCCGGTGGTGATGTGCACCAGGTAGTCCTCGTGCTCGGTGTCGAAGCGGTAGCCACTGGCGAAGTCGTGCAGGGCGCCGTAGACCTCTTCGAAGTCCCACGGGTTGCGCAGGGCCAGCGGGTGCAAGCGTACCTCGGTGCCGGGCGAGACCTGCTGGATGTCGCCGCGGATGCGGTCGGCCAGGCTCTGGTCACGCGTGCTCGGGCCGTGGATCAGTTCCAGGCGGTCGATGGGCAGGTCGGGTTGCTGGCACAGGCCGATGGTTGGCCGCCACTTGTTCCAGCGCGCCGCGCCCTTGCCGTTGCGGTCGAGGGTGGTGCCGAGAAAACCGATGGCGACGAGGGGCTTGGTCATCCGTGATTATCCAAAAAGATAAATGTGTATCGCAGGATATACGAAAAACTAAATCGGTATGACCATCGCAATGTGCCATCTAATTCGTAATTAAAGAATAAATCCTTATAAATCAGATATTTAGAAAATATTTTCAAGAGCGGATGAAAACCTGGCACGCCGCTCGCTATATCCCTTTCGACCGCATCGCCAGGCAGGCCCTCGGGTCAGGGGATATCAACCCCCGCCGGTGCACGTACCCACCCTCAGGTGTCGGTGTCGTGCATGCCGCCGCCGCAACGACCGGTCTTTGCGGCGCAAGCCTTTGAACAGGCTTGCGAGGCGCTCGCCGGGCCAAGTCCCGGCACTACCCTCCACGGTAGCTACAACCGCAACACCCGCAGGTGGGGCACAGGCAACGCAACCAGGGCCAGGATGGTCCGCTTTTGCGAAGGACGCCTGGGCCACCGCTGGCCCACCCGGCCCGCCGGCCGGGCCTGGCGCAACGATGGAGGCCGCCGGAGCAAACGCTCCCGGCCCCGGACTCCGCCAGGCTTCGCCCACGGCGCTCGGTGAGTCGGCGACCACCCGCACACAAGGACATTGATAAAAGGATGAGCAAGATGAAACTGTTGAAACGCTTTGTGGTGAAGAAGAACGAACGCGGCCTGTTGATGAGCGAAGGTGACTTCGTCTCGATCCTCGAGCCTGGCCAATACCAGCGTTTCGACTGGCAAGACCGGCTGACGGTAACCACCTTCAGCCTCCAATCCCCACTGTTCGACCACCCGCTGGCGCAGTACCTGCGTGGGCATGAGCCAGCGCTGGTCGAGCAGTATTTCGAAACCATGGACCTGGCGCAGCACGAGGTCGGCCTGCGTTTCGAGAACGGCCGCCTGGTCGAGCTGCTGGCCCCCGATAGCCGCCGCCTGTACTGGAAAGGCCAGGTCGAGCATGGCTTGCAGCGCATCGACCTGAATCAGGGCCGGCGCCTGGACGACGAACTGGTGGTTCGCCTGAACCGCCCCGGCGTGGCCGGCACGGACCTGGTCCTGCTGGCGCTGGTGCCGGCGTTCCATGTCGGTGTGCTGAAGATCGACGGCGTGGTGGCCGGGTTGCTCGAGCCGGGACGCCATGGCTACTGGCGCTGCGGCAGCCAGGTAGCGGTGGAGATGGTCGACACCCGCCTGCAGGCGCTGGAGGTCAACGGCCAGGAGATCCTTACCCGCGACAAGGTCAGCCTGCGCCTGAGCCTGGTGGCCAACTGGCGCTACACCGATGTGCTCGGTGCCCACGGGCAGATGAGCAAGCCGGTGGAGCACCTGTACCGTGAGCTGCAGTTCGGCTTGCGTGCGGCGGTGGGTACCCGCACCCTCGACGAGCTGCTGGAAGACAAGCAGTCCATCGACGGTAGCGTCACCGAGCACCTGCAGGCGCATCTGCAAGGCAGTGGCCTGGAAGTGAGCAGCCTGGGGGTGCGCGACATCATCCTGCCGGGCGAGATGAAGACCCTGCTGGCGCAGGTGGTGGAGGCGGAGAAGGCCGCCCAGGCCAACGTGATCCGGCGCCGCGAGGAAACCCAGGCGACCCGCTCGTTGCTCAACACCGCCAAGGTGATGGAAGGCAACCCGACGGCCCTGCGCCTGAAGGAGCTGGAAACCCTGGAGCGGGTGGCCGAGCGCATCGACCGGATTTCGGTGTTCGGTGGCCTGGATCAGGTATTGAATGGAATGGTCAGCCTCAAGGCGGGTTGACCCTTTGCGACATGACGTAGCGCAACAAGGAACAAGGCAATGAACATACTCGAAGTGGCGGGCGGCAAGCCGATCAAACTGTGGACCGACGGTGTGCCGGTCGAGGACGACGCCCGCAAGCAACTGATGAACACGGCGAAGATGCCGTTCATCTTCAAGCACCTGGCGGTGATGCCGGACGTGCACCTGGGCAAGGGCTCGACCATCGGCAGCGTGATCCCCACTGTGGGCGCGATCATCCCCGCGGCGGTGGGCGTGGACATCGGTTGCGGCATGATCGCCGCGCGCACCTCGCTGCACGCCCGCGATCTGCCGGACAACCTGCACGGTTTGCGCACGGCCATCGAGAAGGCCGTGCCCCATGGCAAGACCTTCGGTCACCGCGACCAGGGCGCCTGGGACAACGTACCGAGCCAGGCCGACCAGATGTGGAGCGGACTCGCTGGGCGCTTCAAGGCCATCACCGACAAGTATCCGCGGCTGGAGAAGACCAACAACCGCCAGCACCTGGGAACGCTGGGGGGCGGCAACCATTTCATCGAGGTCTGCCTGGACGAGGCCGACCGCGTCTGGTTCATGCTGCACAGCGGGTCGCGCGGTGTGGGTAATGCCATCGGCAACCTGTTCATCGAACTGGCCCAGGCCGACATGCGCCAGCACATGGTCAACCTGCCGGACCGGGACCTGGCGTATTTCGAGGAAGGCAGCCGCCACTTCGCCGACTACGTCGAGGCGGTGGAATGGGCGCAGGATTTCGCCCGGCATAACCGCGAGCTGATGATGCTGGCGGTGGTCGCCGCCACCCGCAAGGTACTGGGAAGGCCGTTCGAGGCCAGCCTCGAAGCAGTCAACTGCCACCACAACTACGTGCAGAAAGAGCAGCATTTTGGCCGCGAGGTTCTGGTGACCCGCAAGGGGGCGGTGTCGGCACAGAAGGGCCAGCTGGGCATCATCCCGGGCTCGATGGGCGCCAAGAGCTTCATCGTTCGCGGCTTGGGTAACGAGGAATCGTTCTGCTCGTGCAGCCATGGCGCGGGCCGGGTGATGAGCCGCACCAAGGCCAAGAGCCGCTTCACCGTCGAGGACCAGCAGCGTGCCACCGCCCATGTGGAGTGCCGTAAGGACAAGGACGTGATCGACGAGATCCCGATGGCCTACAAGGATATCGATGCCGTCATGCATGCCCAGCGCGAGCTGGTCGAGGTTGTGCACACCCTGCGTCAGGTGGTGTGTGTGAAAGGTTGAACCCCTGCACAAGGATTGGGGCCATGAATCAGGAAGCACTGCATCCACTGTCCACCGCCATGCGTGAGCGGGTGCTGGATGAGTTGCAACGTATCGAGCGCGAGCACCAGGTGACGGTGCTCTATGCCTGTGAATCCGGCAGTCGGGCCTGGGGCTTCGCCTCACCGGACAGCGACTACGATGTGCGTTTCATCTACGTACCGCGTGCCGACTGGTACCTGCGCGTGGATGAGCCGCGCGACGTGATCGAGCGGCCCTTGAGCGACGAACTGGACGTCAGCGGCTGGGAGCTGCGCAAGGCCCTGCGGCTGATGCGCGGTGCCAACCCCAGCCTGCTTGAGTGGCTGGGCTCGCCGCTGGTGTACCGCGCCGACGCCGAGGCTGCGCGAGGTTTGCAGGCGTTGGGCGAGGCATGCTACTCGCCGCGAGCGGTGCGTCACCACTACTTGTCGATGGCGCGCAAGAACCTGCGTGGCTACCTGCTGGGCGAGACGGTGCGCTACAAGAAGTACCTCTACGTGATCCGGCCGTTGCTGGCGGTGCGTTGGATCGACCGTGGGCTGGGCATGCCGCCCACGGCGTTCCCGGCGTTGATGGCGCGCACCGTCGATGAGCCGGGCTTGCAGGCGGCAATCGATGCGTTGCTTGAGGTTAAGAGGCGTTCGGGCGAGGCCGAGCAGGGGCCGCGTGATGAGGTGCTGCATGCTTTCATCGAGGCGGAGCTCGAACGGGCTGACGGGGCGCAGGAGGTGCCGGTGGCACGGGGGGATACCGGCAGGTTGGATGCGTTCCTGCGCGAGACCGTTTGGCGGTTTTCGCAACCCGTACCTCTTTGATTTGGCGCGAGCTCTGTAGGAGCGGCTTCAGCCGCGATCACCCGCAAAACGGGTGCCAGGCACCGCGTTGCCTGGATCGCGGCTGAAGCCGCTCCTACAGGCCCTGGGTCAGCACGTACTGCAACGACGCCGGCAGCATCGGGCCGTGCCCCAGGCCCTCGAAGCGCTGGAAGGTCACCTGCAGGCCTTTCACCTTTTCCAGATCGTTGACCAACCCACGCATCGGGCGTTCGGCCTCACCCTCCACAGAAGCCTTTGGATTCGCCGGCTCATCCGTGCCACGCATCAGCAGCAGGCGCGGGTGGTTTTCACCCAAGCGCTGTTGCAACCCCGATACCTCGCGCAGGATGGCGCCGTCGTTCCACCACAGCGATGGGCTGGCCGCTGCGTAGTCGTTGAACATGCCGGGGCGGGTGAACAGTGTGTGCAGCACCGCCAAGCCGCCATAGGAGTGCCCCCACAGTGTTTGCCGGTGTGGGTCGATGGCGGCGACGCCGGCAACCATCGGGCGCATGCGCTGTTCCAGCAGGTCGAGGAACGCATCGATGCCACCACTAGGCTGACCGCTCAGGGGATCGCGCTGCTCGGCCAGGCCGGGCACGTTGGGTGTGTAGTCGTAGGTGCGGGCGTTGCGCTCGATGCGCTGGTCGGTCTGGTAGCCGATGGCGACCAGCACGGGTGCCTGCCCGGCGGCGAGTTGCTCCAGTTGCCGCGGCTGCAAGGCACCGATGGCGGCATTGCCGTCGAGCATCCACAGGACCGGGTGACCGGTCGCGGGAGCCGGGCGCTTGGGTTCGCCGACCCACAGGCGGTAGTGGCGCTGGCCGTCCTGCGAGTCCATGTCGAGGTGGCTGAAACGGTAGGCGAGGTCCTGACGTTGCAGCAGGGTGCTGTCCATCAGTTGCTCGGGCTGCACCTGGGCGAAGGCCGGGGTGCTCATCGCCAGGGCCAGGAAAAGGGGAAGAAACTTCATGTCGGTGTTCCTGATCTTTGCGAAACCCATGCAGGCTGCCTGGTTCAGCGGCTGATGGCCACTTGCGTGTTGTCGTCGTACACCCGCAGCCCGTAGGTCTGGGTGAGCATGGCCAGGGCCAGGGGCAAGTCATCGACGGGGAAGGTGCCGGAGACGCGCAATGTCTCCACCCCCGGATCACAAGCCAATGGCCTTGTCGTGTAACGCATCATCTCCTGCGCCCACTGCGCCAGCGGCATGTCGTCCGCCAGCAACAGCCCGTTGCGCCACGCGATCAAGGCTTCGCTGGTGGCCTCGATGGGCCCCGGGCGGTCGTGGCTGAAACGCACCTGCTGCCCGGCGCGGACGATGGTCTCATGGGGCGCGACTTGAACGGCGCCTTCGTAGACCGCGAGCAGGGTTTCCCCGGGCAGCTGGCGCACGCTGAAGCGGGTGCCCAGTGCGCGCAGGATGCCTTGTCCGGTCTGCACCTTGAAGGGCCTTACGGGTACCTGGGGGTCGCTGGCGGTGACAATGTACAGTTCGCCGCGTTGTAACTGCAGCAGGCGCAGGTCCTTCGTGAAACGCACATCCATGGCCGTGTCGCTGTTGAGCGAGACGCTGCCGCCATCTGCCAGGTGCACGTCCCGGCGTTCGCCCACGGCGGTCTGGTAGTAGTTGTCGGGCGCGCCGCGCCGCCAGGCCCACCAGCCCAACGGTGCCGCGCCGATCATCAACAGCAAGCCACGCAGCACGGTGCGTCGGTCATGGCGTGTTGGCCGCGTCAGGCTCTGCCTGGCCAGGGTCGGGGGCAGGGTGCCGAGGCGGTCGAGCAGGCGTTGGGCGCGGCTCCACGCCCGTTCGTGCTCGGGGTTGGATTGCCGCCAATGCAGCAGCCGGGCCTGCTGTTCAGCGGTCAGAGGCCCTTCCTGCATCAGCAGCAACCACGAGGCGGCCTGGGCGAGCACGGGCCGGGCGATCGGGGAGGTGTCAGTCATCAGGCATCTGGCTCAGGCAGGTCAGGTAGCCTTCGTGGATGTACTTCTTCACCGTCGGCAGGGCGATATTCAGGGCCTGGGCGATGTCCTTCTGCTTCATGCCATCGAGGGTCGCCATCAGGAATGCCTGGCGCACGCGCGGGCGCAGGGTATCGAGCACGGCGTCGATCTCGTGCAGGGTCTCGAGGATCACGCTTTGCTGCTCCGGGGAGGGGTGCTCGGGCTCCGGGACCTGCGCCAGTGCTTCGAGCCAGGCCTGCTCGAGTGAGTGACGACGGCGCCAGCTGACCAGCACGCAGTTGGCGATGCGGGCCAGGTAGGCCCGGGGTTGACGCAGGGTGCCTGGCTGCATGGCGTCGCGGTTGCTGAGCACACGCAGGAAGATGTCCTGGGCCAGGTCGTCGGCCACGCCATGCCCCCACGAGCGCAGCCGATACGCCAACCAGCCGCGTAACCAGGCGTGGTTCTCGAGGTATAGCGTCGTGACGGCACAGGGGGCGGTACGCAGGGGAGGGGGTTCGAAGGCGGTCATGGTGGGCTGAATCAGGATCGCAATTGCGCAAATGAAAACCATTATCACTGGTTTCTTTCGAATCACAAGCTTCCGGTGAAAATACGAATCGAGTGCATATACCTTTTTCGATCTCGTGCGACAGAAGGGGTAGAAGCCCGCATCGAGTGCCGGGCACACACCCTACGAGCGAGAAAAACATGCCCGCAGCACGACGGCTTCCCCCTGTTTCGCGCCCCTTGCAGCGCCCGTCCCCGATCAGTTTCGCCGTGCGCTGCGCGATGCTCGGCTGCCTGGTGGCGGGTGGCGCCTCCCTGGCCCAGGCCGCTGGCGCGACCTCCAGCGTGGCCACGCGGCTGGACGATGCCACAGTGCGCGACTACGACATCGGCCAGGGGCCGCTGGGGACCTCGCTGGGGGTGTTCGCCAACCAGTCCGGCCTGCTGCTTTCCTATGACCCCGAGCTGACCCGTGGCCGCGCGGCACCCTCGCTCAAGGGGCGCTACACGGTGCTGGAAGGTGCGCGGCGCCTGCTGGCGAACACCGGGTTGCAGTTGTTGCCGAGCGCATCGGGCACCTACATCCTGGCGCCGCAGACCCGTACATCGACCACTGCCACCGAGTTGAGCGCGACCGTGGTCGACTCCACCGAGCTGCTCGATCCGCAGCGGGACACCTACCGCGCGCCGCACTCCACGGTGCACCTGTCGCGGGAAGACCTCGACCGTTTCGGCACGGTGTCGGTGGGCGACATGCTCAAGGGCGTGGCGGGTGTGCAGGTGGGCGACAGCCGCAACGGCGGCGCGCTGGACGTCAATATCCGGGGTATCCAGGGGCAGAGCCGGGTGGCCGTGCGGGTCGATGGCTCGGAGCAGGCGCTGGACGTCTATCGCGGTTATGGCGGCACCCAGCAGCGCAGCTACATCGACCCGGACCTGCTCAGCAGCGTCACCGTGAACAAGGGCCCGAGCACCCGCTCGGGTGCGATCGGTGGCTCGGTGGAGATGAAGACCCTGGGCGTCGACGACATCCTGGTGGATGGCAAGGACGTGGGTTTGCGCCTGACCGGCAACCTCTGGAACAACGGTGTCGACCCCGACCATCGCAACAGCCATTCCCGCGACGAGGACCTGAGCGCGGTGCCTCGCGACAAGCGCAACGGCCTGTTCGGCTCGAAGGCCGAATCCGGCAGCGCGGCTTTCGCCTACAGCAACGCGCGCCTCGACCTGGTGGCGGCCTACGCGCACCGTAACCAGGGCAACTATTTTTCGGGCAAGCATGGCCAGGACCGCTACCGCCTCTACGACCGCGATGGCGACGAGCAGCCCAGCGTGGCCAGCACCTACAACGCCGGCGAGGAAGTGCTCAACTCGTCGGCGCAGACCGATTCCTACCTGCTCAAGAGCACCTGGCGCCTGGCGGACGACCACACCCTGGAGCTGGGCTATCGCCGCTTCGAAGGGCGCATGGGCGAGATCATGCCATCGGACATCTTCCGCTTCGGCACGGCTGGCATCTATCAATACCCCCAGTCCGAAATCGATATCGACACCTACACCGCCCGCTATCACTACCTGCCCGAAGGCAACCCGTGGGTGGACCTGACCAGCAACCTGTGGATGACCGATTCGAAGACCAGCACCCTGAGCGCGGCCTGGATGGCGCCCAAGTCGCAGCTGTTTCGCACCGACCGCAGTTGGTCGCTCCAGGACGACCGACGCCTCGGTGGCGACCTGAACAACGTGTCGCGTTTCACTACCGGCTATGGCGACTTCAAGCTCGACCTGGGCGGCGCCTTCCAGCTCGAAGACTTGCAACCGCAGAAAAGCGTGGTCGCCACCCAGCACGACATCAACGCCAACCGCATGCTGCGCGATGCATCACGCCAGGAGTTCAGTTTCAACGGCAAGCTGGAGTACCAACCCATCGAGCAGGTGACGCTGTGGGGCGGGGGCCGCTACGCCTACTACCGCACCAAGGACAATACCGTGCTGGCCGAGGCCCGCCGTGAGGAGCGCGAAATGCGCTGGATCACCGCGAGCAGCCCGGGGCACTGGGGCAGCATGATGTGGTTCCCCGACGCGAACGGCCAGTACACCGACGCCACCGACCCACGCCTGAACAACGGCATCGTCTTCGAGAACAGCAACGAGCCGTTCAATGGCGTGCCGTTCAACGAGTCCGGCGCAGTTGACGTGACGGTGTACCCGGAAGATATCAGCAGCGTGGTCACCGGCTATGACTACACCCCGCAGGGCAAGTCCAGTGGTGGCGGCTTTGCGCCGGCCTTCGGCATCAACGTCGAGTTCCTGCCCGACACCTTCGTCTATGCCTCGTACACCCAGGGCCTGCGCCTGCCTTCGTTGTTCGAGACCAGCCAAGGCACCCAGCAGGTTACCCCGGGCAAGCACCTCGAGCCCGAGCGTTCGCGCAGCTGGGAGGTGGGCGTCAGTGCCCTGCGCAGCAACCTGCTGACCGCAGGCGACGAGGCGTCGGCGAAGCTGGCGTTCTTCGACAACGACATCAAGCACTACATCACCCGCTACTACGACCCGAGCCCGGGCAAGTGGGGGCAGATGACCTTCAGCAACACCGATCGCTTCCGCACCCGTGGCCTGGAGCTGCAGTCGCACTATGATGCCGGGCGCGTGTTCGCCGACCTGTCGGCCACCTATTATCTGAAGACCGAGACCTGCGACGCGGCCTTCGCCGCCAAGCTGCGCGCCAGCGCCAATCGTTACCAGCCCACCCACAACACCCCGGACTGCACGCCGGGCAGCTACATGGGCTCGTACACCAACACTCAGAACCCGCCGAAGTTCTCGGCCAACCTCACCTCCGGCCTGCGCTTCTTCGACGAGGCGCTGACCGTGGGTGGGCGCATGACCTACACCTCCGGCCCCACCGCGCAGATGGACAAACCGTGGCAGACCGGCGCCACCACGCCGCAGATCGACTACCGCTCGGTGGCGTTGTTCGACCTGTTCCTCAAGTACAAGGTGCTGGAGCATACCGAGCTGAACCTGTCGGTGCAGAACCTGACGGACCGCTATTACCTGGACCCACTGGCACAGAGCTTCATGCCAGCACCGGGGCGGACAGTGCGAATGGGGGTGCAAACGCGGTTCTAGGCCAACCCCGTCCCCGCCGTTAAGCGAAAAACCTCCAGCAGGCCCGGTACTGCGCAAGCATCCAGGCCTGCGACCCCGCTTCTAGAGTCCCACGCGTTTTGATATCGCGCTGACACCAATCCTCGCATCAGTCCGATATCGCATGTCGAAAGCGCCCACATTTTGTGATGACTTTCCCTACTAACTTTCAATACGCATCCGCATAGAGTTTTCCGCTGCAACGCTCGGATCGCCTGGATGAACCGCTAACAGTCAACGGAGCTTCAGGCGCATCCCGATGTTTCAGCCGTGTCGCAGCCCAGCGGTGCCGAGCATTCCCGGCACCTGCTTGCGGGCTGACCACGGTTGTTTCTCAGTGCATGGCTCGGAGCTCGTTCGATGAATCTTGTACACGTTGAGGCACTCTGTGCGCTTGATGATCCCTACCTGGTCGGCGAGTACGCCGATCATCTGTTTGATGCCGCGATGCGTGAAGTCACGGCTTACCACCAACAGCACTCACCGGGCTATGCCGAGTGGTTGCGTCAACAGCAGTTCGATCCTTCTGCCCCGGGTTTCGAGAGTTGGGGGCAGTTGCCGCCGATATTCGCCAACTATCTGAAGAAGCACCTGCTGCTCAGCGAGACAGGGGTGGATGCCCTGGAGCTGACCTCGTCAGGCACTACGGGCCAGAAGAGTCGAATGCGCTATGACGCGCGTAGCCTCGGTGCCGCGCAAGGCATGGTCGACCGGATCTATCGGCGGTATGGCTGGGATACGCCGCATGTGCCGTGCAACTACCTGATGCTGGGCTACGAGCCTGTCAGGCACAGCGCGCTCGGCACCGCCTACACCGACGACTTCCTGTGCAAGTACGCGCCGGTCAAACAGGCGTTTTATGCCCTGCGTCACAACGGCCGGCAAACCGAGTTCGACCCCTTTGGTGTCATCGAGGCATTGCAGCGGTTCGCGCAGGATGGGGCGCCTCTGCGCATCCAGGGCTTCCCGGCATTCATGTGGTTCGTCCTCGAGCGAATGCGGGACATGAAGGTCCCGCCCCTGGCATTTACTGCCGATTCGCTGGCCATGTTCGGCGGTGGCTGGAAAACCCATGCCGACCAGCAGATCCCCAAGGCCCAGCTGTATGCGCGGATGAACGAGCAGTTGGGCATACCGACCTCGCGCTGCCGCGACGGTTACGGCTCCGTCGAGCACTGCGTGCCCTATGTCGAGTGCGAGAACCACCGCCACCACGTACCCACCTATTCCCGCGCCTACACCCGCCACACCGGGACGTTCGCCTTGCAAGGGTACGGGCAGCCGGGGCTGATCCAGTTCGTGTCGCCGTACATCACCTCCAGCCCCGCCCACAGCATCGTGATGAGTGACCTGGCGGTGCTGCATCGCGGTGACGCGTGTGGCTGCGGTATTGCCACCGACTGGTTCGAGATTCTTGGGCGGGCTGGCACCGGCAAGAGCCGCAGCTGTGCGTTGGCCGCCTCCGAGCTGATAAGGGAGAACTGATATGTACCTCATTCAAGGGCAGTACCATGCGGACCTGACGCTGGACCAGGCATTGGTGCGGGTGACGGGCGAACTGGCGCACACGCTGAGCCACCCCTGCGGGATCGAGACCGTGCTGGCCTGCGCCGGTCGGTTTGCCGAGCAACTGCTGGACGGTCAGTTCCTGGCCGAGCTCGACGCTGCTTTACGGGAGCAGCTCCGAGCGTTCTGCCAGCCTGACGTTCTGCGCGCCAAGCTGGAAAACGAACTGGGTGTCAATCCATTCTCCCTACGTCGTCGCGATTATCGGGCCCCCCGCTTCGAGAGCTGGCGGCCGCTGGGGCTCATCCTGCATATCACCCCAGGCAATGCACCGCTGCTGCCATTTTTTGCCGTGCTGGAAAGCTTGCTGGTGGGCAATGTCAACTGGCTACGCCCCAGCGCGCGCGACCAGGGCTTGAACACCCGATTGCTGCAGGCCTTCCTGCAGTGCGATCGATCCGGCGTACTGGCCAACCATGTGGCGGTATTGCCGGTGGCCAAGGCCGAGCTCTCGAGCTTGATGGCCTATGCCGATGGTGTTTCGGCCTGGGGGGGAAGCGAGGCGTTGAAGACCCTTCGCGACCAGCTGCCAGACGGTTGTCGATGGATTCCCTGGGGGCACAAGGTCAGTTTTGCCTGGCTGGTGCCGGAGGCGGTCGATGAGTGTGCCCTCGATGCGCTGGCCGACGAGGTCTGCCGCCTGGACCAGCAGGCATGCTCCAGCCCGCAGGTGGTGTTCGTCGACAGCGACGATGCGGACACGCTGCGAGCGTTGGGCGGGCAACTGGCCGCGGCGATGCGCCGCCGCCATGCCCTCTGGCCTGCGCTGTCGCCCAGTATGCAGGAGGCCGCGCAGGTCACCACCAAGCTTGCACTGGCCGAGCTGGATCACGCGTTCGTTGATGGCCGAGGCCAGCTCTGGAGGGGCCAGGGTTGGCAGATTATCCTTGAACATGTGATGGCGCTTGAGCCCTCTGCGCTGTTTCGCACGATCTTGCTTCGGCCATTGCCGCGCCAGGCGGTGATGCATGCCCTGCGCCCTTGGCGCACGCGGTTGCAGACTTGTGGCCTGGTCTGCGCCGCCCACGAAATTGCTCACCTCAGCCAGTTGTTGCTGGCCGCAGGGGTCGACCGGGTCACCTCGGTGCAGACAATGCACGATGGCTACAGCGGTGAGCCTCACGATGGCGTGTTTGCCCTGGGCATGTTTGCCCGCCGGGTTTCCGTGAGCCTGGTGGAGGGCTGCCTGCCTGGGCAGGCGACCCTGGATGCCAGCGGCCAGGCACCCGCCGGCCTGGAAGGGCAACCGATCATGAGCCGCAGTGCATTTCTGGACGGTTCGATCAGTACGCAGGCACAGCTGTTCTTCCGCACTGGCGGTACCACGGGCACGCCAAGCCTTGCCGGTTATACCTACCGCGATTATCACCGGCAGATGCAGGCTGCGGCCGACGGACTGTTTGCCGCCGGCCTGGAACCTGGCGAGGATCGGCTCATCAACCTGCTGTACGGGGGGAATCTATACGGCGGCCTGCTCAGTTTCTTCACGGTCCTGGACAAGCTTGGAGCCCGGCACTATCCGATGGCCGGCCCCCAAGGTGACGATTACCACGCGATAGCCCAGCTCATCGTCTCTGAACGCATCGACACTGTGATCGGCATGCCGACCACGGTGCACCAACTGTTCTTGCGCGAGGCCGCAACGTTGCGTGCCTATGGCGGGATCCGCAAGGTACTGCTGGGGGGTGAACACCTTGCCCCGGTACAGCGCTCGTTCATCCAGGGCTTTGGCGTCGAGACCATCCGTTCCGCGCTCTATGGTTCCGTCGATGCCGGCCCCCTGGGCTACTCCTGCGCGTCCAGCCCGGATGGGGTCTTCCACCTGATGGGCGATACCCAATGGCTGGAGATCGTCGACCCTGAGCGCGATGAGCCGGTCGCCCCGGGTGAGGCGGGGCGTTTGCTGTTCACCTCGAAGGCCCGGGAGGGGCAGGACGTCGCCCGTTATGACATCGGCGACATGGGACGTTGGGTGAGTGGCCAGTGCCCCTGTGGCGTGCCGGAGCCACGGTTCGAGCTGCTGGGGCGTCACGGGGCGCGGGTGCGTATTGGTTCGCTGTTCATCCAGCCGCAGCGGCTTGCCGCGCTGGCCGAAGCCCCGGTGCAACTGCACCTGGAGCACAATTCTGACAATGGTCTGGAACGTCTTCGCCTGCTGGCGGAGGCTGAGCCCGAGGTGGTGAGGGCCAGGGTGTGTGCCGACGCCGAGTTGAGCGAAGCATTGACACTTGGGTTGTTGGAGCTGGAGGTGTGCCAACGGGCGCAACAGCACTTCGAGAACCACCCGCAGACGGGGAAGACCCCATTGCTTATCGACAAACGTCGCTGACCCACGGTGCCTGTAGAGGACGCAGAAACATGGATTACTCCAGCAAATGCCCGCTTGCACTGGCATGGCTCGTCGATCATGCCCGGGAACATTCCCCCTACTATGCCCGCTTGTATCGGGACCTCCCGAAAGCGGGCTGGACACTGGCCGACCTGCCGATGGTCGATACACAGCAGTACTGGGCCCGCGGCGCGGTTCTCAAGGACTGGCCTGTGCTGACGGGGCCCGTGACGGATGCGATCGTCTACAAGACCGGTGGCACGACGGGGGCAGCCAAGCATTCGGTCTACACCCAGGCTGAATGGGATCAGTTCATCACGACATTCGGGCGCAGCCTTGGCGCCAGGCTCGAGCCTGGGGATCGTGTGGCCAATCTGTTCTTCGCAGGTGACCTGTATGCCAGCTTCCTGTTCATTCAAGGGGCGTTGGCCAAGACCCAGGTGCCGATCTGCGTGTTTCCCTTCACCGGAGCGGTCGATCCACAGGCGCTGGCGACACAGGTCAGACAGCACGGGATCAACGTTCTGGCGGGCGTACCTGGAAAACTCCTGCACGCCATCGCCAGTCTCGAACAGCACGGCATCCAGCTGCCAGGGGTCAGGACCGTCCTGTACGGCGGGGAAAGTGTGTTTGCCGAACAACACGCGTTGTTCAAGGCGGTGCTACCCAACGCCAACGTGGTATCGATCGGCTGTGCCAGCGTGGACGCGGGCCTGATCGGCGCCAGCGCGGTCGATTGCGCGCCGGGTGAGCATCGCGTTTTCGAACCCGACACCCTTGTCGAGATTGTCGATGAAGCGTCGGGCGAGCCGATCCACGAAACCAACCGTACCGGCCTGTTGGTGGTGACCAACCTGACGCGCACCTTGATGCCCATCATTCGCTATCCCGTCGGTGATCTGGCGCAATGGAGCGAAGCACCGGGGAGCGCCGGCCGCAAGTTCAAGCTCGCCGGGCGCAACAGCCTCGGTCACCGGGTGAGAGTCGGCTATGCGACCGTTTTCCCGGACGAGTTGGCGTCAGCCATCGAAGCGCGCCTGGGGCACTGCCCGTGGCAACTGCTGATCGACCGCAAGAACGGCACCGACTTCATCGAGCTTCGTATTGCCCACCCTGGTGACGGCGGATGCGCCGAGGCATTGCAGCAGTCTCTGAAAGCAGGGGACGCTGCTGTGGTGGAGCTCATGGAGAAGGGGGCGCTGGCGGTGTCGGTCAATTGGTGCCAACCCTCGGCTCTGGTGACGAATCAGCGAACCGGCAAGCTGCTGCGTGTTGTCGACCGGCGCGACTATCAGTGCCCTCGTGATGAGGTCGGCCAATGACGATCGTTCGCGGGTTCGAGGAACGTGATGCGGCGCAGATCAGCGCGTTGTTCAACAGGGTCTATGGCGAGGACTACTTCTACCCGGAGATCTACCTGCCCTCCGTCATCTGCCACCACAACCGGACGCAGCGTTGGCAATCCGTGGTCGCGCTGCAGGGGGATCGTATCGTCGGCCATGCCTCGCTGTGGCGTTCTTCGGGTGATGAACGCTGCGCCGAGCTGGCGATGATCGTCGTCGATCCCGAGATGAGGGGGCAAGGAATCGCCACCCGGTTGGGCAAGGACCTGTGTGGGCGAGCCCGTCAGCAGCAGTTGGCGGTGCTGACGATCAAGATGGTCGCCAGCCACCTGTGGACACAGCGACTGGGGCTCGCACTGGGGTTCCAGGCAACGGGGCTGCTGCTGGATTACGTCGAGTCGCCGTTCAGCCATCCGGCGCGCGAAACAGCCATTCTGGGTGTTCTGCCACTGCAGGCGCACCCTATACCGCTTTGCGGGATGCCGGGTGGCCAGCCGGCGTGGATCGCTCCGCTGATCGAGCGCTTCGGGGCCGTTGCCGCCCACGTCACGAGGGATTGTGGCGTGCCCCCGAAAGTAACCGTTCAAGACGATCGCATGGATTTGATCATCGAGTGTGCAACCTATCCCTCGATCGTCGAAGCCTCCCGCTTGCCATCCGCCCGGATGACGCATCTCTGGTTGAAGATGGATGCCAACTTGGCAATGGCGCTGTCGGCGTTTCATCAGGCAGGTTATGTCGACACGGGGCTGGCATTGGGGCCCGAGCGGCAATGGTACTGGTTGTTGCAGCGCGGTTTTTCCGGTCGCCAGATGCAGCTTCACTGTCCGACGGCGCGTGCGTTGCTTGCTGGCGTGACACAGGAGGCGCCCCACGCTGAAGCGTGTTGAGTGTCGTGAAGGGCAGGCATTAAAAAGCCGGCTTGTGGCCGGCTTCTCGGGGACGGTCTTGGCTCATTTTTGATAAGCCGCAACCGCCTTAAACGGTTGGCAACATGGCCTGAAAAAGATGGCGGACGGCTGTGTGAGGCGTCGCCAGGCCCTCTGGAATGCGGCTTGCACCATCAGGGGGCATGATGTGCGGCGTAGCATACTAGGGCTCGGGGCCCATGCCCAGCAAAAAATGGCGTGAAGTGTATCAGCCTGGGCGGGCGGGGCGCAGGCACGACCACCAGAATACCCAGCCGAGGATCTCCAGGCGCTGTGCCCGGCGTTGGTAGGCGGTATAGCGCTCGGTCGGGTGGTTGAGGCGGTCGTGGCTGTGCAGGCACAGGGTACCGTGGCGGCCAAGGGTGAGCTGGTGCACGCGCAGCTTGCCATTGTGCAGCAGTGCATAGCATTCACCCTCGACGACACGGGTGAAGCTGCGGTCGACGGCCAGCAATGTGCCTTGTGGCAGGTAGGGGGCCATGTTGCTTGCCGGCATGCCGATGCAGAACGCGTGTTGCGGGGCCACGCGGATACAGTCGAGCGCTTCCCTGGGGATTGGCTGATGAAGGCCCGGCACGGCCGCGAGGCCACTTTCGTGGGGGCGATAAAGGGGGAGTGGCACACACTCCGTGCCCAAGGCCAGCAATGGCATGGGTGGTTCCTCGCGGGGCCTGGGCGGACGGGGTGGCGTGAAAGGGCCCGGGTGTTTTGGTCCTTCGCCGCTACGCAGCCAGCCGGGGTGCACGCAGAACAACCCGGCGATTTCCTCGACGCGCGCCTGGGGCACGCCGCGCTTGAGCCAGTTGTTGACGTGCTGGGGGGTGACCTTGCGTTGGGCGGCAAAGTCCGAAGGGGTCAGGTCGCACTCCTGCAGGAGGGCTTTGAGGCGGTCGCCGGAAGTGTTCATGGGGGCGAGTCTATCGCCCTGATAAATATGTGGAAATAAACCAGATGTCGACGAGATCTGTAGGGTAAATCTCGATTTGCAGGAGATTGCCTAGGGCCTTGTAGGGCATTTCTTGCGGACACAAAAAAGCCCTGCCGAAGCAGGGCTTCTTCCGTCAGCCTCAGCCTTTGTAGGCAGCAACCGACTTGGTGATCGCGGCACGGGCGGCGTCGGCGCCTTCCCAGCCTTCGATCTTGACCCACTTGCCCTTCTCGAGATCCTTGTAGTTCGCGAAGAAGTGCTCGATCTGCTGGATCAGCAGGGCTGGCAGGTCGGTGTATTCCTTCACGTCGACGTACAGCTGGCTCAGCTTGTCGTGAGGCACGGCGATGACCTTGGCGTCGCCGCCGCCGTCGTCGGTCATGTTCAGCACGCCGACCGGACGGGCACGGATCACCGAGCCTGGGGCGACCGGGTACGGGGTGACGACCAGCACGTCCAGCGGATCACCGTCGTCAGCCAAGGTGTTGGGGATGAAACCGTAGTTGGCCGGGTAGAACATCGGGGTGGCCATGAAGCGGTCGACGAACAGGGTGTCGCTGTCCTTGTCGATTTCGTACTTGATCGGCGCGTGGTTGGCCGGGATCTCGATAGCGACGTAGATGTCGTTCGGCAGGTCTTTGCCGGCTGGAATCTTGCTGTAGCTCATTGGGCAATGCCCCCGTGTTTGATCAAAAAAGTGGCGGCGATTATAGGCACATTCCCACAGTGGGTGCCACGCCCGGCCAGATGTGCGGGGCGATCAGGCAGGGTGCTCACGGTAATCCGGGTGTTCGGCTTGCAGCAGGGCCAGGCGCGTCAGTGGGTCCTGGCGGTAGAACAGCGCCAACTGCTGGTAGACCGCTGGAAAGGCCTGGTGCAGCAGGTCGGGGGCGCTGAAGAAGTACTCGCTGGTGACGGCGAAGAACTCTGCCGGGTTTTCCGCGGCGTAGGGGTCGATGGCGGTCTGCGTGTCGGGGTTCTGGTCGAGCTGGCGGTTCATGCCGTCGTAGGCCTGCTGCATGGCCAGGGCCCAGTCTTCCACGCGCATGCCGTTGTGCAGCGGTGGCAGGCCATTGGCGTCGCCGTTGAGCATGTCGAGCTTGTGCGCCAGTTCGTGGATGACCAGGTTGTAGGCTTCCCAGCCCCCGCTGGCCAGTACCCCGGGCCAGGCCAGGATCACCGGCCCCTGTTGCCAGGCCTCGCCACTGTGCTCGGCGTCCCACACGTGTTCCACGCCGCTGGCGTCGCGATGGCGCTGGGGGCTGAGAAAGTCGTCGGGGTAGAGGATGATCTCGTGGAAGCCCTGGTACCAGTTCAGCTCGCCCAGGTGCAGCAGCGGCAATTGGGCCTGGGCGGCGAGGAACAGGCGCTGCTCGTCGTCCAGTTCGACGCCGGGCAGGGTGGTCAGGTGCTTGTCGTGCAGGAACAGCACGCAGGCCTCACGCAGCCAGCGGTCTTCCTCGTCGCTGATGCCATCGAGCAGTGGCAGGCGATCACGGATCACCTGCCATAGCTGATCGTCGACCGGGTAGCGGGCCAGGGTGCGGCGGCGCCGCCAGGCGCTGAACGACCACATGCCGCGATCAGTGGGCCTTGGCCGCGCGGCTGAACCGGCCGCGCAGCAGGCCGAGAAGCATCGGCACCAGCGACAGGACGATGATGCCGACCACCATCAGCGACAGGTGCTGCTTGATGAATGGCACGTTGCCGAAGAAGTAGCCCAAGGTGACCAGGCCACCGACCCACAGCAGCGAGCCGGCCACGCTGAAGGCCAGGAAGCGTGGGTAGTGCATGTGGGCGATGCCAGCGACGAACGGCGCGAAAGTGCGCAGGATGGGCAGGAAGCGCGCCAGAGTGACGGTCTTGCCGCCGTGGCGTGCGTAGAACTCGTGGGTGCGTTGCAGGTAGTCCTGGCGGAAGATCTTCGACTTCGGGTTGCGGAACAGGCGTTCACCTGCCGTGCGCCCGATCACGTAGTTGGTGCTGTCCCCCAGTATGGCCGCAGCCATCAGCAGGCCCGCCAGCAGCACTGGGTCCATGCCACCTCCCGCGGCCACGGCGCCGGCGATGAACAGCAGCGAGTCGCCGGGCAGGAAGGGCATCACCACCAGGCCGGTTTCGCAGAAGATCACGGTGAAGAGGATGGCGTAGATCCATGGACCGTAGTTGGTGACCAGCAGGTCGAGATAGGCATCGAGATGCAGGATAAGGTCCAGCGGGTTGAAGTCCATGTACAGCACCTGTGTTCTTGACCCGCTTCTACGGGCGCGCGATGACGGAGAGCGTTCTGGGTGTGGAGGGTTTACCTGCGGAAGGTAACTTTTCACACATGACAGGAAGGGGATTATACGGCGAAGTCGCGGTTATGCCCGGAGAGTTTGTAGCGGGGGGTTACCGTAGGGGCGGCTTCAGCCACGATGCAGGCAACGCGGTCTTTGCGGGTGATCGCGGCTGAAGCGGCTCCTACAGAGTCAAGAAATGGCAGGGCTTCAATCCAGGCTGATCGGCAGTATGTAGTTGTCGAACTCGGTATCTTTGCGAAAGCCCATGGACTCGTAGGTTTTCTTCGCCACCTCGTTGTCGCTGCTGGTGGCCACGCGCATGCGCACGGCGTTGGTCTCTTTGGCCATTTTCTTGGCTTCGCGCATCAGGCGGTCGGCCACCAGCATGCGCCGCGAGTCTTCGGCCACGTAGATATCGTTGAGAATCCACACGCGCTTGAGTGATAGCGATGAGTAGCTCGGATAGAGCTGGCAGAAGCCCAGCAGACGGTCGTCGGCGTCATCCGGCAGGGCCAGGTAGATGATCGATTCACTGCGCATGAGGCGCTTTTCGAGGAACTTGCGCGAGCTGTCCGGGTAAGGCAGCTGCCCATAGAACTCACGGTATTTCACGAACAGCGGAGTGAGCAGGTCGAGGTGCTCGAGGGTTGCCTTGATGATGCGCATGTGCGGGCCTCTGAGTCCATGTGGGTGTACGGCGGATTGCCAGCTGCGTCAGATCGCATGCTGCCTAATGCAGGGTAGAAGCGCAATCCGCCTTCCATGACATGTTTCTTACCCTTCGCCGAGTAAGAAATTTCCGCTTTTGGTGCCGGCGTTATCGCTATCGAGACTGTGGACCTCCGCTTCGTCCTTGAGGTTCACCCCCGAAAGCTGGCGCCGACAGGCTTCACGCATCAAGTACAGCAGGCGATGGGCGGCCATGCCATAGCTCAGGCCCTCCAGGCGCACGTTGGAAATGCAGTTGCGGTAAGCGTCGGTGAGGCCGACCTTGGGCGCGTAGGTGAAGTACAGCCCGAGGCTGTCGGGGGAGCTCAGGCCCGGGCGTTCGCCGATCAGCATCACGGTCATGCGCGCGCCCAGCAATTCGCCCACTTCGTCGGCCACCGCCACGCGGCCCTGCTCCACCAGCACCACTGGGGCGCTGCTCCAGCCGTCGGCGGCGGCCTGCTCCTCGAAGCGGCTCAGGAAGGGTAGCGTGTGGCGGTGCACGGCCAGGGCGGAGAGCCCGTCGGCGACGACGATGGCCAGGTCCACCCCGCCAGGATTGGCCTGGGCATGTTCGCGCAGGCGCTGGGCGGAGTCTTCGTGCAGGCGCCGCCCCAGGTCGGGGCGTTGCAGGTACTGGTGGCGGTCATTGGCGGCGCTGTGCAGCAGCAGGCTGTCGCGGCCGCGCTCGCTGAGCTGCTGGCGCAGGCCGGCGTGGTCGAAGGGCAGGTGCACGGCGTCGCGGGCCTGGGCATGGGCGTACTGGAAGTCCAGCTGGGCGCCGGTGGGCAGGCTGATACCGGTGCGCCCCAGGGCGATGCGCGCGGGGGTGAGGTTGCGCAGCGCCAGCCAGGGGTTGTCCGGGGTGGGGGTGTGTCGATCCATGGTCACCTCTAGGCCAGGTGCGCCAGTGCGTGGCGGAAGGCCGGTGGCAGGTTGTCGCCGAACAGCACGCGGCCATCGGCCTGGGTGAAGATGCCGGTGCGCGCCAGCCAGGCCTCGAATTCCGGCCCGGGCTTCAGGCCCAGGGTCTGGCGGGCGTAGAGCGCGTCGTGGAACGACGTGGTCTGGTAGTTGAGCATGATGTCGTCGGAGCCGGGGATACCCATGATGAAGTTGATCCCGGCCACGCCCAGCAGGGTCAGCAGGGTGTCCATGTCGTCCTGGTCGGCTTCGGCGTGGTTGGTGTAGCAGATGTCGCAGCCCATCGGCACGCCCAGCAGCTTGCCGCAGAAGTGGTCCTCGAGGCCGGCGCGGATGATCTGTTTACCGTTGTACAGGTATTCCGGGCCGATGAAGCCGACCACGGTGTTGACCAGGAACGGCTTGAAGTGGCGGGCCACGGCGTAGGCACGGGTCTCGCAGGTCTGTTGGTCGACGCCATGATGAGCGTTGGCCGACAGGGCGCTGCCCTGACCGGTCTCGAAGTACATCAGGTTTTGCCCGACCGTGCCGCGCTTGAGCGACAGGCCGGCCTCGTAGCCTTCCTGCAGTACGTTGAGGTTGATGCCGAAGCTGGCGTTGGCCGCTTCGGTGCCGGCGATGGACTGGAACACCAGGTCCAGCGGCACGCCACGGTTGATCGCCTCGATCGAGGTGGTGACGTGGGTGAGCACGCAGGCTTGGGTGGGGATCTGGTAGCGCTGGATGATGGCGTCGAGCATCTCCAGCAGGGCGCAGATCGAGGCGATGCTGTCGGTGGCCGGGTTGATGCCGATCATGGCGTCGCCGTTGCCGTAGAGCAGGCCGTCGAGGATGCTGGCGGCGATGCCGGCAGGTTCGTCGGTGGGGTGGTTGGGCTGCAGGCGAGTCGACAGCCGGCCGCGTAGGCCCATGGTGCCGCGGAACTGGGTGACCACGCGGATCTTCTGCGCCACCAGCACCAGGTCCTGCACGCGCATGATCTTCGACACCGCCGCCGCCATTTCCGGCGTCAGGCCCGGCGCCAGGGCCCGCAGGCTGTGTTCGTCGGCTTGCTCGCCCAGCAGCCAGTCGCGCAGGCCGCCGACGGTCAGGTGGCTGACCGGGGCGAAGGCGTGTTTGTCGTGGGTGTCGATGATCAGCCGGGTGACTTCGTCTTGTTCGTAGGGGATCAGCGCTTCGTTGAGGAAGTGCGTGAGCGGGATATCGGCCAGGGCCATCTGCGCCGCGACCCGTTCGCCATCGTTGCTGGCGGCGACGCCCGCCAGGTAGTCGCCCGAGCGCGCCGGGCTGGCCTTGGCCATGACCTCTTTGAGGCTATCGAAACGGTAGATCTGGTGACCCACCGTGTGTACGAAACGTGCCATACAGAATCTCCAGGGCGCCGCAGGGCTTGCCTGCGGCGTGGGTCGGCGCTCAGTGCAGGGCCTCTTCGGCCTTCTGGATCGCGGCGAATTCCTCTTCGGGCGTCCCGGCCACCAAGTGATGGCGGCTGTAGAAAGCAAAGTAGGCAATCAATACGGCATAGATCAAGGCGGCGCCGATCACCACCCGTGGATCGACCAGGAAGCCGGCGACCACCGCGATGCACGCCAGCACCAGGGCTACGCCCGAGGTCAAGATGCCACCTGGGGTGCGATACGGGCGTTCCATTTTCGGCCGGCGGATGCGCAGGGTGATGTGCGCGGCCATCATCAGCACGTAGGACAGCGTCGCGCCAAACACCGCCACCAGGATCAGCAGGTCGCCCTGGCCGGTCAGCGACAGGGCGAAACCGATGATCCCCGGGATCACCAGGGCCAGCACCGGCGCCTTGCTCTTGTTGGTTTCCGACAGCTTGCGCGGCAGGTAGCCAGCACGGGAAAGGGCGAAGATCTGCCGCGAATAGGCATAGATGATCGAGAAAAAGCTGGCGATCAGGCCGGCTAGGCCCACCAGGTTGACGAAACCGCCCATCCAGGTGGAACCGCCATAGGCTTTGGACAGTGCCTCGACCAGCGGGTTGCCCGAGGCCTTGAGTGCGTCGGCGCCGGCGCCGCCGGGGCCGACCACCAGGATCAGCAGGGCGAAGGCCAGCAGCACCAGCATCGCGCCGATCAGGCCGCGGGGCAGGTCGCGCTTGGGGTTCTTGGTTTCTTCGGCGGCCAGCGGCACACCTTCGACGGCGAGGAAGAACCAGATCGCATAGGGTATCGCCGCCCACACGCCGACATAGCCGAACGGCAGGAAGCTGCTTGCACCCACGGCGTCGGTCTTGGCGATGTCGAACAGGTTGGCTGCATCGAAATGGGGCACCATGCCGATCAGGAACACCGCCAGGGCGATGGCGGCAATGGCGGTGATGATGAACATCAGTTTCAGCGCCTCGCCCACCCCGAAGATGTGGATGCCGATGAACACGATGTAGAACGCCAGGTAGATCATCCAGCCGCCGATGCCGAACAGCGACTGGCAGTAGGCACCGATGAACACGGCGATGGCCGCAGGGGCGATGGCGTACTCGATGAGGATCGCCGTACCAGTGAGGAAGCCACCCCAGGGGCCGAAGGCGCTGCGGGCGAAGCCGTAGCCACCACCGGCGGTGGGGATCATCGACGACAGCTCCGCCAGGGAGAAGCACATGCACAGGTACATGGTGGCCATCAGCAGGGTGGCGAGGAACATGCCGCCCCAGCCACCCTGGGCCAGGCCGAAGTTCCAGCCGGCGTAGTCGCCGGAGATCACGTAGGCCACGCCCAGGCCCACCAGCAGGACCCAGCCGGCGGCGCCTTTTTTCAGTTCACGTTGCTGGAAATAATCCGAGCCGACTTTTTCGAAGTCGACGGAAGAGCTCGCCGGCGTGCTGCCGGAGTGATCGCTTGGCATGGTGTTCACCTGTTTTTTTCGTTTTTGAGTGGTGAAGGTGTTGCAGGATGCGGGCCAGGGGGTGGCGGTTCGCCAGCAAGTTGGCTCCTACGGGAACAGGTAGGAGCCAGCTTGCTGGCGAAGGGGGCTTAGAAGAAGCCCAGTGGGTTGATGTCGTAGCTCACCAGCAGGTTCTTGGTCTGCTGGTAGTGGTCGAGCATCATCTTGTGGGTTTCACGACCAACGCCGGACTTCTTGTAGCCACCGAACGCGGCATGGGCCGGGTACAGGTGGTAGCAGTTGGTCCATACGCGGCCGGCCTTGATGCCGCGGCCCATGCGGTAGGCGCGGTTGATGTCGCGGGTCCACACGCCGGCGCCCAGGCCGAACTCGGTGTCGTTGGCGATGGCCAGGGCTTCGGCTTCGTCCTTGAAGGTGGTGACGCTGACCACCGGGCCGAAAATTTCTTCCTGGAACACACGCATCTTGTTGTTGCCCTTGAGCAGGGTCGGCTGGATGTAGTAGCCGCTGGCCAGCGAACCTTCGAGTTGCTCCACCTTGCCGCCGGTCAGCAGCTCGGCGCCCTCTTCCTGGGCGATCTTGAGGTAGGACTGGATCTTCTCGAACTGCTGCTGCGAGGCCTGGGCACCGACCATGGTGTCAGTGTCCAGCGGGTCGCCGCGTTTGATCTGCAGCACCTTCTTCATCACCACTTCCATGAACTGCGGGTAGATCGACTCCTGTACCAGCGCTCGCGACGGGCAGGTGCACACCTCGCCCTGGTTGAAGAACGCCAGCACCATGCCTTCGGCGGCCTTGTCGATGAACGCAGGCTCGGCCTGCATGATGTCTTCAAAGTACACGTTGGGTGACTTGCCACCCAGCTCGACGGTGGATGGGATGATGTTCTCGGCGGCGCATTTCATGATGTGCGCGCCGACTGGGGTGGAGCCGGTGAAGGCGATCTTGGCGATGCGCTTGCTGGTGGCCAGGGCCTCGCCGGCCTCGCGGCCATAGCCTTGCACCACGTTGAGCACGCCCTTGGGCAGCAGGTCGCCGATCAGTTCCAGCAGCACGGTGATGCCCAGCGGGGTCTGCTCGGCGGGCTTGAGCACCACGCAGTTGCCGGCGGCCAGGGCCGGGGCGAGCTTCCAGGCGGCCATCAGCAACGGGAAGTTCCACGGGATGATCTGCCCGACCACGCCCAGCGGTTCATGGATGTGGTAGGCCACGGTGTTTTCGTTGATCTCGGCGGCGCCACCTTCCTGGGCGCGGATGCAGCCGGCGAAGTAGCGGAAGTGATCGACCGCCAGGGGGATATCGGCGTTGAGGGTTTCGCGGATCGGCTTGCCGTTGTCCCAGGTTTCGGTGATGGCCAGCACTTCGAGGTTCTGCTCGATGCGGTCGGCGATGCGCAGCAGGACGTTGGAGCGGTCCTGCACCGAGGTGCGGCCCCAGGCGTCGGCGGCGGCATGGGCGGCGTCGAGGGCCTTGTCGATGTCTTCGGCGGTGGAGCGGGGGAACTCGGCGATCGGCTGGCCGTTCACCGGTGAGGTGTTGGTGAAGTACTCACCCTTTACCGGAGGAACGAACTCACCACCGATGTAGTTGCCGTAGCGGCTCTTGAAGGAAACCTTCGCGCCCTCGGTACCGGGATGTGCGTAACGCATGGTGTGTCTCCTGGTCGTTGTGATTGTTGCGGAGTGTCAAAGCGTAGAGCAAAGGTCGGGCCAGTGCCGTGAGGCCTTTGCAAATCAGTGACTTGGGTCAGTGTCCGGGGCTTGTTTGCGATGCTTTGTGCCAGCCCTGGTACGGGGCGGGTGACATTTTGTGCCGTTTCCGGGGCGCCCATGACTTGCTGGTCAGCGCGGCATTGCAATGCGTTCGCGCCTGGAGGATGCTGGCGGGACGATCGATCTGCGGAGAACAACAACACATGCAGAGCAATTCGTTCAGCCGCCATGCCCAGCAGGTGCTCACCATCGCCCGAGGGCAGGCCAGCGGGCCGGGCAGTGACCCGTCCATCGCCCGTTCCTGGCTGCGTTGCCTGGAGGATTACCACCTCGACCCCGCACGCGCCCAGGCGCCCGTCGTGCTTGAACACGGCCGCCTGCTGGAGAGCCGCGAGCGCCTGCACCAGGTGCTGCAGATCGCCGACAACGAGATGAACAGCCTGCACCAGCAACTGTCCGGCGCTGGTCACGCGGTACTGCTCACCGACGCCCGTGGCGTCATCCTCAACTGTGTCACCACCCCCAGCGAGCGGCGCATCTTCGAGCGTGCCGGGCTGTGGCTGGGCGCCGACTGGAGCGAGGCCCGCGAGGGCACCAACGGCATCGGCACCTGCCTGGTCGAGCGCCAGGCCCTGACCATCCACCAGGACGAACACTTCCGCGGCCGGCACACGGGCCTGACCTGTTCGGCCAGCCCGGTGTTCGACCCCCACGGTGAATTGCTGGCGGTGCTCGACGTCTCGTCGGCGCGGCCGGACGTGTCACGGCAGAGCCAGTTCCACACCATGGCCCTGGTAAATCTTTCGGCGAAGATGATCGAGAGCTGCTATTTCCTGCGCCACTTCGAACAGCAATGGCTGCTGCGCTTCCACCTGCAGGCCGAGTCGGTCGGGCTGTTCAGCGAAGGCCTGCTGGCGTTCGATGGCGACGGGCAGATCTGCGCGGCCAACCAGGGCGCGCTGAACCTGTTGGGTACCATCCGTGGCGGCGTGCTGGGCAAATCGGTGGACACCTTCTTTGCCCTGCGCCATGACGAGCTGTTCAGCCGCGCCACACCGCAAGGCAGCAGCGTCTGGCCGCTGCATACCCGTGATGGCCGGCAGGTGTTCGCCAGCCTGCGTGGCCAGGCGCGCACGCCAGCCTGGTCGGTGCCGGTGGCGTCACCCCAGGCCAGCGAGCCCGGCATCTGCCTGCTCGACCCGGCCCTGCAGAACGATTTTCGCCGTGCCGTGCGCGTCTTTGAGCGCGACGTACCCCTGCTGCTGCGCGGCGAGACCGGTTGCGGCAAGGAGGCCTTCGCCCAGGCCGTGCACCAGGCCAGCGCGCGCCGACACAAGCCGTTCGTGGCGATCAACTGCGCCTCGATTCCGGAAAGCCTGATCGAGAGCGAGCTGTTCGGCTATCGCGGCGGCAGTTTCACCGGCGCGCGCAAGGAAGGCATGCGCGGCAAACTGTTGCAGGCCGACGGCGGCACCCTGTTGCTCGATGAGATCGGCGACATGCCATTGGCCCTGCAGACCCGCCTGCTGCGGGTGCTGGAGGAGCGCCAGGTGGTACCCATCGGTGGCGAGCCGCAGGCGGTGGATGTCCGCATCATCAGTGCCACCCACCGCGACCTGTTGGAGCGGGTGGAACAGGGTGGTTTCCGCGAAGACCTCTATTACCGCCTCAATGGCCTGGAGGTGGCGTTGCCGGCGCTGCGCGAGCGCAGCGACAAGGCACCGTTGCTCGACTTCCTGCTGGCGCAGGAGGCCGAGGGCCAAGCCATCGGCCTCGAGCCTGCCGCCCGCCAGGCGCTGCTGGACTTCACCTGGCCGGGGAATGTGCGGCAACTGCGCAATGTGCTGCGAACCTTGGTCGCGTTGTGCGAAGGCCCGCATATCGTTTTTTCGGATCTCCCTGCAATCGTCCGCAATGGCACGCCTTCTGTGGGAGCGGCTTTGTGTCGCGAAAGTGCCGCAAAGCGGCCCCAGGATTTCAGCAGCGCTGCTGAATCTGCCGGGGCTGCTGCGCCGCTCCTGCATGCCGAGCGCGATGCACTGCTGGCCGTACTGGAGGCAAACCGCTGGCACCTGACCCATGCCGCCGAGCACCTGGGCATCAGCCGCAACACCCTCTATCGAAAACTGCGCAAACATGGCATCGCCCGGGCCGGCTGAGCGAAACAGCGGGTGCGATTTCCCTCGCCGTGGGCTACCCTGCCTCGACGTTTTGCGAGGTCGATCATGCACATTCACATTCTCGGTATTTGCGGCACTTTCATGGGTTCGCTGGCCGTGCTGGCCAAGGAACTTGGCCACCGCGTCACCGGTTCCGACGCCAATGTCTACCCCCCGATGAGCACCCAGCTCGAAGCCCAGGGCATCGAGCTCACCCAAGGCTATGACCCGGCCCAGCTGGAGCCGGCACCGGACCTGGTGGTGATCGGCAACGCCATGTCGCGGGGCAACCCGGCGGTGGAATACGTGCTGAACAAGGGCCTGCCCTATGTGTCCGGCCCGCAGTGGCTGGCCGACCATGTGCTGCAGGGGCGCTGGGTGCTGGCGGTGGCCGGCACCCACGGCAAGACCACCACCAGCAGCATGCTGGCCTGGGTCCTGGAGCATGCTGGCATGAGCCCGGGCTTTTTGATCGGCGGCGTGCCGCAGAATTTCTCGGTGTCGGCGCGCCTGGGCGGCACGCCGTTCTTCGTGGTCGAGGCCGACGAATACGACAGCGCCTTCTTCGACAAGCGCTCGAAGTTCGTGCACTACCACCCACGCACCGCGATCCTCAACAACCTTGAGTTCGATCACGCGGACATCTTCCCGGACCTGGCGGCCATCGAGCGGCAGTTCCACCACCTGGTGCGGACCATCCCGAGCGAAGGCCTGGTGATCCACCCGACCACCGAGCAGGCGCTGGAGCGGGTGATCGGCATGGGCTGCTGGACCCCGGTGCAGACCACGGGTGTTAGCGGCCAGTGGCAGGCGCGCCTGCTCAGCCCCGACGGTTCGCGCTTCGAGGTGCTGTTCGAGGGCGAGGCGCAAGGTGTGGTGGACTGGGCCCTGACTGGCCAGCACAACGTCGCCAACGCCCTGGCGACGCTTGCCGCCGCCCGCCACGTGGGCGTGGCCCCGGCCATGGGCATCGAAGGCCTGAGCGCATTCAAGAGCGTCAAGCGGCGCATGGAGAAGGTCGCCGAAGTCCAAGGCGTGACTATCTACGATGACTTCGCCCACCACCCGACCGCCATCGCCACCACCCTCGATGGCCTGCGCAAGCGCGTTGGCGAGGCGCCGGTGATCGCGGTGATCGAGCCGCGCTCCAACTCCATGAAGCTCGGTGCCCACCGTGATGGCCTGCCGGAAAGCGTCAGCGATGCCGACCAGGTCATCTGGTACGCGCCGCCCAACCTGGGTTGGGACCTGGCCGGTACCGCCGCCCAGTGCAAGGTCCCCAGCGTGGTGGCCGACAGCCTCGAGGCGATCATCGACCGGGTCAAGGGCCAGGCCCGCCCGGGCACCCACGTGGTGATCATGAGCAACGGCGGCTTCGGCGGCCTGCACGGCAAGCTGGCCGAGGCCCTCAAGTGAGCGGGCCGGAGCGCATCACCCTGGCCATGACCGGGGCGTCCGGGGCGCAGTATGGCCTGCGCTTGCTCGACTGCCTGGTACGTGAGGACCGCGAGGTGCACTTCCTCGTCTCCAAGGCCGCGCAACTGGTGATGGCCACCGAGACCGACGTGGTGCTGCCGGCCAAGCCCCAGGCGATGCAGGCCTTCCTCACCGAATACACCGGGGCCGCCGACGGGCAGATCCGCGTGTACGGCAAGGAGGACTGGATGTCGCCGGTGGCCTCGGGCTCCGGCGCGCCGGCGGCGATGGTGGTGGTGCCATGCTCCACCGGCACGTTGTCGGCCATCGCCACCGGTGCCTGCAACAACCTGATCGAGCGCGCCGCCGACGTGACGTTGAAGGAGCGTCGCCAATTGATCCTGGTACCGCGCGAGGCGCCACTGTCGACCATCCACCTGGAGAACATGCTCAAGCTGTCGCAGATGGGCGCGGTGATCCTGCCGGCGGCACCGGGCTTCTACCACCAGCCGCAGACCATCGACGACCTGGTCGACTTCGTCGTTGCGCGCATCCTCAACCTGCTGAACATTCCCCAGGACATGCTGCCGCGCTGGGGCGAGCACCACCACGGGGTCGACGATTGAGGCGGGCGTTGCTGGGCTGGCTGGTATTGATGCAATTGGGGGGCTGCGCCACGGTGCGTACCCTGGACGCCAACAAGCCCGGGGCACCGGTGGTGTACGCCGGCACGCGGCTGGACCTGTACGTGATGAACGGCGGCTGCTGCCCCGAAGACCGTTTCGGGGCTGAGGCGCCGGCCTACCCGGGGCTGGACCTGCCCGCCAGCGCGTTGCTGGACACGTTGTTGCTGCCCCTGTCATTGCTGACCGCGGCGGGGGTGGGCTTCAACGCCACGGGCGGGCTTTGACCCTTCGGGGGGCTGCACCTACGCTGATCCTCACGTGCGCCGCATGCCTGCACGGGGCGGTGGCCTTCTGGATCACGGAGTGTCCGCATGCGCCTGATGCTGTTGACGATGCTGGCGTTGTCCTGTGGGGCCAGCGCTCGCGCCGAGTCCCTGCCCAGCTACCTCGATGGCAATGAAACCGACAACCGCCTGCCCACGGCGAACCTGCCGGTGGCTGCCTACCGTCCGGGGGAGCCCTTCGTACAGGTGGTGACGCCCGACATTCTTCGCCAGCAACCCTTGGCGATGGACACCCGGGTGCAGGTGCGCAAGGTGCGTTTCGAGGGCGGTACCGTCTATGCATTGGGCGAATTGCGCGATCACTACCAGCCCATCATCGGCCAGACACTCAGCCTGGCCGAGCTGAACGAACTCACTCAACGCCTCACCCGGCGTTACCAGCAGGACGGTTACCTGCTTTCCTACGCCTACCTCCCTCCACAAGACTTCGCCGACGGCCGAGTGCACGTGGTCCTGGTCGAAGGCCATGTCCATGATTATCGGATCGAAGGCCAGATCGGCCCGGCGCGCGCCTACCTGGTCAGGCTGCTGGAACGGCTCAAGACCGAACGCCCGCTGACCCGGCAGACCCTCGACCGCTCTGTCAGCCTGATGGGGCGTATACCGGGTGTGACCTTGCAGGCCAGGGTCGAAGCACCCGTCGCCGACGATGGTGCAGCCCGCTTGGTCGTCCAGGTATCGCATAGGCCGTTTGCTGGCAACGTGACCGTGAATGACGGCAGTCGCGCTGCGCCTCAAGCCTTGGTCAGTGTTGCCAGCAACGCCCAGACCCGCTACGCCGAACAGCTGCGCGCCAGTGTGCTGGCACCTCCCGGCGAGGACGAGGCGCACTTTGCCCGCCTCGACTACAGCCAGTTCATCGATGAGCAAGGGTTGCAACTGCAACTCTCGGCTTCACGCTACCGCAGCGAACCCCGCACGCATGTGCGATTGGACGATGGCACCGACCTGCGTCAGCACCGTGACAGTGACCGCTATGCGATCGGTCTCAACCACCCACTGATCGCAGCACCAGACGAGTGGCTGGAGGTGGTGGGGCGCTTCTACGTGGTCAAGGACCGGGTCGACTATCAGGGGGCGGCGCAGCAAGCGGACACCGCGACCGATGTTCGTGCGTTGTCCTTCGAAGGCGACTGGCGCAAGGTCGAGGCCGGGCGCCTGCGGATGCTCAGTGCCGGCGTCTACCAGGGCATGGACTACCTTGGGGCGAGCAGCAATGCCGGCTATGACCTGGACTTCCTGCGGCTGCGGCTGTCCGGTTTGCAGAGCGACGATTTCACCGACCATTGGCAAGGCGTGGCGTCGGCCGCCGCGTACTGGAGCGGCGACAGCCTGCCCGACAGCGAGCGTGTGCTGTTGGGTGGCCAGGGCTTCGGCCGGGGTTATCCCCGCGACCAGGCGAGCGGCGACATGGGATGGGGAGTGGCCTACGAGGTCAACTACAGCTTCAGGCGCGGCGGCGAGTGGTTGAAGGTGGTGCAGCCTTATGCCGTGGTCGATGCCGCCAGGACCTGGTTCAACGAAGTGGACGTGCATGAGGCGAAACTGGCGTCCGCCGCGCTGGGGGTGCGCTTGGGGGATAGGCGTTACTTCAACGTCGCCGTAGAACTGGCCAAGCCACTGGCGGACGTTGCCCTGGACAGCCTCGACCGTCGGCCCAGGGTTACGCTGAGCTTCAGTTGCCAGCTCTAAAAATGTGCTGACTGTACTGGCCTATTCGCCGGCAAAGCCGGCTCCTACAGGTGCAGCGTTGACCTTGAGGTTGGCGCCGTACCTGTAGGAGCCGGCTTTGCCGGCGAATGCTTTGCACGTCGCTAGTTCACGGCTTGCAACAGCGGCTTGGGAAACAGGTTCTCCAGGGTTTCCAGCAAGCGTGCGTGGTAGATGGGCTTGCGGAACAGGTCGAGCACCTGCAGGCGCAACAGGTCGCTGACGTCGTCCATGTCAGCGTGCCCGGACATCACGATCACCGGCAGATGCTGGCGGGCGGTGTGGTCGCGCAGGCGCTGGATCAGACCAATGCCGCTCTCCTCGGGCATACGCAGGTCGGTGATGACCAGCGCCACGTCCGGGTGGCGGGTCAGTTGTTGCAGGGCGGCCTTCACGGAGCTGGCGGTGTGGCAGGCGAAGCCTTCGTTTTCCAATAACTCGGCCAGCTCCAGCAAGGCGTGCTCGTCGTCGTCCACCAAGAGAATCTGCTGACGCAATGCAGAGGTCGGCATGCTCGGCTCCCGGGCTGTCGGTCAGGCGTCCTGGCCTGCGATCACTGGGTGATGGCGGTCTTGATGCTGGTCATGATGTTGCTGACTTCGGCGCCGATGGGCGTGACGAAGCCCGCCAGCACCACCGCGACCATGGCGGCGATCACCGCGTACTCGATACCGGAGGCGCCATCCTTGCGCTGGAGGAAGTGCTTGCAGTGGAGGACGATCAGTTGCAGCAGCATGGCATGTCTCCTTGCGCTCATGTGGCGCGGGTCTCGGGGCTTGAAAAGTGACACCCCTTTGCCATCACAGAATCGTCAAGCCATGGCCGGCTGCAAATGTAAGAAGGCATTAATCCAAAAGTATTGTTCACAATCGGCGAGGCTAAGTTTCTGTTTTGCCTGTGCGTCAATTTCATGGCTCGAAAAACGCCGACCAGTTAATGGCGAATCGGCAGGGCTCGGCTACCGTGCAATAGCGAAATAGTTACTTTTTGCCAGCATCGATCACGGGCGCAGGGAGGGCGGGAATGAGCAGTCGCTTGACCATGATCCTGGCTGGCCTGTTCTTCCTCGCGGCATTGCTGGCGGGGTACTGGGGGCTGCGCCTGAGCCGCCCGCCCGAGCCGCCTGCACCGTTGGTGCCCGCCGCCGATGCCCTGCCAGCGCCGACGCCCGTCGTCGTACCCGCGCAACCGCCAGAGCCGCCACGCTCGCCCATTGTGGTGTTGCGCAAGGCGGTGCCGGCCAATGTGCCGCTGACCGAGGACGATGTGCTGGTCGAGCGCCTGCAGGTCGTGCCTGCGGGTGCGTTCCAGCAGCTCGACCAGGTGCTCGGGCGCCGCAGTTCGCGGCCGTTGGCGGCCGGCAGTTGGCTCGATGAGTCGAGTTTCCAGGCCGGTGGCCCATTGGCGCGGATGATCCGCGCCCACGAGCGTGCCGTCGCGGTGGCGGTGGATGACGTGAGTGGCGCCGCTGGGCAGCTGCGGCCGGGGGATTACGTCGATGTGCTGTTGTTCCTGCGCGAGGAGAACAACAACCCGCAGTCCTCGGCCCAGGTGGTGTTGCCGGCCTTGCGCGTGCTCAGCGTCGACCAACAGACGGGCCTGGCCAACGATGGCCGCCCGGCACAGACCGCCGAGGAGCAGAAAGCCCGCCGCGACCAGCAATCGCTGAACAGCAACGCCACCCGCACCGTCGGCCTGGCCGTGCCCGAGGCCCTGGCCAGCCGCCTGATGCTGGCCGCCCAGGCCGGCACTCTGCGCCTGGCGGTGCGCAGCGCCGACGAACAATTGCTTGCGCGCTACTGGTCCGGCGAAGACGCCAGCCCCCAGCTGGCCGCCGCCAACCGTGACCTCTTCCGCTTCAGCCAGCTGTCCCAGGTGCCGTTGGCCAACCCGGCCGCCGCAGGCGCGCCCGGCATGCAGATCATTCGTGGCGCCCAGGCGGCCAACGACCTGAACAAGACCCCCTGACCAGGCAAGGATGCAGCTATGCGTAGTTCCGTGCAGGTTTCCAAATGGCTGTGCCTGGCTTTGCCTCTGCTGATGCCGCAGGCACTGGCGATGGCCAAGGGCTGCGCGGCGTTCGACCAGATGCCCACGGTGATCGAGATGGACCAGGGCCTGCAGCAGGAATTGCGCCTGCCCGTGGCCATCACCCGGGCGGCGGTGGGTGAGCCGAAGGTGGCCGATGTCCAGGCCAGCGGCGACCGCGCGGTGTTGCTGACCGGGGTGGGGCAGGGCAACACCAGCCTGATGCTGTGGACCGACTGTGCGCCGAAGCCGCACCGGGCCATGGTGTTCATCAAAGGCCGGGCCAGCGCCGACATGGCCGAGGTGGAAGTGCCCGCTACCGAGCAGGCACCGCTGCCGACTCAGGTGCAGGCCGATATCCGCTTCGTCGAGGTACGCCGGCTCAAGTACAAGGAGGCCGGGGCCAAGTTGTTCTTCAAAGGCTCCAACAACAGCCTGTTCGGCTCGCCCGGCACGGTGCCCAATACTGTGGTCCGGCCCGGTTACGTGCCGGGCATCCAGACCGGCACCAACCCGGTGACCTACGCCGACGTGCGCCCCGGCATCCCCCTCGACAACGGTGTCTTCAACATCGTCTGGGGCGGCGGCAGCAGCCGCTTCCTGGCGATGATCAATGCCCTGGAGAACAGCGGCTTCGCCTACACCCTCGCACGCCCCAGCCTGACCGTGCTCAGTGGCCTGACCGCCAGCTTCCTGGCCGGCGGCGAGATTCCCATCCCGGTACCCAGCAGTGGCAGTGACAACGTCTCGATCGAATACAAGGAATTTGGCGTGCGCCTGGCCTTGACCCCCACCGTGGTCAGCGGCAACCGCATCAACCTGAAGGTGGCGCCGGAGGTCAGCGAGCTGGACTACAACAATGCGGTGGTGATCGCCGGCACTCGGGTGCCGGGCCTGAGCGTGCGCCGCACCGACACCAGCATCACCCTCGCCGATGGCGAGAGCTTCATCATCAGCGGCCTGATCACCAGCAACGTGCGTTCAGGCGTGGACAAGATGCCTGGGCTGGGCAACCTGCCGATCATCGGCGCGTTCTTTCGCCAGACGGCGCTCAACCGCGAAGAGACCGAACTGCTGATGATTGTCACCCCGCACCTGGTCCAGCCGCTGGCGGTCAATGCCAAGCTGCCGGAATTGCCGGGCGAAGGGCTGCGCACCTACGACCCCAGCTGGGGCCACCTGTTCTTCATGGAAAACGGCAGCTTCGATGGCCGTGGCGGGTTGTCGCGATGAACGAGAGCCTGAACCAGACCTACCTCGCGCTGACCCGCAACGAGGACGACCTGCACTGGCTGCAAGGCGCGCTGGCGCCACTGGGGCAGGTGATCGGCGCCAGCAACGGCAGCCTCGACGAGTTGCTGGCGCTGGTCGACATGACGTTCAGCAACCTGGTGTTCATCGGCCTGGACCGCGAGCAACTGGTCAGCCAGTGCGCACTGATCGAGGGCATGCTCGAGGCCAAGCCGATGCTGGCCATCGTCGCCCTGGGCGACGGCATGGACAACCAGCTGGTGTTGCATGCCATGCGCGCCGGTGCCCGCGACTTCGTCGCCTACGGCTCGCGGGCCAGTGAGGTGGCCGGGTTGGTACGACGCCTGGGCAAGCGCCTGCCTGCGGTGGCCAGCAACCCCAGCCTGGGTGGCCTGACCGTGCTCTACGGGGCCCAGCGCAGCGCCGATGGCGCGCTGCTGACCACCCACCTGGCGCGGGTGGTGCAGGACAGCGGCCAGCAGACCTTGCTGCTCGACCTCGGGCTGCCCCGCGCGGACAGCCTGGCGCTGCTGGGGCTGGAGGCGTCGTTCCACTTCGGTGATTCACTGCGCCACCTGCGTCGGCTCGACGCGACCCTGATCGACAGCGCTTTCACCCGAGACAAAGGTGGGCTGCGCATCCTCGCCTACGCCGACAACGACGACGCCCTCGAGCAGACCAGCGCCGCCGAGCTGTACATGCTGCTCAGCGCCTTGCGCCAGCATTTCCAGCACATCGTGGTGAACCTCACCGGGCAGGCCGACAGCGAAGCCCTGCGCACCATCGTCAGCCACTGCGACAAGCTGATCTTCTACACCGACCAGAACATCCTCGATTGCCGGCGCAACCTGGAGGTGCTCGAGCAATGGCGTGACCGGGGCATCAAGCTGGAGCACGCCAGCCTGTTGGTCGATCGCTTCCTGCGCCATGTGGCGCCGGACGCCGAGACCCTGGCCAGGCGCTACGGGCTGCCGCTGCTCAAGGTCATGCCCTACAGCCCGGAGGTGCGCCTCAACGCCAAGAACCAGGGGCTGAGCCTGTTCGAACTGGCCCCGCGTGAAAGCCTGACCCAGGCCCTGCGCGGGCTCGGCGAACGCCTGGCGCAGCGCTCCGAGAACCTGGCCGCGCCCAGCCACCCATGGCTGCGGCGCCTGTGGGGTAGCCGATGAGCAGCGAAGAACCCTTTGGCGGGCCACGCCACGCGGCCAGCGACCCGCAGGTGCTCAAGCGCGCGCTGCACCGCCATGTGATCGACGCCATCGAGGACAGTGGCCGCAACCTGCTGGAGGGCGCGCGCCCGGTGCTTTCGCAGTTTGTCCTCGAACAGGTCGGCGACTATGTCGCACGCCTGCGCCTGGCCCTGTCGCGTTACGAGATGGAGCGCCTGGGCGAAGAGATCGTCGACGAGCTGACCGGCTACGGCCCGCTGGAAGTGCTGCTGCGCGACCCGAGTGTCACCGAGATCCTGGTCAACGGGCCGTACCGGGTGTTCGTCGAGCGCGGCGGCCTGTTGCAGCAGACCGACCTGCGCTTCATCGATGCCCACCATGTGGAGCGGGTGATGCAGCGCATCCTCGCGCCGCTGGGGCGGCGCCTGGACGAGTCCTCGCCGATGGTCGATGCGCGCATGCCCGACGGCAGCCGGGTCAATGCGATCATTCCCCCGGTGGCGCTGGACGGGCCGTGCCTGTCGATCCGCAAGTTCCGCCAGGACATGCTCAAGAGTGCCGACCTGCTGGCCACCCGGGCCATCGACCAGGCGATCTTCGACTTTCTCGAACGCGCCGTGGGCCGGCGTTGCAACATCCTCGTCAGCGGTGGCACCGGCACCGGCAAGACCACGATGCTCAACATCCTCAGCCAAATGATCGCGCCCCAGGAACGCCTGGTGACCATCGAAGATGTGGCCGAGCTGCAGATGCACCACCCCCATGTGGTGCGCCTGGAGACCCGCCCGCCGAACGCCGAGGGCCATGGCGAGATCAAGGCCAGCGAGCTGATCCGCAACGCCCTGCGCATGCGCCCCGACCGGATCATCCTCGGCGAGATCCGTGGCGCCGAAGTGGTCGATGTGCTCACCGCGATGAACACCGGCCACGACGGCTCGATGAGCACCGTGCATGCCAACAGCGCGCAGGACGCCCTGCTGCGTCTTGAGACCCTGGTCGGCCTGACCGGCCGCCAGGTGGCCGAGAAGACCCTGCGGCAGATGATCTGCGCGGCGCTGGACGTGGTGATTCAGTTGACCCGCCTGGCCGATGGCCGGCGCTGCGTGAGCGAAGTGCTGGAAGTGGTCGGGGTGCGTGACGACGTCTACGTCACCAGTACGCTGTTCCGCCTCGACCGGCGCAGTGGCGATGGTTTCCTGCGCGACGCGCCGCACCCTTCGGGGGCCAAGCTGCGCCACGAGGGGATCCTCTGATGGGGCCGATGCTGCTGGCCCTGACGCCGCTGTGCCTGGGCATGGCGCTGCTGATGTTTCGCCTGGGCCTGCACAAACGGGGCGAGGAGCGCATCCTCCTGCGCCTGGGGCGGGCCTATCGCTCGGTGCGCCTGGGCAGTGCCCGGCGCGACTGGCTCGACCCGCTGCTGCAGCGGGCGGGCCTGGCCCATGGCGAATTTTCCCCGCGCAACTGGCTGCTGGCCTGGGTCGGGCTGACCTTGCTGGCGGGGCTGGCCGCGGGCTGGGTGGCGGCGTTGATGACGCTGCTCGGCCTGCCCCTGCTGGGTTACTTCTACCTGAGCTGGCGCTGCCGCCGCCAACTGCGCCAGATCATCGAGCAACTGCCGGGCCTGCTCGACCACAGCGTGCGCAGCCTCAAGGCTGGGCGCACGCTCAGCGACGCGGTGCTCGGCGGCATCGAGGCCACCCGCGAGCCGCTGCGTTCGGCGATGCTGCGGGTGCGCCGCAATGTGCAGCTGGGTGTGCCGCTGGACGATGCGGTCAGCGAACTGGCCGAGCTCTACGGCCAGGACGAGTTGCGCATGTTCGCACTGGGCCTGCGCATCAACCAGCGCCATGGCGGCAATGCCAGCGAGCTGATGGAGAACCTGATCAAGCTGATCCGCGAGCACGAGCAGGGCGACCGCCAACTGCGGGCGATGACCGGCGAGACGCGCATCACCGCGTGGATCCTCGGTGCCTTGCCCTTGGGCATGGTCGGCTACTTCCTGTTCGCCAACCCCGGTTACCTGATGGCCATGTGGCGCGACAGCCACGGGCAGATGATGCTGCTGTTCGCCTTTGCCCTGCAGGCCGTCGGTTGCCTGGTGCTGTGGCGCATGATGAGGAGCCTCTGACCATGGCCTTGATGCTCAGCGCGCTGTGCCTGTTCGCCGGTTTCGTGCTGTTGGCGCTGCAACTGGCCTGGCAGTGGCGGGCGCGGCAGCGGGTCGCAAGGCGCCTGCAAGGGCGCATGGCCCGTGACGAGCGCCTGGGCGACTGGTTGCAGTGGCTGGGCAGCAGCCCGCTGGGGCGGCGCCTGCAGCGGCTGGATGGCGAAACCCAGGCACTGCTCGACCGCCTCGGCTGGCGGCGCAGCCGGCAGCGTGCGCTGTTCGCCGCCGTGCAACTGGGGTTGCCGTTGCTGGCGATGATTGTGGTGCTGGTGATGGTGCATGGCCTGCCGGGGGAGCGGCGCGGGCATTGGGTCGTGCTGGTGCTGTGCGCGCTGGGCGCCGGCTACCTGCTGCCCAAGCGCCTGCTGGCGGCTGCAGCGGCGCGCCGGCAGCGGCGGATTGCCCGGGAGGTGAGCGTGCTGATCCCCTTGCTGCGCATCCTCTTCGAAACCGGGCTGGCGGTGGAGCAGGCCCTGCGCGTGCTGGCCCAGGAAGGGCGCAGCCTGGTACCGAACATCAGCGACGAACTGCGCCTGGTGTTGCAGCGGGTCGACTCGGGCCTGGCCCTGGGCCCGGAGCTGGAGAAGAGCGCGCGCCTGCTGGCGGTGGACGAACTGATCGACACCTGCGTGATCCTTCAGCAATTGCTGGTGCAGGGCAGCGGCTCGATGAAGTCGCTGCTGGCGCTCAAGGAGCTGCTCGACGACCGGCGCCTGACCGGTTTGCAGGAGCGGGTGTCGAAGATGTCGGCGAAGATGTCGGCGGTGATGATGGTGTTCCTGTTCCCGGCCTTGCTCATCGTCCTGGCCGGGCCGGGTTTTTCCGCCTTGGCGCGGGCATTGGGGTCCTGAGGGGGAGACGGATGAGAGCGATCATGGTGTTCACCGGCCTGTTGCTGCTGACAGGGTGTGCCGGGCAGCAGCCGGACAGCCTGGCGCGGTTGTTCGGTGGCGGCGCGTGCGGCAAGCCCGATGCCGACCAGCAACTGAGCCTGGACATGGCCGACCAGATGATCGACGAGGGCCGACCCCATGCCGGGCTGGCGCATCTGGAGCAGTTGCCCGACACGCTGGAAGCGGTGCGCCTGCGCAAGGCCAAGGTGCTGCGCCAACTGGGCCGCAGTGACGCCGAGCCGCTGTACCGCAGCCTGCTGGGCGGTTGCCTGGCGGCCGAGGGCGAGCATGGCCTGGGCCAGCTGGCCTCGGCGCGGGGCGACGATGTGCAGGCCCTGCGCCACTTGCAGCGCGCGGCGCGCCTGGCGCCCACCGACGAGAAGGTGCGCAACGACCTGGGGGTGGTGCAGATGAACCTGGGGCATCACGAGGAGGCTCGCTTCGAGCTGCTCACGGCCATCGAACTGAAGGATGACAACCCGCTGCCGGCGCTCAATCTGGTGACCTTGGCGCTGGTGCAGGACAACTGGCGCCAGGCCGAGGACCTGGTGAACCGGCTGCGCCTGGGACCCGCGCAATTCGCCGAGGCCCAGGCGCGGGCGCAGCAGATCAGATCCACCGGGCGCGGGCCGCTGGCCAGCACGGCGCCGTCCACGTCGTCGCTCAATTGATAGGAGGTGACCATGTGCAAACCCTGGATCGTCCTGGCCTGCCTCGCCCTGTCGCAGACCAGTTGGGCGCAGGAGCCGCCTCGGCAGCCACGTCCGCAGACCGCCACGGAAGCGTTGTTGCAAGTGCAGGCGAGCAACCGTCAGGGGTCACGGATACCCCAGGTGCAGACCGACAAGGAGCGCGACCAGGCGATGCAGCGCTGGCTGGACAGCTACAAGTACGCGATCCCGGACTTCTACCGCTGGACCAAGGTCAATTCCTCCAACAACTGACGGCGCGGTACTTGTAGGCGCCAGCCTTGCTGGTGAACCGCTGCCCACACCGGACTACCGTGTGGAGCCGTTCGCCAGCAAGGCTGGCTCCTACAGCTCAGTGGGTGGTGAACCGCTGGTGCACCGGCGACGAGCGTGGCGTGAGGGCCAGGGCCAGTTGCGTGCGGTTGTGCATGTGGGTCAGGCGCAGCACCTGCGAGACATAAAGCTTCACGGTGTTTTCGGTAATGCCCAACTCGCAGGCGATCTGGTAGTTGGTCTTGCCCTTGCTCACCAGCTTGGCCACCTCCAGCTGGCGCGGTGACAGCTTCTCGAACGCCGGTGGCAGCTCCGCCTCGCCCTCGTCGGTGTCGCCGGCACGGCGGTGGGTGCCCTGGCCGCGGGCTTTTTCCAGGTCCTGGTAGAGATCGTCGATGGACTCGGCCAGCTCCTGCAGGCGTTGATTCAGGCTGCCCAGCTCACGGAAGTTGCGACGCCGCTCCAACAGCGCATGCTCCTGACGGCGCACGCCTTCGAGCAGTTCGTCCAGGTCCATGGGCTTTTGGTAATAATCTGCAAAACCTTCGCGCAAGGCGCGGATCACGTCCTGCTTGTCAGCCCGCCCGGTCAGCATGATCGCCTCGAACATGCGCTGCGGCCCGGTCATCTGTTTCAGCGCACGGACCAGCTCGATGCCATCGCGGTCAGGCATGTGCAGGTCGCAAAGGATCAGGCCGATGGCTTCGTCGGCCTTGTAGCATTCGATGGCCTCGGCCGTGGAATGGGCGGCGATGCAGCGATATCCCTCGCTTTCGAGAAACTCGCATAACTCTTCAACGATCAATGGCTGGTCATCGACAACCAGCATCTTCACCTCACTGATGGTTTTGCTCACGTTCAACTCCCTGTGAATGCGGCCCTGCTCCCGGGCCAAACGCTCTGGCAGGAAGAAAAGTAGTCGCACTTTGCAATTATGTATATGGACTGTAGACCGGTTCCGACCGCTGGGCCGATTATTGGATCCACACGGCGGTGAGCAGGAAGCCCGCCAGCACATAAGGCGCAAAGGGCTGCTTGTCGCCGACCTCTTCGGCGAGTTTCTGCAGGCGTTTCTTCACTTTGGGGTTGAGCAGGGTCCATAACCGGCGCCTGCCGAACATCCACGCCAGCACGGTGATCCCGGCACCGATGAATGTGCCGAGCACGTACTGCGGGCTGGTGGCCAGGGCCAGGGCGCCCATCAACTTGACGTCGCCGGCACCAAAGCGGCCAAGCATGTAGCCGGGCAAGGTGAGCAGCATGACGATGGCCAGGGCCCAGCCGGCCTCGCTGGCGTCGGCGCCGATCCAACTGTGGCCGGTGGCGAACAGCCAGGCCAGGGCGCAGCCCGCGACACCCAGGGTGAGGGTGTTGGAAATCTGCCGTTCACGGACATCTTGTTCAGTACACAAGGCAAGCCACATCAGGAGAACAATGCTTTGCATTGGCAGAATGCCATCCCTATTCGTTGAACGGTTCTATGCTGTCAGACAGGTCTCACAGTCAGGGTAGACGCGATCATGAAAGCAAGCCCGGCGGGACGGCAAAAAGGCGCGGCAGCCATCGAGTTTGTCGCGGTATTCATGGTGTTTTTCGCGGTGTTCTACGGTTTGGTGAGCTACACCCTGCCAATGCTGATGCTGCAGTCGTTCAACCAGGCCAGCAGCGAGGCAGTGCGCCGCTGTGTGGCGGTGGACCCGAGCAGCCAGACCTACGAGCTGGACGTGCAGGGCCTGGCGCGCCAGGTGATCGGCCAGCAGCTGGCGTGGATGCCCAATGCGCTCGGCTTCAACCTGCTCACCGATACGCGGGTCAGCGTGGGCACCGACAAGGTGCTGACCGTGGTCATCGACTACCCGCGTGCACGCTTGAACCGTGTGCTGCCGAGCCTGGTGCTGCCGGTGGTCGGCGAGGTGCCCAAGCTGCCCGACCGGCTGCAGGCCCAGGCGAGCCTCCAGCTATGAGTGGTGGTCTGTTCGACCGCTGGCGCGCGGCGCCACCCCCTGTCGTCGAACCACAAGCCTTGCCAGCGGTGGGCCTGCAACTGTTGCTCGATGAGCAGGCCCAGGTCTTGCGCCTGGCCGGGCCGTTGCGCACCTTGCTGGCCTTGCCGGGGCGACCGGGCGCACGCCTGCATGACTACCTGCAACGGCATAGCTGGCTGGTGATCGAGGGCGAGCCCGGCGACTGGCAAGGGCAGCCCCTCGACCTTGATTTCAACACCGTTGTAGGTCACGCACTGCACACCCGCGGTTGGCTGCAGCGTCACGGGCAGGCCTGGTTGCTGCAACTGTTCGATATCGGCGATTTGTTGCGTGAACAGCGCTGGGATCGCCAGCGGCCACTGCTGGGCGAGATCGGCCACGCACTACGCGAATGTGGCGCACAGCGTCTGGCGCAGACCGCCAGCGCGCAATTGCAGGTACTGGCCGAGCACTGGCAGGCGGCGTCGCTGCGCCTGATGTTGCGCGAACCGAATGGCTGGCGCCATTACGCCAGCAGTGACAGCACATGGCCTTGGCCGCAGGACAGCCGCCTGCAGGCCCGATTGGACAGCTTGCCAGCAGCCACCCTGCTTGACGTGAAGGACGATGTGGAACTCCAGGCGTTGTGTGGCGGCGCTTCATTGCTTCTGCTGCCCTACCGCCAGGGGCAGGATGCCGAAGCCTGGTTGCTGTGCGCCGGCGCCACGCAGGTGCCGGAGGCCGACATGGCACTGGCGTTGGTCCGGACCCTGGTCGAGCCGCTGCTGGCCCGCTTGTGGCGCCAGCAGTGGCAGCAGCAGTCCACGCACCTCGACGAACTGCAGCGGCAGTTGGGGGCGGGGTGGTGGGAATGGCCGGCACAGGGGGATCTGCAACTGGATCCGGCATTGGCCCAGGCGCTTGCCCTGCCGCACCAGGCCAGCCTTGGGCAATGGCTGGCCCGCCTGCACCCGGCTGACCGCGAACCCGCGCAGCTTGCGCTGGCACAGGCCCGCGAAGGGCACGCGCTGAATTTGAGCCTGCGCTTGCTGGACGACGGAGCCCTGGAAACCCCGCGCTGGTGGCAGTGGGTGGGCCAGCCGCAGGGGCAGCGGCTGCATGGCTTCCTGCTCGACATCAGCGCGCTCAAGACCCAGGAGCAGCAGGCCGGGATGGCCCGCGCCCGTCTGGAAAACCTGATCGCCAGTTCCCCCGCGGTGATCTATGTGCAGCGCTACGCCGAGGGCGCGTTGCACAGCGACTTCTTCAGCGCCAGCCTGGCACCGCTGCTGGGCTGGGACGTGGACAGCGAGCTGGCGCGCCAGCCGGGCCTGGCCGTACACCCGGATGACCGCCCGTTGTGGTTGGCCCGCACCCGCAGCCTGTTGCGCGACGGCCAGGTGCGCTGCCGCTACCGGCTGCGCGATCAGCTCGGCGGCTATCACTGGATGCTCGACGAGGCCCGGCTGCTGCGCGACGAGCTTGGCCAGCCGGTGGAAGTGGTGGGGTTGTGGCTGGATGTCAGCGAGGCGACCGAGGCCGCCGAGCGCATGCGCCAGAGCGAGGAACGCTACCGCGTGCTGGTGGAGGACTCGCCGGCGATGATCTGCCGCTATCGCCCGGACCTGACCCTGGTGTTCGGCAACCGACCATTGGCCGACTACCTGCAATGCGCGCCGGATCAGCTGTTGGGCGCCAACCTGGGCCAGTGGTTGTCCGATGCCCAGCGTGAAGCCTTTCACGAGCGCCTGCGGGCATTGACCCCGGAGCAGCCCCTGAGCAGCGCGGAAATCTGCTTGCAACTGCCGGGCCGCGAACATGCCTGGTGGGTGTGGGCCGACCGTGGCCTGTTCGACGCGCAGGGCCAGTTGTTGGAGATCCAGGCCGTGGGCCGCGACAACACCGAACTGCGGCGTAGCCAGCAGCAGTTGCTGCAGGGCGCCAAGATGGCCACCCTCGGCGAGCTGGCCACCGGCCTGGTGCACGAGATCAACCAGCCGCTCAATGTGATGCGCATGGCGGTGGTGAACGCCCTCAAGCGCCTGGAGATCGGCACGGCGGAACCGGCCTACCTGGAGGACAAGCTGCGCCGCATCGAGGCCCAGGTCGACCGCGCCTCGCGCCTGGTCGAGCACATGCGGGTGTATGGCCGGCGCTCGGCGCTTGATCCTGTGCCGTTCACCGCCTGGAGCGCGGTGGAGGGCGCTCGTGCGCTGCTGGACGAGGGCCTGCGTGGCAAGGGCGTGGACCTGGCTATCGAGCCGCCAGCGTTGCGGCCCCAGGTGCTTGGGCAGCAGGATCAGCTTGAGCAGGTGCTGATCAACCTGGTGGTCAATGCCCGCGATGCCTTGCTCGAACAGGGGCGCGCGGGCGCCTGGATCCGGGTGCGTCAGCAGCAGATGGGCGAGCACCTGTGCCTGCTGGTCGAAGACAACGGTGGCGGTATCGACCCGCAGTTGCACGAGCGCATCTTCGAACCGTTCTTCACCACCAAGCCAGCGGGCGTCGGTACCGGCCTGGGGTTGTCGGTCAGCCATGGCATCGTCAGCCAGATGGGGGGGCGCCTGACTGTGGCCAACAGTGCCGAAGGCGCGTGCTTTCGTATCGAGCTGCCGCTTTACAGCACCAACTGAGCGTGGCCGCTGGAACAGCTCAGATTGGCGCCGACCTCGGCATTGGCCAGGTCGATGCCCAGCGTCTTGAGCAGGCCATTGACCAGTGGGTCGAGCACCGGGCTGAGCAGGTTGCGGATCAGCGGCTCGAGGATGTTCTTCACGCCGTCCAGCAGCCCGGCGGTTAGCACCAGCACTTGGCCCAGCCCGCTGTTGGCGGTCGGCCGGTAGGCCTCCAGGCGGATGCCGGCGAGGGTGTCGGACAGGCTGGAGACGACCTGGGCCTGGTCGCTGTCCATGGGCTGGTAGGTGGGCGGTTGGCCGATGTCGGTGGGGGCGAAGGCGTCGGCGAACACCAGGGGCTTCTCCGTGGGGTTGTTGCCCAGCAGCTTGCTGTCCACTCGCAAGCCGATGCCGCCCCCGGCGAAAGGCACCCGGGTGCCGCACGAGGGTGGCAGGATCAGCAGGCGGCTGCAGACGTTGGTGCCGATGTCGATCAACGGCAGGGCCTTGACCACGGTGGTGCCCTGGTTGAGGAAGTCGGCCGGGGTATCGAACTTGCCCACCGCGATCCTCGCCGCCGAGCGCTGGGTGAGGGTAGTCAGGCTCTTGGGCGAGCAGGTGTAGTTGTCCGGCGGTGCCGGGCGCAGGCGGCTGGTGGCTTCAGCCACCTCCACACCGATATCGATATGGACCTTGTCTTCCAGCAGCTTGATGTCGCTGACCTTGCACGGCACACCCAAGGCGCAGGTCACCGATTCCAAGGTGCCCAGCAGGTTCAGGCTGAGCAGGTTGTTGAGTACGTTGGTCAGCGGCGCGGCCAGGTCCAGCACGGCGTTGGCCAGGCCGGCAATGCCATTGAGCAGGGGCAAGTCGAGGGACACCAGGGCCCGCACCTGGGCGGTATGCACGCGCAGTTCATCGGTGCGCGGGTCGCCAATGGCGGAAAGTTGCTGCGGTTCGATCACCCGCACCTGCACCCGGCCACTGGCCACGCCCAGCAGGCTGATCGGCAGGTCGGCGTTGACCGCGCGTTCCTTGGCCGACAGCTGGATCACGCCCTGCACCAGTTGCAACAGCTGGATGCTCGCATCCAGGCCGGCCTGGGCCGTGCCGTTCTGCAGGTCCAGCAAGTCGCCCAGTTGCAGGCCGGTGATCGGCAGGTCGAGGGCGAGCTTGCCCAGGTTGGTGACCACATCGGCGGCGGCGCCACCTTGTTGCAATACTTTGACCGCCGCTTGCAGCAAGGTCGTGGCGCTGGTGTCGAGGCTGAGTAGCTTCTGGTAGTCGCCCACTTCGACATTCAGGTCGATGGCCAACTGGTCGAGGTAGTGCAGCAGGTTGAGCTGGGTGTTGGCGATGCCCTGCCAGCCCAGCAGGTCGAGCTGCAACGTACCGCCCAGCGCCTTGGTCAGCGCGTTGAGCAGCGAACCCTGATTGGCGTTGACGGTGGCCAGGCTGCTGCGAATGCTCAGCATCGCCAGGGGGGGCATGGGGCTGGCGGCCACCGCGCTGGCATGCAGGGTGGTGGTGCGCGGCACGGTGTTGCCCTGGACCATGGCGAACACCCCGGCGGCGACGCTGGTGACCACCACATGGCTGACCTCGACCTTGATCGCCTCGTTGCGGGTGTTGTCGGCGACGAAGCGGCGCAGGTTGTCATTGCCGGTGCGCAGGTAGCCGCAACTGGCGATCAGCGGGTCGGTGACGGCCAGGCCGTTGCGGGTGGCGGCTGTGCGCGCCAGGGCGAAGGCCTGCGGGCCGCTGCCGTTGCAGTTGGCCGAGTGCTCGGCCGCTTCCAGCGCTGCCATGTCGGCGATGCGCTGGAGCTTGCGTTGTTCGAGGTAGAGACGGCCGCTGTCGACCGACAGCAGCATGAACAGCAGGGCCAGGCCCATGGTCAGCGCGGCCATCAGGCCGATAGCGCCCTGCTGGCGGGCAGCGGAACGAGGAACCACGGGCACTCCTTTGCCGGCCTTCGGCCCGGCAGCGCGGCGGCGGTCAAAGGAGTGTAGCCAAGGTGATGGCAAGTTGCCTTGCTCTGGGCGGGTTTACAGAATGCGTGGGATTTACGCCTGCCCCTGTAGGAGCGGCTTCAGCCGCGATCACCCACGCAGTGGGTGCCAGACACCGCGTTGCCTGCATCACGGCTGAAGCCGCGATGCAGGGGGCGTGCACTCAATGCGGCGGATACTGGCTCAGCACCTGCGACACGGTCTTCTGGATCGCCACGTTGCGCTCCTGGGGGCTGGGCGGGTAGTTGTTCATGATCTGCTCGGCACTGCCGCGCCACACCAGCTTGCCGTCGCGGCCGTCGAACAGGTCGACCTGGATGGTCGCCACCTTGTAGTCGACGCTGCGGGTCTCGTTGTACATCGGGCCGCCCCAGTAGCCTCCCCAATAACCGCCCCAGGCACCACCGTAGTTGGTGGTGATCTGCTGTTGGCGGTCCTCCACGATCAGGTAGACACGCACCCTCACATCGGGCTTGGCGTTGGCCTGGGCCGGGCGCAGGCCACGCTGGTCGAGCTGCTCGGCCACCGCCTGGCGGATGCGTTGTTCGGTCAGGTCGCTCTTGATGCGCGGATCGTCCGGGCGATACTGCAAGCCGGGTTCTTGCCAGGCCCAGCTGCGGTAGGCGGCGAAATCGCGACTGGCGTCGAAATCCTGCTGGACGTTGTTGCTCGCGCAGGCCGCGAGCAACAACGCGAAAGCGAGTAGAACGTGGCGGCGCAACATGATGGTTCTCCAGAGCGAAGTTAACTGGGAGGATAGCCGCTCAGCGCCTTGCCCACCGATTCGCGCAGGGCGCTTTCGCGATCACGCGGCGAGTCCTTGCCACTGCCACTCTCGGCGCTGGCGCTCCATACCGGCTGGCCGCTGCGCGCATCGAACAGGTCGATGCGCACCACCAGCACCTCGACTTCGTAAGTGCGCACGATGGGTACGCTGCCATAGGCGCCATAGCCGTTACGGTAGCCACCGTAGCCGATGCTGCCGTAGGGGTACGGGCCGTAGTAGGGGTCGTAATAGTCGTAGTCGCGCATCTGGCGCAAGCGCCGCTCCAGGCGCAGGTCGGCGCTGACCAACAGGTCGGCCGGGCCATTGCGGGCCGGGCGCAGGCCATGCTGGTCGAGGGCGCTGCTCACCGCGTCGGCGAGCTGCGCGGGGGCGGCACTGGCCATGCCGCTGGGTAGCTGGTTGTTGCGCCAACTCCAGCTGCGGTAGCGACCATAATCGCGTGGCGGTGCCGGGTAGGAGCTGGCGTCGAAGGTGGTGGCCGCCTGGGGCGGTGCCGGTGGCAGGGGGTTGCTGCTGGCCACGTAGGGGTTGCTGCCCTGGCAGGCGGCCAGGGCGAGGGGCAGCAGGGCCAGGTAGAGCGAGCGGTAGAGCATGGTGTCTCCTGGCCGAGTTGTCAGTGGGGGCGGCAGATCCAGTGCAGGTAGCGGCCCAGCCCGGCAAAGCCTGGGTGGCGACGGTGGGCCAGCTCCATTTCCAGCAGGTCGAGCAGCTCGGCTTTTTCCTGGAACTCCTTGGGCATGTAGTCGTGGAACACGCGCACGCCACTCTCGCTTTCAACCTGCCACAGAGGTTCAAGTTGCGCCTTGAGGTGCCGTGGATCAAGTGGTTTTTGCGGGGTCAGGCTCTGTTTCTCGCCGGCCATGCGGTTGCTGCGCAGCTTGCGGAAATGCCCCTTGAGCAGGTTGCGGTAGACCAGCGCATCACGGTTGTAGAAGGCCAGCGACAGCCAGCCGCCCGGCGCGGTCAGTTGGTGCAGCACTGGCAGGATGCTCTCGGGTTCCGCCAGCCATTCCAGCACGGCGTGGCATAGCACCACATCGTAGGGTTCGGTGAGCTGGCCCAGCAGGTCCTGCCAGGGCGCCTGGATGAACTCGGCGGCCTGGCCGGCTTCCTTGAAGCGCTCGCGGGCGCCGTCGAGCATGGGCGCTGCGGGTTCGGCAAGGGTCAGGTGATGGCCGCGTTGGGCCAGCCACAGGGCCATGTGGCCCAGGCCCGCGCCGATATCGAGAATGCGCAGCGGGCGGTCGGGTAGCGTCTCGGCCAGGTCCGCCTGGAGCACTGCCAGGCGGATCGCGCCCTTGGCACCGCCATAGATCTTCTCGGCGAAACGGGTGGCCAGTTCATCGAAGTGACGGTCGTTCATAGGGCGAAGCGCCTTTCGCTGTCGGCCAGCTTGGCGCGCACCACCTCGTTCATGTCCAGGCCCAGCTCGCTGCACAGCAGCAACAGGTACAGGACGATGTCGCCGACTTCTTCGCCGGCGTGGGCGAGCTGGTCGGCGGGGAGCTGGCGCGATTGGTCCTCGCTCAGCCACTGGAAGATTTCCACCAGTTCGGCCATCTCGACGCTGGCGGCCATGGCCAGGTTCTTCGGGCTGTGGAAGCCGCGCCAGTCGTTGTTGTCACGGATGCGGTGCAGGCGCTCGGTCAGTTCTTGCAGGTTCATCGGGGTCTCCTCGTGGCGCATAGCTTCCGGCGAGGGGAAACGCAAAGCAAGCGCCAGTCGCAACCGGCCTTTTCGGCGCAGGCCGAGGTAGCGTTCAAAGCGGCTTCCACCCTCCAACCATGTGCAGCAACCCCCCGTGCCCATCCAGCCGCAATTCGCCTGCCTCACCGGCTTCGCTGGCACTGAGCACCACCTCGGAAGGCAGGCGCACCGGTTTGCGGAAATCCACCGCGAATTCATAACCCGCCGCCGGCAGATGCCCATGCAACGCCGCGAGCGTCATGGCCTTGCTCCACATGCCATGGGCGATGGCCCGGGGAAAACCGAACAACCGGGCTGTGACGCTGCTGAGGTGGATGGGGTTGTAGTCGCCGCAGACCCGTGCATAGCGCCTGCCGATATCGCTGTCGGCATACCAGCGGGTGGCTTCGGGTAGTTCGGCGGGCTCGGCTTCGGGCGCTTCATCGCCCGGCTGTTCGAGCTTGAGGCCACGCACCAGCATGCGGCTGGTTTCGCGCCAGAGCAGGCCCAGACCGTCCTCGGCCTCGGTGACCAGGTCGAAGGTGCCGCCTTTACCATGGGGTTGCAGGTTGTCCGCGTACACCGCAAAACGCAGGCCGTCGATGCCGCCGAGCGGGCGCAAGACCTGGATGGCGTTGTGCAGGTGCACCAGGCCCAGCAGCGGGAAGGGGAAGTCATCGGCGGTCAGCAACTGCATCTGCAGGCCAAACGCCAGGACATGCGGGTAGGTGCCCGGCAACCGGCCATCGTCGACGAAGTGGCAAAGCCGACGGTAAGCGGCCAACTGCTGCGGGTCGACCCGCAGGAAGCAGCGCAGGCCCTGCCCGGGCAATGTGCTGCCCTGGATCTTGCGTTTGGCCAGCGCCCGTAGATACAGGCGGGCACTCGAATCGGGACTGTGCAGTTCATGCCATGGACGGTTCATGCTCAGGCCCCCATCAATGCCTGGCCACAGACCCGTAGCGCCTGGCCATTGACCGCTCCCGAGCCTGGCTGGCTGAGCCAGGCGATGGCTTCGGCGACATCCTGGGGCAAGCCGCCCTGGCCCAGTGAGCTCAGGCGCCGCCCGGCCTCGCGCAGGCCCATGGGCATGGCGGCGGTCATGTGGGTCTCGATAAAACCCGGTGCCACGGCATTGATGCTGGCGCCGCGTTCGGCCAGTGGCCGCGCCCAGGCCTGGGCGAAGCCGATCAGCCCAGCCTTGCTGGCGGCGTAGTTCGATTGGCCACGGTTGCCGGCGATGCCGCTGACCGAGGCGAGCAGGGTGATGCGCGCATTGTCGCGGAGCGTGCCGGCCTCCAGCAGTGCCTGGGTCAGCACCTGGGGCGCCTTGAGGTTGACCGCCAGCACCGCATCCCAGTACTCCGGGGTCATGTTGGCCAGGGTCTTGTCGCGGGTGATGCCGGCGTTGTGCACCAGGATGTCCAGGCCGTCGGGCAGCGCCTCGACCAGTTGCGCGGCAGCGTCGGCGGCGCAGATGTCCAGGGCCAGGGCGCGGCCACCGAGGCGCGCGGCCAGGGCGTCGAGGTCCTTTTGCGCTTGGGGCACGTCCAGCAGGGTGACCTCGGCGCCATCACGGGCCAGGGTCTCGGCGATGGCCGCGCCGATGCCGCGGGCGGCGCCTGTGACCAGCGCTCGACGCCCGGCCAGCGGGCGCGTCCAGTCCTCGACCTGGGCGGCGCAGGCGCCCAGGCGCAGCACCTGGCCGGAAATGAACGCGCTCTTGGGCGACAGGAAGAAGCGCAGGGCACCGTCCAGCTGGTTTTCGGCACCTGCACCGACATACAGCAGGTTGGCCGTGGCGCCATTGCGCAGCTCCTTGGCCAGCGAGCGGCTGAACCCTTCGAGCGCGCGCTGGGCGACGCTGGTCTGCGGGTCGTCGAGGCCCTCTGGCGGGCGGCCGAGGATTACCACGTGGGCGCAGGGCGCCAGGCTGCGCAGCAAAGGCTGGAAGAATTCGCGCAATTGCTTGAGCTGGTCGCTGTCGGACAGGTGACTGGCATCGAACACCACGGCCTTGAGCTTCGGCCCGAGGCCGGCGACCCAGGGGGCGGAGACCAGGCTGTCGTCATTGAAGCTGTAGCAATCGGCGGTCAGACGCGGGGCAATCGTCTCGACATGCCTGGCCAGCGGCCCGCCACCGAGCACCAGCGCACCCTCCACCGGGCGCAGGCGGCCTGCTTGCCAGCGCTCCAGCGGCACCGGGCGCGGCAGGCCGAGGGCATCGACCAGGCGGCGGCCGAGGGCGGAGTTGGCAAAGCCGATGTAGCGATCGCTCATGGGGGTTCTCCCTGAAAGGCAAGCATGCAGTGTGGACCAAGTTTGTCGCAGGGGCGTTCGAATGCTGTAAAAGAACCTAGTCTTACGGATCAATTTGTTTCAGGAGGAACAGGCATGCGTTCAACTCGCCGGGTCGCGATCCTGGGTGGAAACCGGATCCCTTTCGCCCGCTCCAATGGCGCTTACGCCAAGGCCAGCAACCAGGCGATGCTCACCGCCACCCTGGAAGGGCTGATCGAGCGCTACCGCCTGCATGGCCTGTGCCTGGGCGAAGTGGCCGCGGGCGCGGTGCTCAAGCATTCCCACGACATGAGCCTGACCCGCGAATGCGTGCTCGGCTCGCGGCTGGCGCCGCAGACGCCGGCCTACGACATCCAGCAGGCCTGTGGCACGGGGCTCGAGGCGGCATTGCTGGTGGCCAACAAGATCGCCCTCGGGCAGATCGACAGCGGTATCGCCGGTGGTGTCGACACCACCTCCGACGCGCCGATCGCGGTCAACGAGGGCTTGCGCCAGATCCTGCTGCAGGCCCATCGCGGCCGTAACCTGGGCGAGCGGCTCAAGCCGTTCCTCAAACTGCGCCCGAGGCACCTGATCCCTACGCTGCCGCGCAACGGCGAGCCGCGCACCGGGTTGTCCATGGGCGAGCACTGCGAGCAGATGGCGCAAACCTGGCAGATCGATCGTGTCGAGCAGGATGAGCTGACCCTGCGCAGCCACCAGCGCCTGGCGGCATCCTACGCCGAGGGCTGGCACGACGACCTGCTTACGCCGTATCTCGGCCTGACCCGCGACAACAACGTGCGCCCGGACCTTACGCTCGAGCAGTTGGCGGGGCTCAAGCCAGTGTTCGATCGCAGCGGCCTGGGCACCCTGACCCCGGGCAACTCCACGCCGCTCACCGATGGCGCCTCGCTGGTGCTGCTGGGGAGCGAACAATGGGCCGAGGAGCACGATCTGGAGGTCCTGGCCTACCTGGTCGATGGCGAGAATGCCGCAGTGGACTTCGTCCATGGTCAGGAGGGGCTGCTGATGGCGCCGGTATACGCGGTGCCGCGCCTGCTGGCACGCAATGGCCTGACCCTGCAGGACTTCGACTACTACGAAATCCATGAAGCCTTCGCCGCCCAGGTGCTGTGCACGCTCAAGGCCTGGGAGGACGCGGACTACTGCCGCAGCCGGCTGGGGCTCGAGGCGCCGTTGGGGGCTATCGACCGCAACAAGCTCAATGTCCACGGCAGTTCGCTGGCGGCGGGGCATCCGTTTGCCGCGACCGGTGGGCGGATCCTGGCCAACATGGCCAAGCTGCTGGCCAGGCGGGGCAAGGGGCGGGGGTTGATCTCGATCTGCGCGGCGGGAGGGCAGGGGGTGACAGCGATCGTCGAGCGGTGATCGGCTGGGTACCGAGTCGACCTCTTCGCGGGTGAACCCGCGAAAGGGGCGGCTCCGATTACCAGCTGTTACGCTTGTCTGATCAGCGCCATAAGAAGCCCACATGCCGAGCATCGGACATCCCCGCCCCATCCCCGCCCTGGAGCGACTCCCCCGGCCACTCTACGCCCGCGCCGAAAGCCTGGGCGCCGGCTCCTGGACCACCCGTCACCAGCACGACTGGGTGCAGTTCTCCTACGCCATCAGCGGCGTGCTCGGCGTCTACACCAGCGACGGCAGCTACTTTGCGCCGCCGCAATGGGGCGTATGGATTCCGGCCGGTACCGAGCATGAGGTGGTGACCTCGATGCAGGCCGAGATGCGCAGCTTGTACGTGCGCCGCGACGCGTGCGCGTGGGCGCCGGCAGCATGCCGGGTGCTGGAGGTTACGCCGTTGGCGCGGGAGCTGATCAAGCAGTTCTGCACCTTCGCGGTGGACTATCCGGAGGGGGAGAGCACCGAGGCGCGACTGGTCGCGGTGTTGCTGGACCAGTTGCGGACCTTGCCGGAGGTCGGGTTTTCCCTGCCGTTGCCTCGTCACCCGGGGTTGCTGGCGTTGTGCAATGACCTGATCGCCGAGCCAGACCAGCCCCAGACCCTGCAACAATGGGCGGTGCAGTTGGGCGTCTCGGAGAAGACGTTGATGCGGCTGTTCCAGCGCGAGACGGGCTTGAGTTTTCGCAACTGGCGCCAGCGCATGCGCCTGCTGTCATCGTTGGCGCTGTTGGACGCAGGGGAGAGCGTGACCCAGGCGGCGCTGGGCTGTGGGTATGATTCGACCTCGGCGTATATCGCGGCGTTCAAGCAGTTGTTTGGCGCCACGCCCGGTGAGCTCAGGCTGTGAGCCGCCCTGTCGCGAATTACCCGTAGGAGCCAGCTTGCTGGCGAACCGCGCAACACCCTACTCCAAGGCGTGCAACGGTTCGCCGGCAAGCCGGCTCAGGGCAGTCACCGGGCGCAGTCCAAGTGCCTCAGGTCCTGAACCGCCGCACCAACGCATCCAGCTCGTTGGACAGCCCCGCCAAACTCTCGGAATCCTGTCGCGCCGCCTGGGCCAGTTCCGCCACCAGTTGGGCATCCCCGTGGATTTGGCTGATATGCCGGTTGATGTCCTCGGCCACCTGGTGCTGCTCCTCGGCGGCGGTAGCGATCTGGGTGTTCATGTCGCGAATGATGTCCACCGACTCGCGGATCTGCCCGAAACTGTCGCGGGCCATACCGATGCGGCTGACCGACTGCTGCGACACCTCGATGCTCGCGTGCATCTGCTCGGCCACCTGCGCGGTGCGGCTGGCCAGGTTGCCCAGCAGGCCGTCGATTTCGGCGGTGGAGTCGGCGGTGCGCTTGGCCAGGGCGCGTACTTCGTCGGCCACCACCGCGAAGCCACGGCCTTGTTCACCGGCGCGGGCGGCCTCGATGGCGGCGTTGAGTGCCAGCAGGTTGGTCTGCTCGGCGATCGAACGGATGGTGCCGAGAATCGACTGGATCGCATTGCTGTCGCGCTCGAGCTGTTGGATCGACTGCGCCGACTGCTCGATTTCCTGGCTCAGGCGATCGACGCTCTGTACCGCCGCGTCGATCTGCTGCTGGCCTTCGCGGGCTTGTTGCTGGCCGCTGTCGGCCGACAGCGCCGCCTGGCTGCAGGAGCGGGCCACTTCGTTGGCGGTGGCGACCATCTCGTGGAAGGCGGTGGAGACCATGTCCACCGCTTCGCGCTGGCGCCCGGCGGCTTCGGCCATGTCGCCGGAAACCCGGGTCGAGCTGCTGGAGGTGCTGAGGATCTTGTTGGCTGCCGCGCCAATATGCTGGATCAGGCTACGGATGGCCCCCAGGAACTGGTTGAACCAGCTGGCCAACTGGGCGGTTTCGTCGCGGCCACGGATCTCCAGGCTGCGGGTCAGGTCGCCTTCACCCTGGGCGATGCCCTCCAGGCCGCTGCTGACGCTGTTGATCGGGCGCACGATGAGCTTGGCGAAGGCTGCGCCGACGCCGGCGAACACCGCCGCCAGGATCAATGCGACGGCACCGATCAGCCAGGTCAGGCGGGTGGTGGTGTGCATGACTTCGTCCTGCTGGATCAGGCCGATGAAGGTCCAGCCCAGTTGCTCGTCGGGATAGACGTTGGCCATGAAGCGCTCGCCGTTGATCTCGACCTCCGCCAGGCCCTTGCCGGCCTTGGCCAGCTCGGCGTAACCGCCGCCCAGGCTGGCGAGCTGCTTGAAGTTGTGGCTGGCATCGCGCGGGTCGACCATCACGTTGCCGTTGTGCTCCATCAGAATCAGGTAGCCGCTCTCGCCCAGCTTGATCTGCTTGACGATCTCGGTCAGGCCCTTGAGCGACACGTCGATGTTGACCACGCCACCCGGGTTGCCCAGTTGGTTGGCCACCGCGCGCACGGTGCTGACCAGCACGGCGTCGTCACCGGCCCAGTAGTACGGCGCGGTGCGCAGGGTCTTGCCGGGGTTGGCCATGGCGGCCTGGTACCAGGGGCGGGTGCGCGGGTCATAGTTGGCCATCTTCGGGTCGCCGGGCCAGAACGCGTAGCCGCCGTCTTTCAGGCCGTAGGAGACGTAGGCGTAGTCCGGATGGCTCTGGGCCAGGCGCGAGAACAGGTCGAACAGCGCCTTGTCCTGCTCGCCGGGCACGATATTGGCGGCGTCCGCGCTGAGGTGCTTCTTCACGTTGTCGGCCGTGGTGGCCACCAGTGGTTGCGCAGCCAGGTAGTCGACGTTCTGGGTGATGCCCTGGAAGAAGATGTCCATGGCATTGCCAACCTGGCGGATTTCCCGGCTGCTGTTGTCGAGGAAGTCGTCGCGGGCTTCGCCGCGCAGGTTGAGCACCACCAGGGTGGCGACCAGGACGATGGGCAGGCCGGCGATCACGGCGAAGGCCCAGGTCAGTTTCTGTTTGATGTTCATCCACGCTCCCAGATTGTTCTTGTCGATGCTTGAGGCCGGTATCAGGGCATCGGCACGGTCTGGGTTTCTTGAAGGGAGAAGCCTGTATTTATTGGACGAAAGTCAAATCTGAGAGGGTCTTTCGTAGTAGCCGGCTTTGCCGGCGAACACCGGCAAAGCCGGTGCCATCGACCGCGTCGCGTGGTTCGCCAGCAAGGCTGGCCCCTACAGGGGGCGGGTCAATGGCAGCAGCCACTGCCATTGGCCAGGTCCTTGAGGATCGGGCAATCCGGCCGGTCATCGCCCTGGCAGTGGGACACCAGCTCACCCAGGGTGTCGCGCAGGCTCACCAGCTCCTCGATGCGCCGGTTCAATTCATCGATATGCTGCATGGCCAGCGCCTTCACATCGGCGCTGGCGCGCTGGCGGTCCTGCCAGAGGGTTAGCAACTTGGCCACTTCCTCCAGGGAGAACCCCAGGTCACGGGAACGCTTGATGAACGCCAGGCTGTGCAGGTCTTCCTGCTGGTACAGGCGGTAGCCGCTGTCGCTGCGCTTGGCCGGGCGCAGCAGGCCGATGGACTCGTAATAGCGGATCATCTTGGCGCTGAGCCCGCTGCGGCGGGCGGCCTGGCCGATATTCATGGCGCCTCCTGTTCGGTTGTGGTGGGTTTCCAGGTTTTCAGCCACAGGGCATTGCTCACCACACTGACGCTGGACAGGGCCATGGCCGCGCCGGCCAGCACCGGGTTGAGGTAGCCCAGTGCCGCCAGGGGGATACCCACCAGGTTGTAGATGAAGGCCCAGAACAGGTTCTGGCGGATTTTCGCGTAGGTCTTGCGGCTGATCTCCAGGGCGGCCGGCACCAGGCGCGGATCGCCACGCATCAGGGTGATGCCGGCGGCCTGCATGGCCACGTCGGTGCCACCGCCCATGGCGATGCCGATATCGGCGGCGGCCAGGGCCGGGGCATCGTTGATGCCGTCGCCGACCATGGCCACCACGCCGTCCTGCTTGAGCGCGGCGACGGTGGCCGCCTTGTCGGCCGGCAGCACTTCGGCGTGCACGTCGTCGATGCCCAGGGCATCGGCCACTACCTTGGCGCTGCCACGGTTGTCTCCGGTCAGCAGGTGGCTGCTGATGCCACGGGCATGCAGCGCGTCGATGGCCTGGCCGGCGCCGGGCTTGAGGCTGTCGCCGAAAGCGAACAGGCCCAGTACCCGAGGCTGGTCGCCACGCTCGATCAGCCATGACAGGGTGCGGCCTTGCGCTTCCCAGGCGTGGGCGCTGGTCGCCAGTTCGCCGGGCTGAAGTTGGCTTTCATCGAGCAACCGACGGTTGCCCAGCGCCAGTTCCCGCCCCTCCACCTGGCCGGCGATACCTCGGCCGGTGAGGGATTGGCTGTCGCTCACCGTCGGAACATCCAGATGCTGTTCAGCACAGGCGTCGAGCACGGCCTTGGCCAACGGGTGTTCGCTGCCGCGTTGCAGGGCGCCGGCCAGGCGCAGCAATTCATTGTCGTCGCCACTGGCGGCCCGGCTGTGGACGATGCGTGGGCTTCCCGAAGTGAGCGTGCCGGTCTTGTCGAACACCACCCGGTTCACCGCGTGGGCGCGTTCCAGGGCTTCGGCATCCTTGATCAGGATGCCGTGGCGTGCAGCGACACCGGTACCGGCCATGATCGCGGCGGGCGTGGCCAGGCCGAGGGCGCAAGGGCAGGCGATCACCAGCACGGCCACTGCGTTGATCAGGGCGGTCTCCAGCGGTGCACCGGCCAGCCACCAGCCGACCAAGGTGATCAGCGCCAGTACCAGCACCGCGGGAACGAACACCTGGCTGACCCGGTCGACCAGCTTCTGGATCGGTGCCTTGGCCGCCTGTGCGTCCTCCACCAGGCGAATGATGCGGGCCAGCACGGTCTCGGTGCCCAGCGCCTGGGTCTTGACCAGCAGGCGACCTTCACCATTGATCGCGCCCCCGGTGACGGTGTCACCGGGTTGCTTGGGCACCGGCAGGCTCTCGCCGCTGATCAGGGCCTCGTCGGCGTGGCTGCTGCCTTCGAGCACTTCGCCATCGACCGGAAAGCGTTCGCCGGGCTTGACCAGTACCAGGTCGCCCAAACGCAGTTGGCTGATCGCGATGTCTTCCTCGCGGCCCTCGACGACGCGCAGTGCTCGCTCGGGGCGCAATGCCTCAAGTGCACGAATGGCGCTGGCGGTCTGGCGCTTGGCGCGGCTTTCGAGGTACTTGCCCAGCAGCACCAGGGCGATCACCACCGCCGAGGCCTCGAAATACAGGTGCGGCTCCATGCCGGCGTGGGCATTGGCCCATTGGTAGAGGCTCAGGCCGTAGCCCGCGCTGGTGCCCAGGGCGACCAGCAGGTCCATGTTGCCGGCACCGGCGCGCACGGCTTTCCAGGCGGCCACATAGAAGCGCGCACCAAGGATGAACTGCACGGGGGTCGCGAGCAGGAACTGGGCCCAGGCCGGCAGCATCCAGTGCAGGCCGAAGGGTTGCACCAGCATGGGCAGCACCAGGGGCAGGGCCAACAGCAACGCGGCGCCCACCGCCAGGCGTTCGTTGCGCAGCCGCCGTTGTGCCTGAGTGTGGTCGTCGTGGGCCGTGCGCGGCAGGCTGGCGCTGTAGCCGGCCTTTTCCACCGCGCTGATCAGGGCACTGTCGTCGACTGCCTGCAGAACTTCCAAGTGAGCACGCTCACTGGCGAGGTTGACGCTGACCTGCTCGACGCCCGCCAGCTTGCCGAGGGCGCGTTCGACGCGGCCGGCGCAGCTGGCGCAAGTCATCCCGCCGATCTGCAGTTCGAGGGTACGGGTGGGGACGCTGTAACCGGCCTCGCGCACCGCACCGACCAGGGCGTGCAGGCTGTCGGCCGGGGCCTGGACCCGGGCCTGTTCGGTGGCGAGGTTGACGCTGACGTGTTCGGTGCCTGTAACTTTGCGTAAGGCGCGTTCGACGCGGCCGGCGCAACTGGCGCAGGTCATGCCGGCGATCGGCAGGTCGAAGGTGGTGGATGCGGGCATGGCTCTCTCCTCCGTGGACTGGCCTCCAGCATCAACCTTGCCATGCGGTTAAGGTCAATAGCCCAGGCCGGCTCGTTTCAGCACCAGGCCATCATGCCCCATGGCAATACGGTACTTGTTGATCTGGCCCGCCTGCAGTGTCAGGCGCGTGCTGCGCTGGTCCTCGACGCCCGGGGCGCAACCCGGTACCTGCCCGGGCAGCAGGCGCAGGCGCACATCGACCGGGCCTGGCGGCAGGTTGAACGAAGTCGATTGTTCCTGGAACACGCGGCCGGACAACTGATCGTTGAGGTAGATACCGATCTCGCAGCTGGTGGCCACTTCCAGGCGCTCCCGGGAAATGATCAGCACGCTGTAGTCCGCGTTGCCCTCGGCACTGGCCGGTGGTACCACGGCCAGCGCACCCAGCAATCCGGCGAGGGTCAATGCTGCCCTGATCATGTTGAATCTCCTGCTTGGCTAAATCGTCAAAGGCGCAGCTTGGCCGAGCCGCGCGCGGATTTCCAGCCCGGCCGTTTCAGCCAGAACTTGACCTTGCCCCGATGGCAAGGTCGAAACTGCGGCAAACCCTGAAGGAGGCAACCTCGATGCAAGTGTTCAACGTACAAGGCATGACCTGCGGCCACTGCGTGAAGGCCGTGACCCGGGCGGTGCAGGAGCAGGACGCGGCGGCGCAGGTGGAGGTGGACCTGGCATCCCGTCAGGTCCGCGTGCAGAGCGCGCTGGACGCCGAGCGTATTCTTACCGCGATTCGTGACGAGGGTTACCAGGCCGACGTGGCCTGACCCGAGTGACGTGGCCCCTGGCCCGGCTTTGCCGGGCATCGCCAGCAAGGCTGGCGCCTGCCGGCATTGCACGGCCCCTGTGGGGGGGTAATGCGTACTCATTAGCGCTTGAATAGCGGCACAACTGTTACAAAGGTTTTCATCACAGGGCGCCCATGCAGGTAGACTAACGCCACTTGCTTAGCCTGCTATGGATTCCCCATGAACCTGCGAACCTTGCTGATCCTGGGCGCCCTCAGTGCGTTCGGGCCCTTGGCGATCGACTTCTACCTGCCCGCCTTCCCGGCCATGGCCCATGCCTTCGCCACCGACGAGAAGCATGTGCAGACCACATTGGCCGCCTACTTCCTCGGCCTGTCCCTTGGTCAGTTGGCCTATGGTCCTATCGCCGATCGTTTCGGCCGCCGCATCCCGCTGCTGTTCGGCGTCGCTCTATTCACCCTCGCCTCGCTGGTGTGTGCCTATGCCCCCAACCTCGACAGCCTGATCCTGGCGCGCTTCGTCCAGGCGCTGGGTGGCTGCGCCGGCATGGTGTTGTCGCGGGCGATCGTCAGCGACAAATGCGACGCGGTGGCTTCGGCCAAGGTGTTCTCGCAGTTGATGCTGGTCATGGGCCTGGCACCGATTCTTGCGCCGATGCTTGGTGGGGTGTTGGTGAACCTGGCCGGCTGGCAGTCGATCTTCCTCGCCCTGAGCTTGTTCAGCGCCGTGTGCCTGTTGGCCGTGGCGCTTGGATTGCCGGAAAGCCTGCCGGCCTCGGTACCGCGCCAGCCACTGTCCGGCGCCCTGCGCCAGTACCTGCGGCTGTTGGGCGATCGCGTGTTCATCGGCCATGCCTTGACCGGGGGCATCGCGATTGCCGGGATGTTTGCCTACATCGCCGGTTCGCCTTTCGTCTTCATCAAGCTCTACGGTGTGCCGGCCGAGCACTATGGCTGGCTGTTCGGCACCAATGCCGCTGGGTTCATCCTCATGGCCCAGGTCAACGCACGTCTGTTGTCCAAACGTGGCCCGGCGTTCCTGCTGGCGCGCGCAGTGTGGCTATACCTGGCAGCCGCCATGGTGCTGCTGGCGGTAGCGGCGTGGCACCCGGATGCTTTGTGGCCGCTGTTGGTGCCGCTGTTCATCTGTATTGCCAGCCTGGGTTGCATTGCCCCCAATGCCTCGGCGTGCGCCATGAGCGGGCAGGGCGCGCGCGCCGGCAGCGCCTCGGCGCTGATGGGCTGCCTGCAGTTCAGTGTCGCTGCCGGTGCGGCGGCGCTGGTCGGGTTGCTGCACGATGGCAGCGCGGTGCCCATGGCCCTGGTGATCAGCCTGTGCGGCGCACTGGTGGTCAGTGTCGCAATGCTGACCCGGCGCTGGCAGTCCAGTCTGCCGGCGTGAGAGGGTGTGGTGCCTTCAGGCGGGTTTCCAGCACGGCGACGAACGCCCGCGCTTCGGCTTCGCTGCGGAAACTCACCACGTGTTGATCGAGCTGGACTTGCCAGGGGCAGTTCGGGTTTCGGTTCGACGCACTGACGACAATCTTCATCGCGACCCACCTCCAGTGAGCGAAAGCGGTTGAAGTTTAGCGCCACTGTGGGCGCCCGGCATGATCGAGGTCAGGACTCTGACTGACGGTCATGGTAGGGAGGTGGCGGGAAGCTTTCTGTTTTATCCCAGGTATTTGGTGTAACGAGTTGTCGGTCTTGTCGGGCTGCCTGCGTACGGTGGCCGCACCCTGCCAGGCGATAGCCAAGCTATTCCGGGAGTATCGGGCGCAATACGCGGGCTGGCATCGTGAAGTTTCAGGCAAGGCATGCCGCGCGATACCACGGCAGCGGCCTACTTAACGGGGTGGGCCAGCAGCTTATACTGCCGCCGCAATCCAGCGCCCCGGGGAGGCCGGTTGTCGCTATCCGACGAGATCATTCAGGGAGCTACACAGTCATGAACGCAGTCCGCACCATCAGTCAGGTCGCCGGCCTGATGGCCGACCCCAAGCGCAGCGCCATGCTATGGGCACTGATCGATGGTTCACCACGGGCGGCGGACGAGTTGGCGCTGACCACGGGGCTGAGCCTTGCTTCGGCGTGCGCGCACCTGTCGCTGCTGTCGTCGGCCGGTTTGCTCAAGCTCGAGATCCGCGGGCGCAAACGATACTTTCGGTTGGCGGCACCGCAGGTTGGCGCGGCGGTGGAAGCGCTGGCCAGTGTGCAGGTGAACGGGCAGTCGCCCGCATCTCGAGTAGCGCCAGCCCAGGTCCCGCTGTCGATGCGCAGGGCACGCTTGTGTGGTGAGCATCTGGGAGGTGAGATGGCTGCCGATCTGTTCCAGCGCCTGTTGCGCGCGGGTTGGCTGGAGGGCAGCGTACAGCGCCTGTGTGTCAGCCAGCAGGGCAGGGAGCAGTTGGGTGCGCTTGGCCTTTATATCGATGCGTTGGCACCTGGGCATCAACGCGGTTGTGTCGTCTGCCACTGCAGCGAATGGAGCGACCAGGGCCCGCATCTGGGCGGCAGCCTCGGACAGGCGCTGCTCACGCTGTTCCTGCAGTCGGGCTGGATCCGCGAACAGGAGGGAAGCCGGGCGGTGCAGATCACCGCGCTCGGCATCCAGCAGATCAACGGCATCGCCCGTCTACCTGCGCTGCAGGTGGGTTAGCGCACCAGGCGGGCGTCCAGGCTGTTCTGCGCCAGGCGTCGGGCCTGGTCCTGGGTCATTCCGAGATGCTCGTACAGGGCATGGAAGTTCTCGGTAACGTAGCCACCGAAATAGGCCGGGTCATCCGAGTTGACCGTCACTTTCACGCCACGCTCGAGCATGTCGAGGATGTTGTGCTGGCCCATATGCTCGAACACGCACAGCTTGGTGTTGGACAGCGGGCAGACGGTCAGCGGGATCTGCTCGTCGATGATGCGCTGCATCAGGCGCTCGTCCTCGATGGCGCGCACGCCATGGTCGATGCGCTGAATCTTCAGCAGGTCGAGCGCCTCCCAGATGTATTCGGGCGGGCCTTCCTCGCCGGCATGGGCGACGGTCAGGAAGCCTTCGCTGCGGGCGCGGTCGAAGACACGCTGGAACTTGCTGGGCGGGTGGCCTTTTTCTGAGCTGTCCAGGCCGACGGCGACGAAGGCGTCGCGGAAGGGCAGGGCCTGGTCTAGGGTCTTTTGTGCTTCATCTTCGCTCAGGTGGCGCAGGAAGCTGAGGATCAGGCCGCTGCCGATACCCAGTTGTTCACGGCCATCTTTCAAGGCCTGGGTGATGCCGCCCAGTACAACTTCGAAAGGAATGCCACGGTCGGTGTGGGTCTGCGGGTCGAAGAACGGCTCGGTGTGGATGACGTTCTGCGCCTTGCAGCGTTGCAGGTAGGCCCAGGTCAGGTCGTAGAAGTCCTGCTCGGTGCGCAGGACATCGGCGCCTTGATAGTAGAGGTCGAGGAACTCCTGCAGGTTGTTGAAGGCGTACGCGCCACGCAGGGTTTCGACATCGGCCCAGGGCAGGGTGACTTTGTTGCGTTCGGCCAGGGCGAACAACAGTTCGGGCTCCAGCGAGCCCTCCAGGTGCATGTGCAGTTCCGCCTTGGGCAAGGCGTTCAGCCATTCATACATGTGTACAGTCTCGATCAGGTACGGTTGGCCGACATTCTACAGGGCCTGGCCGGGCATTGCGCCCGGCCAGGCCCTCGATCGGTCAACCGGCGATCAGGCGGGCCGCGGCTTGGCGGTGGTCGGCGATCAGGCCTTGCACGTCCAGGCCTTCGATCTGGCCGTCGATGACACGCCACTGGCCACCGACCATCACCCGGTCAGCGCGGTCGGCAGCGCACAGCAGCAAGGCCGAAAGCGGGTCATGGCTGCCGGAGAAGCGCAGTTCGTCGAGCTTGAACAGCGCCAGGTCCGCCTGCTTGCCCACGGCAAGCTCACCGATGTCGCTGCGGCCCAGCAGTTGCGCCGAACCACGGGTGGCCCAGCCGAGGGCGCGTTCCGGGGTGATCAGTTCGGCGCCATAGCGCAGGCGTTGCAGGTACAGGGCCTGGCGGGCCTCGAGGATCATGTTCGAGGCGTCGTTGGAGGCCGAGCCGTCGACCCCGAGCCCTACTGGTGCGCCGGCCGCTTCCAGGTCAACGGTCGGGCAGATGCCTGAGGCCAGGCGCATGTTCGAGCTCGGGCAATGGCAAATGCCGGTGCCGGCCGCGCCCAGGCGGGCGATTTCGTCGGGGTTGAAGTGGATGCCGTGGGCCAGCCAGGTGCGTGGGCCGAGCCAGCCGACGCTGTCCAGATAGTCGACGGTACGCAGGCCGAAGCGTTGCAGGCAGAAGTCTTCTTCGTCGAGGGTCTCGGCCAGGTGGGTATGCAGGCGCACATCCAGCGCTTCGGCCAGTTCGGCGCTGGCGCGCATGATTTCTGGCGTTACCGAGAACGGCGAGCAGGGTGCCAGGGCGATCTGGATGCGGGCGCCGTCACCACGTTCGTGGTAGCTGTGGATAAGTCGCTGGCTGTCGGCCAGGATCACTTCGCCCTGTTGCACGGTCTGCTGCGGTGGCAGGCCACCGTCCTTCTCGCCCAGGCTCATCGAGCCACGGGTGAGCATGGCGCGCATGCCCAGCTTGCGCACCGCCTCGACTTGCACGTCGATGGCGTTGTCCAGGCCTTCTGGGAACAGGTAGTGGTGGTCGGCGGCGGTAGTGCAGCCCGACAGCAGCAGCTCGGCCAGGGCGACTTGGCTGGCCAGTTCCAGTTTGGCGGGTGTGAGGCGAGCCCAAACCGGGTAGAGGGTCTTGAGCCAGGGGAACAGGGGCTGGTTGACCACCGGCGCCCAGGCGCGGGTCAGGGTCTGGTAGAAGTGGTGGTGGGTGTTGATCAAGCCGGGCAGCACCACGTGCTCGCGGGCGTCGAATATCTGGACGCAGGGTGCGCTGGGGGCTTGGCCGGCGGCAAGCAGTTCGGTGATGCGGCCGTCCTCGATCACCAAGCCGCCACGGGCGTCTTGATTGTTGGCGGTGAAGATGGCGAGGGGGGATTTCAACCAGATGCGGGTCGCAGGCATGTTGCCGGCTCCTCTGAAAGTGGGTTCAGGTTAGCCAGCTCAGTGTTGCCCTGTCTGCTGATCCAGGTCCGCCGCGGGGGCGAGGTTTCGAGTCTACTGCCTCGCCGCGCGGCTTTCAATTCACCAGGTGAGCGCTTCGCCCTTGTAGTTGATGAAGCGCAGCCCGCCCTTGCCGCGGTACGCCTTGACCTGCTCGAGCATGCCACGGGTGCTGGTGAGCACGTCGATCTCGGCGTTCTCGCCGCCCATGTCAGTCTTCACCCAGCCTGGGTGCATGGCCAGTACGCACAGGTCGGGGCGTTGCAGTTCGACCACGAAGCTGTTGATCATCGAGTTGAGCGCCGCCTTGCTGGCCTTGTACAGGCAGATCTCGCCGCCGTCGGGGATGGTCACGCTGCCCAGGATCGAACTCATGAACGCCAGCACGCCGCTGCCTTGGCGAACCTGGCCGGCCAGGCGGCGGGCGACACGGATAGGCGCCACGGCATTGGTCATGAACAGGTCGCCAATTTCCTGCGCCTGGACGCGCTCCAGGTCTTGCGGCAGTGGGCCCATCACCCCGGCGTTGACGAATACCAGGTCGAACACCTCGCCTTGCAAGCGCTGCTTGAGGTCGTCGAGCTGTGCAGTGTCGTTCATTTCCAGGCGTTCGATGCGCACACCGGGGACCTCGGCCAGTGCACCCGGCTTCTGCGGGTCGCGCACGGTGGCGACAATGTTCCAGCCATCCTCTTGCAAGCGTTGCACCAGGCCGAGGCCGAGGCCTCGGGAGGCGCCGATGATCAGGGCGGTCTTGTTCGGGGTCATTTCGATGCTCCTTTCAATGATGAGCCTTATGCACAGGCAATGCTGTCCGCAGGGTTGCGGCGAGCCAGGATGACGAGCTTAGTCCAGGTGCCCATCGTCTGATCAAAAAATGATCGGCAGGCTGGGAGCCCGATGCCACCGGCTTTTGCCGGGGTGTTCAACGGGTTATCCACAAGCTGCTCCACAGTAATTGTGTGCAAGCCTCGCCACATGGAAATACCCGTATTTGTGTGTCGAGCCCGCTCGGACTGGGGATAACTCACAGGCTTTCAGTCACTTGGGCCAATGTCACACAATTGTGATCAAAATATGCTCAACCTCCTGGAGGCTTAGAGACACAGGGGCTGCATAAAAGTGCCCAAAGCTTATCCACAGGCAGGCCCACAGTAGATGTGGGCAACGTTCATTGCCGCTCCAGCAGGATGCGCCCTCGGCTGATGTCCGCGTACTGTTGCTGCAGTGTGTCCAGGTGGACGTCGCCCAAGGCGATGCGCAGGTCCACACCGTTGGCGGTGAATTGTTCGTCCAGCACCAGGCCATCCACTTCCGCCAGACGCAGCTTGACCAGTGCCAGCTCGCTGAACGTACAGCTGCAACTGAACTCGCTGCGTTGCACGAGCAGCCGCTTGGGCGCCTGCTGCAGGCATTTGTTGGCGCCACCACCGTAGGCGCGGGCCAGGCCACCAGTACCTAGCTGGATACCGCCGTACCAGCGAATCACCAACACGACCACCTGATCGCAGTCCTGGGCTTCGATGGCGGCGAGGATCGGCCGCCCGGCGGTACCGCCAGGTTCGCCATCGTCGCTGCTGCGGTACTGGCCGCCGAGCTTCCAGGCCCAGCAGTTGTGGGTGGCCGCCAGGTCGCTGTGGCGTTCGATGAAGGCCATTGCCTCGGCGGCACTGCTGATGGGGCCGGCGAGGGTGATGAAACGGCTCTTGCGGATGTCCTCGCGGAACTCGCAGAGCTCGAGCAGGGTAGAAGGCATAGGTTCAGGTCAGGCGGGCGTGGTGATGCCGCAGCCTTTGAGAATGATGTGGATAAGGTTGTTGCTGGCGTCTTCCATATCCTGCTTGGTCAGGCGGGTGCGGCCGGTGACCTGGCAGATCTGGGTGGCGAAGTCGGCATAGTGCTGGGTGCTGCCCCAGAGCAGGAAGATCAGGTGCACCGGGTCCACCGGGTCCATCTTGCCGGCGTCGATCCAGGCCTGGAACACCGCGGCGCGGCCACGGAACCATTCGCGGTAGTCGGCGCTGAAGTATTCGCTCAGGCATTCGCCGCCACTGATCACTTCCATGGCGAAGATTCGCGAGGCCTGCGGGTTGCGTCGGGAGAATTCCATCTTGGTGCGGATGTACTGGCTCAGCGCCTCGGCCGGGTCGTCCTCGACGCTCAGGGCGTTGAAGGTGCTGTCCCACAGCTCGATGATGTTGCTCAGCACCGCGATGTACAGGCCCAGCTTGTTGGTGAAGTAGTAGTGCAGGTTGGCCTTGGGCAGCCCGGCCTTGAGCGCGATGGTGTTCATGCTCGTGCCCTTGTAGCCGTGGCGGGCGAATTCGTCTTCGGCGGCCTGGATGATGGCCTGCTCGTTCTTCTGGCGGATGCGGCCGGCGGGCTTGCCCGAGGTGGGGGAGCGATGCGCAGGGACTTCTAGGGTCATGGACGATTCCGGACGGGTCGGTGACAACGAATGTTGGACAGATTACCTGCCTGCGCCGAAGTGACAAGCATTAGCGTCAGGCACAGGCATCAGCGTGTCGCAGACAGGCTCTCGAGGAAGCTTTCCAGCACCAGGTTCGGCCTGCGCCCCTTGCGGGTCACCCAGCTCAAGCTCAGGTCGTAGAAGCGTTGCGCCGGCTTCAACGCGCGCAGACGGCCTTGTTGCACCCAGAACATCGCGTAGTGGTCGGGCAGGTAGCCGATGTAGCGGCCTGTCAGTATGAGGAAGGCCATGCCTTCGCGGTCCGAGGCACTGGCGGTGCAGTGCAGGGCCTGATAGTGCGCCTGGATGTCGGCAGGCAGGCGGAAGGTCGGGGCGATGGCGTCCTGGCTGTTGAGGCGCGCGTCATCGATCTGCTGGTCATCGGCATAGAACAGCGGGTGTCCGACCGCGCAGTAGAGTAGCGAACGCTCGCTGTAAAGTGGCTGGTACTCAAGCCCGGACAGTGGGCTGGTCTGCGGCACCACCCCCACATGCAGGCTGCCATCGAGCACCCCTTGCTCGACCTGGCTGGGGGCGATCATGCGGATCTGGATGTGCACATCGGGACCACGGTCCTTCAGTTCGGCCAAGGCGTGGGTGATGCGCATGTGCGGCAGGGTGACCAGGTTGTCGGTCAAGCCGATGTTCAACTCGCCGCGCAGGTGCTGGTGCAGGCCATTGACCTCGGTGCGGAACGTTTCCAGGGCGCTGAGCAGTTGCAGCGCCGAGTGGTAGACCTCGCGGCCCTCCTCCGTCAGCGAGAAACCGGCGCGACCGCGCTGGCACAGGCGCAGGCCCAGGCGTTGCTCGAGGTCGTTCATCTGCTGGCTGATCGCCGAGCGGCCGATTCCCAGCACGTTCTCCGCCGCCGAGAAGCCGCCGCACTCAACGACGCTGCGGTAGATCTTCAACAGACGGATGTCGAAATCGCTGACCTGGGCGAGGGGATCGGGGCGCCGGCTCATTAGTTTAGTTATCCGCTGACTGAAGGTTAGAAATGCTGGGTTTTTCGAACTTTATCGCCGTGACAACTTAGCTGCAACAACACCCCATCGTTGCCTAATCGTCTTCCGAGGAACCGCCGATGAACATGCCCGAAACCGCCCAGGCCGGCCTGGCCAGCCAGCTCAAGCTGGATGCCCACTGGATGCCTTACACCGCCAACCGCAACTTCCAGCGCGATCCGCGCCTGATCGTGGCGGCCGAAGGCAACTACCTGGTCGACGACAAAGGCCGCAAGATCTTCGACGCCTTGTCGGGCTTGTGGACCTGCGGTGCCGGGCATACCCGCAAGGAGATCAGCGAGGCGGTGGCCCGCCAGGTCGCCACCCTCGACTACTCTCCGGCCTTCCAGTTCGGCCACCCGCTGTCGTTCCAACTGGCCGAGAAGATCGCCAATCTCACGCCGGGTGACCTGAACCACGTGTTCTTCACCAACTCCGGTTCCGAATGCGCCGACACCGCGCTGAAGATGGTCCGCGCCTACTGGCGCCTGAAAGGCCAGGCGACCAAGACCAAGATCATCGGTCGCGCCCGTGGCTATCATGGCGTGAACATCGCCGGCACCAGCCTGGGCGGCGTCAACGGCAACCGCAAACTGTTTGGGCAGTTGCTGGACGTCGACCACCTGCCACACACCGTGCTGCCCGCCAACGTCTTCAGCAAGGGCATGCCGGAGGAGGGCGGCATCGCCCTGGCTGACGAAATGCTCAAACTGATCGAGTTGCATGATGCCTCGAACATCGCCGCGGTGATCGTCGAGCCGCTGGCCGGCTCCGCTGGCGTGCTGCCGCCGCCGAAGGGTTACCTGAAGCGCCTGCGCGAGATCTGCAGCCAGCACAATATCCTGTTGATCTTCGACGAAGTCATCACCGGCTTCGGGCGCATGGGCGCCATGACCGGTGCCGAAGCGTTCGGTGTCACCCCGGACCTGATGTGCATCGCCAAGCAGGTCACCAACGGTGCGATCCCGATGGGCGCGGTGGTTGCCACTGGCGAGATCTACCAGACCTTCATGAACCAGCCGACGCCTGAGTACGCAGTGGAGTTTCCCCACGGCTACACCTACTCGGCGCACCCTGTGGCCTGCGCCGCCGGCATCGCCGCCCTGGACCTGCTGCAGAAAGAGAACCTGGTGCAGGCCGCCGCCGAGCTGGCGCCGCACTTCGAGAAGCTGTTGCACGGCGTCAAGGGGACCAAGAACGTCGTCGACATCCGCAACTACGGCCTGGCCGGTGCCATTCAGATCGCCGCCCGCGACGGTGATGCGATCGTGCGTCCGTACGAAGCGGCGATGAAGCTGTGGCAAGCGGGCTTCTATGTGCGCTTCGGCGGCGACACCCTACAGTTCGGGCCAACCTTCAACACCCAGCCACAGGAACTGGATCGCCTGTTCGACGCGGTGGGCGAAGCCCTGAACAAGGTCGACTGATCTTTCTGATTTCGATGTCGGGCGCGTGAGCATCGCGCGCCTGCTTCCACCTTCTTTATCTGGAGTTCTGCATGAGCATTGTTCAGCACCTGATCCACGGCGAGCTGGTCACCAAGGGCGAACGTACCGCCGACGTCTTCAACCCGTCCACCGGCCAGGCTGTGCGCAAGGTCGAACTGGCCAGCCGCGCCACCGTCCAGCAGGCCATCGACTCGGCCAAGGCCGCCTTCCCAGCCTGGCGCAACACCCCACCAGCCAAGCGCGCCCAGGTGATGTTCCGCTTCAAGCAACTGCTTGAGCAGCACGAAGCGAAGATCTCGCAGATGATCAGCGAGGAGCATGGCAAGACTCTGGAAGACGCCGCGGGCGAGCTCAAGCGTGGTATCGAGAACGTCGAGTTCGCCTGCGCCGCGCCGGAAGTGCTGAAAGGCGAGTACAGCCGTAACGTCGGCCCGAACATCGATGCCTGGTCGGACTTCCAGCCGCTGGGCGTGGTTGCTGGTATCACCCCGTTCAACTTCCCGGCCATGGTGCCGCTGTGGATGTACCCGCTGGCCATCGCTTGTGGCAACGCCTTCATCCTCAAGCCTTCCGAGCGTGACCCGAGTTCCACGCTGTTTATTGCTCAGTTGTTGCTGGAAGCTGGCCTGCCGAAGGGCATCCTCAATGTTGTGCATGGTGACAAGGAAGCCGTCGACGCGCTGATCGAGGCGCCGGAAGTCAAGGCGCTGAGTTTCGTTGGTTCGACTCCGATTGCCGAATACATCTATGCCGAGGGCACCAAGCGCGGCAAGCGCGTCCAGGCACTGGGCGGGGCGAAGAACCACGCGGTGCTGATGCCGGACGCCGATCTGGACAACGCTGTCAGCGCGCTGATGGGCGCGGCCTACGGTTCTTGCGGCGAGCGCTGCATGGCTATCTCGGTGGCTGTGTGTGTCGGTGACCAGGTGGCCGATGCCTTGATCGCCAAGCTGGAGCCGCAGATCAAGGCGCTGAAGATCGGTGCCGGCACTTCCTGTGGCCTGGACATGGGGCCGCTGGTGACTGCCGCTGCCCGTGACAAGGTGGTGGGTTACATCGACGATGGTGTCGCTGCTGGTGCCAAGCTGGTGGTCGATGGGCGTGGTTATCGCGTAGGCGGTAACGAAGAGGGTTACTTCGTCGGTGGCACGCTGTTCGATAACGTCACCCCTGAGATGCGCATCTACAAGGAAGAGATCTTCGGGCCGGTGCTGTGTGTTGTTCGCGTGAACAGCTTGGAGCAGGCGATGCAGCTGATCAACGAGCACGAGTATGGCAATGGTACGTGCATCTTCACGCGTGATGGTGAGGCGGCTCGGCTGTTCTGCGATGAGATTGAAGTGGGCATGGTGGGTGTGAACGTGCCGCTGCCGGTGCCGGTGGCTTATCACAGCTTCGGTGGTTGGAAGCGTTCGCTGTTTGGCGACCTGCACGCCTATGGTCCGGATGGGGTGCGTTTCTATACCCGTCGCAAGGCGATTACCCAGCGCTGGCCGCAGCGTGCCAGCCATGAGGCTTCGCAGTTTGCGTTTCCTAGCCTTTAAGGGTTGAAAAGAAGCGGGGAGGCCATCGGGTCTCCCCGCTTTGTTTTTGGGGCGCTCTTTCTTCTATATAGAAGTAGGGACCGGCAGGTGCCTGTCCCCCGTCATGCGGGGCGACCGCAGCGCCA